>CAJUOA010000232.1 GCA_910587785.1 uncultured Oscillospiraceae bacterium | reverse complement strand
ACCACGCGGCGGAGCTGGCCGGGCTGGACGCCCTCCCGGTCATCGTCCGGGACTTAGACGATGACGCCGCCGTCATTATGATGGTGGACTCCAACCTCCAGAGGGAGAGCATCCTGCCCAGCGAGAGGGCTATGGCCTACAAAATGAAACTGGAGGCCATGAAGCACCAGGGAGAGCGGCGGGACCTAACTTGTGAGCAAAACGCGCACAAGTTGGACGGGAAAAAATCCAGGGACATCATCGCGGAACAGGCCGGCACGAGCAAAGACTCCGTGCGCCGCTATATCCGCCTGACGAACCTGATCCCCGAAGTGCTGGACATGGTGGACGAGAAGAAAATCTCCATGACCCCCGCCGTGGAGCTGTCCTACCTGAACCCGGAGGAGCAGCGGTCATTTTTGGAGGCGATGGACTACGCGCAGGCGGCCCCATCCCTGTCACAGGCCCAGCGCATGAAGAAAAAGAGCCAGGAGGGCGGCTGCACCCTGGACGATATGTGCAACATCATGGACGAGGTGAAAAAGGACGACCTGGGGCAGGTCGCGTTCAAGACCAGCGACTTGCAGAAGTATTTCCCGAAGTCCTACACGCCCAGGCAGATGAGCGACACCATCCTCCGGCTGCTGGAGCAGTGGCAGAGGCGGAGGCAGCGGGACCAGCAGCGGTAAAACGCCCTTTTGCGGGGCGTATTTTTTATGAAACGGAAAAGGAGTTTATGAGCTTATGAACAGTATCCATTTTCACTTTAACGGTGATGTGAACATCAATGTGTCCCTACCGGACGGCCTCTCCGCCCTTGCTGGCATGGCTGTCGGCGGTGATGTGCGGGGCGACGCCGCCAGCTACCAGCGGCTGGTGGACTCCCTGGAGGACTATCTGCACGGCGCGGCGGACGAGGAGGAGACCCCGGAGGACGAGGTGGACTCCATCGTGATGGTGATGCGCCCGGACAAGACCCCGGAGGTCATGCAGGAGACCCAGTGCTGGGACGAGATCGAGAGCAGGGGCAGCTACGACTGCCTGGAGGTGGTGTCCGATGGCGGGCTGGACGTGGAGGGGCTGACCATCGTGTTTGACGGCAGCCACGTCCTGAACTTGGGCCGGGAGCGGTATCTGCTGGGGCCTGTCATCGTCTACAAATGCGATGAGGACGGGGACGGCGTTTCCCTCTCCGCCGAGGACGTGATCGCCGCCGTGGTCTATTTCGCAGACCATACCGTGACCCTGTGCGCCGATGGAAAGGACTTCCCGGCGTTCCACATCTGAGGACCCGGCGCGCCTCCAACGCCGTTTCCAGAGAAAGGGGGAATAAGATTTGCAGGAGGAAGTCGAAAACAGGACAGTCAACCTGATGATAAGCACCAGCAAGCTCACGGGGCGGACGCTGGTGGCGGCGTTCCGCAAGTACGCCCAGCACCGGGCGAGGGTGAAGGCGGGCAAGGCGGCGGAGGGCGACCACGGGAAGATGACGGTGGAGAAGCTGATCCGCAAGGACCAGGGGGCGCAGCAGATCGACA
>CAJUOA010000231.1 GCA_910587785.1 uncultured Oscillospiraceae bacterium | reverse complement strand
TCTTTTGCGCTGTTTTTCTACCCCCTTCTCTTGCTTTTAAACCTTGATTCGCATTCTCAATATCTTAATACTTTTTCAGAGAATCAGCCCAATCAGCATCACAATAAGCCCGGCCGGCAAACAGGCGGCCACAGGCGACAGGAGCGCAGTCTCTGTCGATCTGCTTTGCAGCCAAGAGATCAGGACAGGACGCCGGAGAAATTTGCGCGGCCCGGAGAAGGGAAATTCGGCCAGGTCTGAGCATGACAAAGACATGGAGCTTCACGCCATAATACCACTCCTGCCAAGCGGCATTGTAGCATTTGTCACAGAACCCGGCTCCGACTTTTGTTCCCGCGCTGTAAGAACGCCTGGCAGCTATGACAGGGCAGGAGTCCACGGCATAGCAATGGATATCGCCGCTCTTTTCCGTCGCTTCCTCCGCCCAGATCTCCGCCAATGCCTGGAAAGCAGGCGTAAGACAGTTCAGCCGCCTGCAAAAAGCCTGGTAACTGGGCAGGACTGGAAACCACGCCAAAAGATGACTTTTGGTATAGTTGTAGATCGCCTTTCGCGTTGGTAACTGCTGTGCTTTCCTCCAGAGGTAGGCTGTGATCAGCTCCTCGTCGCTAAATTTTGGACAGTTATTGTTGCTCAGACGTTGCTTTCCTTCTATAAATCTGCTATCATTGCATTGGCAAATGGTGCAGTATAGTTCGATGAGTTTTTCTTCCACATAGTCATTCTCATCCCTACTCCATCATTTGTCACTTCTTTTCTTGGGTAACTCTTGATTCACACTTGTAGAAAAGCCGTTAGAAAATCCGCAGAGAAAAAGTGAAACTCCGTGTGAGCGAACGCGAAAACAGCGCTCCTGCTTTTGGTACAATGACCGTGCCAAGGCGGGAACGCCTTTATTTTGTAAACGGAAGGAGTCTTCACATGGAACTCATGATCGACCATGCTTCCAAGCGGTTCAATGGCAAAACAGCCGTCAGCGACATCAGTCTGAAGCTGACGCCGGGGGTCTGGGGCCTGCTGGGGGCCAACGGCGCGGGCAAGACCACTCTCATGCGGATGATTGCCGGGATCATGCCCCCCACCTCCGGGCAGGTGACATATGACGGCGTGCCCGTCCAGACGCTGGGGGAGCGGTATCGAGACATTTTCGGTTTCCTGCCCCAGGACTTCGGCTTTCCCCCGGAGTTTACGGTCAAGGACTATCTGACCTATGCTGCCGCTCTGAAGGGGCTCCCGGAGCGGCAGAGTCGCCGGAAAATCCAGGAGCTGTTGGAGCGGGTATCCCTGCTGGATGTCTGCAACAGGAAAATCTCGAAGCTCTCCGGCGGCATGAGACGCCGGGTGGGGATCGCCCAGGCCCTGCTGAACGACCCGGAGGTCCTGATCCTGGACGAGCCCACCGGAGGCCTGGACCCTGGAGAGCGGGTGCGCTTTCGGAATCTGCTGTCAGAGTGCGCCCATGATCGGATCGTGCTGATCTCCACCCACATCGTTCCCGACGTGGAGTACATCGCCACCT
>CAJUOA010000230.1 GCA_910587785.1 uncultured Oscillospiraceae bacterium | reverse complement strand
CCCGTCTTGCCCCGGACCAGCTCGGCCACGTCGGGGTTCTTCTTCTGGGGCATGATGGAGGAGCCGGTCGAGTAGGCGTCGTCCAGCTCGATGAACTTGAATTCCCAGCTGCACCAGAGGATGACCTCCTCGGCAAAGCGGCTCAGGTGCATCATGAGGATGGAGAGGGCGCTGAGGAGCTCGAGCACATAGTCCCGGTCGCTGACGCCGTCCAGGCTGTTGGAGCAGGGGCCGTCGAAGCCCAGGGACAGGGCGGTCTGGAAGCGGTCGATGGGGTAGGTGGTCCCGGCCAGGGCCCCGCACCCCAGGGGGCAGACGTTGAGACGGCGCTTGCAGTCGGCCAGGCGCTCCGCGTCCCGCCGGAGCTGTTCGCCGTAAGCCAGCAGGTGCTGGGCAAAGGAGATGGGCTGTGCCCGCTGGAGGTGGGTGTACCCGGGCATGACGGTGTTTTGATGCTGTTTCGCCTGGTCCAGGACGGCCTGCTGGAGCTCTAAAATCTGCTCGGTGATCTCCTCGATCTCCCCCCGGGCGTAGAGGCGCAGGTCGACGGCCACCTGGTCGTTGCGGCTGCGGGCGGTGTGGAGGCGCTTGCCCGCGTCGCCGATGCGCTCGGTGAGCAGGGCCTCCACGTTCATGTGGATGTCCTCGTTTTCGGCGGTGAACTCGATCCTCCCCGCCTCGATGTCGTTTAAGATGCCCTCCAGGCCGTTCTGGATGGCCTCCAGGTCGTCCCGGGAGATGATGCCGCAGTCGAAGAGCATCTGGGCGTGGGCCATGGAGCCCTGGATGTCCTCGCCGTAGAGGCGGGCGTCGAAATGGATGGACGCGTTGAAGTCGTTGACAAAGCTGTCGGTCTCCTTGCGGAACCGGCCTCCCCATAATTTCATGGTGTTGTTCCTCATTTTTCTCAATAATTTCCGCTGGGGAATGGTGCCCACAGGCGCGACGGTCCCGGCCGCCCTTTGATAGGCGCCGGATTTATCGCGGCATTTCATAGGGGCGGATGATATCGCCCCTACGGGCGCGTCATTCGTCCCGCGGCAGTTTTCGGCGGGACAGCGCACCCTGCGAAATAGGGGCCGCGCTGGAAAACGGGAAGGGGCGGAGACGCCAGCGGCCTCCGCCTTTTCCCGTGGTGGTGTTCTGTTACAGCTTCCCCTGCTCCCGCAGGGCCTGGACGGTGTCAGGCAGGCCCCAGAGGTTGATGAAGCCGGTGGCGTCATTCTGGTTGTAGTCGCTCTCCTCAAAGGTGACCAGCTTCTCGGAGTACAGGCTCTCGGGGCTGGTGACGGAGGAGGTGATGATGTTGCCCTTGTAGAGCTTCAGCTTCACCTGACCGGTGACGTGCTCCTGGGTCTTGACGGCGAAGGCCTGCAGGCACTCCCGCAGGGGGGTGAACCACTTGCCGTTGTAGAGGAGGTCGGCGAAGTCCACGGCCAGCTTCGTCTTCATGTGCTTGGTGTCCTTGTCGAGGGTGATCATCTCCAGCACCTCGTGGGCCCGGTAGAGGATGGTGCCGCCGGG
>CAJUOA010000229.1 GCA_910587785.1 uncultured Oscillospiraceae bacterium | reverse complement strand
CACTCCACGGCGAGATAGGCGTTCCAGCCGATCTTCCACGCCGCCTGCTCCGCATCCAGCACCGGCTCCGGGCGACAGACGCCCCCGCCGCGCTCCAGCACCTCGGCAAACTGGCAGATGTGGTAGACCTCGCTCCCGACATAGGTGTGGTAGTCGTCGATATACTCACACCTGGCGGAAAAGGTGCGGTCAGGATACTCTACCTCGATCTTCCCACCGTTGGGGAGGCGGAACTGCTCGTCATAACCGCTGTTGATGAAGCGGATGTCATCCTTGGGCAGTGTCTCCGGCTCCCAGATGGAGCGGCGGCGGATGTCCGAATCGCGGAAGTCTTTCAGGGAGGTCAGGCCCACCTGCGCCACATCGCTGCCACCCAGCGGCCCGCTTTGCAGCCCCGCCTCTCCAATAGCGGCTGCCCGCGCCGCCGCAAGATGGCCGTGGGTGGGGTCGATACCGTCCAGCACATCGTCCAGGCTGATCTTGCCCTCGGCGGTCTTTTGCCTGGTCTGCTTGTCAAACACAGTGTACGCAAAGTCCCCGCCCTGGACCTCTTTCAGGTGGAGCAGGGAGGAACGGTCCACAAGGTACACGGCCTCCAGTTTTCCCTGCGACTCCATTTCCATCTGGACAGCCTCCTGCACAGCCTGTTCCATACTTAAAGTGGCCGCCCGGTCCTCGATGCTCTCCCGGACTACATCCATATGCCCGGTATCGACCATCTTGGAGAAGGTCTTGTAGATGTCCGCCATCGTGTCCGGGGAGGCCAGCAGCGCCCTCGCCTGATCGTCAGGCAGTTCCAGCGCCCCGATCTCCATCAGGATGTCCTCCCGCACCGCATACTCCACGGCGTGGTCCAGGATGTCGGCGGGCGGCTGGTTCATCAGCCACGCCCGGAACTTGTCCTGCTCCGCCGACACTTTCTCATACAGTTTGCTGCTCAGTTCCGTATCAGCCATTTTATCGCTCCTCCTGTTTCAGAATTTTCACCCACCGTGTCTTCATCTGGTGGGGGTACTGCCCACTGTCCCTGGGCTTGCTCCTGCCCGTCCACTCCACGCCCCCGGCCGGCCCCTCGCACACAAAGCCGGAGGCTTTCAGGGACGCGCCGCACTCGCTGTCCAAAATATAGGTGATGACCCTCTTGTAGCCCATCGCCCTCGCCGCCCGGACCGCCGCCCCGTAGAGCATACTGCAAGCGTTCCTCGCCCCATCGGTGCAGAGGCGGTTGACCTCCAGCGTGTAGCCGTCATCCAGGAAGCGGCTCACCGGGCGGCCGCAGATGGCGACACCGGCGAGCCGCCCGTCCTCCCGGACGCCGATGGAGAACTTGTGTCCCACCGTGGGCTTGTGGTGGCGGTGGTGCTGGCGCACGAACTCGTTCGCCTCCCGCAGGGAGACGGGGACCAGCGCCAGCATATCACTCACCGTCCACGGCGTCACGGATGCCCTGCATGATATACGCCACGCAGGGGACGGCCACGCTGTTGCCGAGCATCTGGTAACGCTTCGTGTCGCTGATGGCCCTGC
>CAJUOA010000228.1 GCA_910587785.1 uncultured Oscillospiraceae bacterium | reverse complement strand
TGAATAGGAGTGACTATTATGCTATTTGCAATCGACCATGGCAATTCCGCTATCAAGACCCCTGATTTCGTCTTTACTTCGGGACTGACGGATTATCCCGTGAAGCCCCCTGTGGAGACCGATGTGCTGGAGTTCGGCGGCACCTTCTGGACTTTGTCCGGTGAGCGGATCCCCTATATGCGGGACAAGACCAAGGACGAGAGGTTCTTTATTCTCAGCCTGTTTGCCATCGCCAAGGAACTTCGGCAGCGGGAGGCCCTGCAACCCATGGTGGAAGCGGAGCTGGCCATCGGACTGCCCCCGGAGCACTATGAACTGCGGAATCGTTTTGCGGAGTATTTCAAGCGAGGGACAGTGCAGTTCAAATTTAACGATAGCCCCATCAGCCTGATGATCCGCCAGGTGCTGGTCTATCCCCAGGCCTATGCCGCCGTGGTTCCCCAGGCCCAGATCATCCAGCAAAATCCCCGTACCTTTGTGGTGGATATCGGCGGGTTTACCACCGATGTGCTCCTGCTGCGGGGCGTCCAGCCGGATATGCAGTTCTGCCGCAGTCTGGAGATGGGCGCCATCCCTATGGCAAACGGCATTATTGGCAGGGTCAGCGCCCTTCACGACATCAAGATTGATGACGACCATATTGCCGATATCATTCAGGGGCGTCCCACCATCCTGCCTGATGATGTACAGGAGACCATTCGGGCCACAGTGAAAAGCTATGCTGCCGGCATCCTGGACAAGCTGCGGGAACTGCAGGTGGATTTGCGGGCGACTCCTGCCATCTTCACCGGCGGCGGTGCGGCGCTGTTTCGGACTTTCATTGAAACGTCCAGCCAAGTGGCGAAGGCGGAATTTGTTGCCGATCCGAAAGCCAATACTGTAGGATTTGGGATGCTGGCCACCGCCCAGCTGCGTCAAATGCAGGCACAGAAGGTCGGTGAAGGCTTTGCGCAGGGATGACAGGTTCCGGTTTTCCCTCCAGTGGAGTGCCGATACGGAGGAAAAGGCAAAGGTAGGCGCTTTTTTAGAGCGGCTGGGGAACAAGAAAAGCGATTTCATCGTCTTGGCCGTCGTTGAATACCTTCAGCGGCATCCGGAAATGGAGATACCTGGCGCAAAAATCAAAATTACCTACCAGCCACTGCATACGAAGGAGCAGCTACTGGCGATGGTCCGGGACATGGTGAAAACTTCGGTGGGAGAATTTCTGTCAGGAAATACGGTTGCTTCAACACAGAGAAGCCAGCCCCCGGAAATGCCGCTTGGCCCCAGTGAGCAGGACATTGACGCTATGGTAGCAAGCCTCAAACTATTTGACCAATCATAACGAACGCCTCACAGTCCCTGTACGGGCTGTGAGGCGTTTTTGCGAAAAATGGCAGGAATGTGGGCAGATTGTGGGCAGACAGTCGGGGATAGGAGTGAAAGGCATGAAAGGCCTTTTGGGAAGGCATCCCTGTACCTTGACAAACAGGCCGCATGGCCTCATAGAGCCAACGGGTACGTTAAGTATATGGCCCAGCCGTATTGGGTAGACCAGAGC
>CAJUOA010000227.1 GCA_910587785.1 uncultured Oscillospiraceae bacterium | reverse complement strand
TTTTCTCCTTTTCCTCCAGGGACGCCGCCAGGCCATCCCCTTGTTTATCCACTGTCCTTTTCAGGGCCGAAACCGCCGCCCGCAAAAATCCCGGCAGGGGCACCCCTGCCCGGCCCATGTTCTCAATGATGGACAGAATCTCATTGAGCAGGAACCACACCGCCACCAGCAGGCCGAAGATGGCCGTGGCCGGGAGGGTAAAGCCCAGCTGTCCCGCCACATTCACCAGGAGCCAGTCAAAGAGCATCGCTGCCGCGATGGCCAGGAGGTATCCCAGCTTTTTCAGGATGCCCCGGACGCCCTTGCCGCTCTCCAGGCCAGGCCCTCCGGCAAGCCCCTCCCGTGCGGCCGCTACCAGGCCGGATATGTAGTCGATAGCCATAGCCGCCAGGAGCATCCCCAGCACCGGTGCCAGGGCTCCGAGCTTGTTGGAAAGCCAGGCTCCCGCCAGGGTGAGCAGGCTCTGAACCGTCAGAGCAATCGCCTTTGCCTTTTCCATACCATCAGTCCTTTCCTTTGATTTCCTTCGCTTCTGCTTCTGTCAGCCAGCCTTTTTCCACTGCGGAAGCCAGCTGCTCCGCCCGCAGCTGACCGCCTTTGTACAGCCGCTCCAGTGTTTCATACATGGCGAATCCCTCCTTTTCTGTCATAGTGATACCAGTTTGAGCCCCTTGCAGGTGTAGCCGCCTTTCTTATAGGGGATATCCACATCTGCGGGCACTTCGATTTTCAGTCCATTTGGGTATTCCACAGGGTAAAAGCGCAGTACGGAAAATGAAATGTTCACATCGTAAGAGCCAGAAGCGCAATTTGAATCCAGATCTCCAATTAAATCGGTGATGGCTATATTCTCCTTGAAAGAAAAGGATTCTGGATATTTGCCTGGATAGATATCTACATATTCACGGGTAACTGTCCCGTGATCGGAATGGGCATGAAAACGGAATGTACCCTCACCAGAACCACGGCTACAGTATCCCGTTGTGTTTATCTGAATCACATTGTTAGGGCCAAAAGTAAGCGCTCGACCGAATCGAAACGTTACCGTTACATATGCCGTTGCCTTTGCTTTTTCCTGGACGGATAGCTGTATATAAGGCCGGGCTGGAGTGGTTGTATTGCCGTATATCCGCGACCAGCATCCGGTATCCTCTGCGCCGCCGAGAATGGTCAAATCAATTGCATTGGCAAAGATGGGGCGATTCACGCCGCTGACTCCAGCATAGCCCTGCTGAATCTCCCGATTGACCCCGCTCACCCCGGTGAACACCTGCTTTACCTGGCGGTTGACTCCGCCGACGCCTACTGTCATCGGCATCAGCGCCGCCCCCTTGATTGGGGAACGGAGGCCCGCGGTCTACCAGATACTTCCAGTTGTCCACAGTCCCCCGTGTAAATTATTACCATTTCAAGATTCCTCCCTTTCTGGAAATCATTTCAAAGACGCCAGAACCAGTGTGTCCACCGTATCCCGGAGCACTGCCAGCTGCTGCTCCAGATAGGTCTGCTGGGCCAGTGTCACGCAGAGCCGTTCCTCCAGATCGGAAGAGCGTCGTGTAGGGAAAGAGTGTAGATCTCGGTGGTC
>CAJUOA010000226.1 GCA_910587785.1 uncultured Oscillospiraceae bacterium | reverse complement strand
GAGGCGGCTGGCCGTCCGGGGGCCGTGGGCCGGAAGATGACAGAGCTGCTGATGCGGGACAGGTGCAATATCGACTACGCGGCGTACTGTAACGCCTGCAAGCGGGCCATCGACATCAACGACCCGGAGAAGGTCCTGTCCATGATGGTGAGGGCACAGGCCAGCGTGCCGCAGCTGGAGCCGTCCTTCTTTGGCGAAATGGCCTCCTACGCCCACTCAGACCATCGCTTCATTGCTAAGGAGATCATCAAGCGGTGCGGCGAGGAGCAGATTGCCGCCGCGCCGTCTTTCCTTCTGGAGCAGTTTGCTATGGACAAAGACTTTCGCACGTTATCTGCGCTGGTGGAAAAAGGGATCTCCGGAGGAGGCAGTTCAGCAAGGACACTCCATATGCTGACCTATGAGGGCCGTGACAGCTGGATCGCGGAAGAACTTCTGGAAAAGCGGATGTGGGTGGACGCCAACGACTACAGTGCGCTCCATGCCTGTGTCCAAAACGACGCGGTGGAGGTGTGCAGGCTGCTGCTGGACGGCGGCATGGACTTCGACCAGTACCGCCAGTGGGCACAGACACGGCCCTGCGCCGGCCATGAGGAAACGCTCCAGGCACTGGCGGACCACTGGTCTGAGATGCAGGCAGAGGTGGAGCAGGAGCCCGCCCAGGAGAACGGAGGGATGACCCTTGGCTAATCCGGCTCTGATCACAAAGGCCGCCGCCATCATCCTGACCGATGAAAAGGCGCGGAAAGCGGTGGGCTGGACGCTGGTGGCGATTCTCTCCCCCCTCATCCTGCTCATCGCCTTTTTATGCTCTCTGGGCTCCGGCGCCACCGAGCACAACATCACCGCTGTGGAACTGTGTTTTTACGATACCATCGGCATTCCAGCGGAAACCCCGGAGGAGTACCGGCTGTGCATCGAGGCCATGCGCGCCAGCTTCGCCCAGCTGGATATTGCCATTGCTGCCATCAACGAGAATACAGAGGAAGAAACAAGCCTTGACGATATCCGCGTCAAGGCGATTTTTTATGCTCTGTACTTCGGCGCCGGAAGCCGTGGGGACGCTCAGTCCTTTGCGGACTGCTTTGTCACCTGGGAGGAGCGTATCCGCACGGTTCTCGTGGAGGGCAGCGATCCGCCGGAGGAGACAGAGGAGATCTACTCTGCAGCCATCCCCATCGAGGATCTGGGAACCGTATGGCAAAATATCGCCGCCATGGGTGTGACGCCTACTGCTGAGCAGCGGAGCAACGCCGACAGCATCTATAACCTGATTCGATATGGAGCGGCGGGCGGCGGCAGCGGCTTCGCCGGGTCGGATGTGCCCTTCATTGGCGCGGACGGCTTCTGCTCCCCCATCGGGGAGAACTGGCGGAACGTGGTCACCTCGGAGTTCGGCAACCGCCGTGACCCCTTCACCGGGGAGCGGCGGGGCCACACGGGGATGGATCTGGCTGTCCCCACCGGCACATCTGTCCGCGCCGCCCTGCCGGGAACAGTGACGGTGTCCACCTATAACCAGGGCGGCTACGGCTACTATGTGATGATCGACCACGGCAACGGCCTGTCTACCCTGTACGGCCACA
>CAJUOA010000225.1 GCA_910587785.1 uncultured Oscillospiraceae bacterium | reverse complement strand
CCTTTTCCGGCCTTAATTTTTCGAGAATTTTACTGCATAAACTTTTTATTCCGGTCGGCACCCCGCCCCATTTTCTGAACCGTTTCCAAATCTCCACGCTCCAGGAGGCCAGCTCGCCCTTCAAGAGCAAATGGAACTCGTCAACGTAGTAACGGGTGGTCTTGCCAGCGGCCCGGTTGATGGTGACACGGTTCCAGACCTGATCCTGGATGACGAGCATCCCCAGCTGTTTCAGCTGCTTGCCCAGCTCCTTGATGTCGTAGCAGACGATACGGTTGTCGATGTCCACGTTGGTCCGATGATTGAACACGTTCAGACTGCCGGTGACGTAAATCTCCAGGGCCGTGGCGATGAAATGGGCCTCCTTTTCCTCCTGTTTCAGCAGAAGGTTATACAGGTCCTCCAGGATGGGCATATTCTCCGGGCGGGGGTCGGCCAGATAGTCACGGTAGACCAGCCGGACACAGCGGTCAATGACGGTTTTCTCCACAGGCTGGAGGCCGTCTTTGCTGCCCACCACGATGTCGCAGAAGGACAGCAGGAAATCCACCTTCAGCGAAAGGGGGCTTTCATCGTCCGAATAATCCAGGTTGAGGTCCATGGGGTTGACATACTGCTTGCTGGTGGGGGAGATTTTGATGACCTGACCCTCCAGCCGGTGGACCAGGGGAAAATACTCCGCCTCCGGGTCGCAGATGATGATAGGGTGGGACTACCAGCCAGCGCAGCAGAAGTTTTCTGCTCTGCATGATTTTTACCTCTCGTTTCCCCGGCACTTCTGCCGGTGCTGTAAGTATTCGTTCCAGTCCTTCCCACGGGGCGGGGGCTTGTAAGAAATAACACGTCCATTTTGGCTGTATTTCTCCTTCAGCCGGTCCGCCGCCTCTCTGCCGGGGCCGTCAGCATCCAGGCAGAGGAAAATGTACTTGATGTGAGGATTTTCCCGCAGATAGGTGTCCAGCGGCCCCTCATAGAGGCCGCAGAGGGCCACGGCGTTGCTGGTGACATCCCGGTGCAGGGTGCAGAAGGACATCAGGTCGATGGGGGCCTCAAAGACGTGTACCCGGTCGATGCCGCTGTCGGCGGGGAGGCGAAAGCCGGTGTCCTTATCGCTGCCGGGAACGCCTGCCCGGAAAGAGGCCCCGTTCAGATCGTAGGTCCCACGCTTGGCGGCGAATACCGGCTTGTCCTCCTGATCTCTCCCGACAAAAACGCAGTTATGGCGCTCCATTTCCTCGTACAGCAGACCGGCCCCCACAAAATCCCGGATGACTGCCGGAGCGATGCCCCGCTTTTTCAGATAGGCGGTCACGCGGCGGGTATCATCATTTGCCGGTGGAAGAACAAAGGGGACCGGCGCAGCGGGGGCAGTCCGCTCCTTCCGCTGGACAGGCGGCGGTCTGTCGGGAGAGTCCCTCGACCGGCCATTCCAGGCCAGCAGGAAATCCACCGCCTCCGGGAAACTCTTGCCCTCGAACCGCTGCATGAAGTCGATAGCGTCCCCGCCCTTCCCCTCGGAGTAGCGGAACCAGGTGCGCCGGTTCTTGATGCGCAGGCTGTCCATCTCCTTGGTGGTGTAGTAGCTGCC
>CAJUOA010000224.1 GCA_910587785.1 uncultured Oscillospiraceae bacterium | reverse complement strand
AGGACTTCTGCGCCTCGGAGGTGGAAAGCCCCGCCACATTCCGCATTTTCGTGTAGAGGAACAAATTTTTGAACGAATGCGCCTCGTCCACGAACAGCCGGTCCACGCCCAACTGCTCAAAGGTTATCACATCGTCCTTGCGCTCGGTGGCTTGCAGCTTCTCCATCCGGGCCTCCAGCGACCTGCGGGTCTTTTCCAACTGCTTGATGGTGAAGCTCTCGCCCCGCATGGCCTTCATCTCGGAAATGGCGTCGGTGATCTCGTCTATCTGCTCCTGCAAGATGCGCTCCTGCCGCTCGGCGGATATGGGTATCTTCTCGAATTGGCTGTGGCCGATGATAACAGCATCGTAGTCCCCGGTCGCTATCCTGGCGCAGAACTTCTTGCGGTTGGCCGTCTCAAAGTCTTTTTTCGTGGCGACCAGTATCTTCGCGCTGGGGTAGAGCCGCAGGAACTCGCTGGCCCACTGGAGGGTCAGGTGGTTCGGTACGACAAAGAGGGACTTCTGGCACAGCCCCAGCCGCTTCGCCTCCATAGCCGAGGCCGCCATCTCAAAGGTCTTGCCCGCGCCCACTTCGTGGGCCAGCAGGGTGTTCCCGCCGTAAAGCACATGGGCGATGGCCCCCCGCTGGTGTTCCCGCAGGGTGATGTCCGGGTTCATGCCGCCCAGGACGATGTGGCTGCCGTCATACTCACGGGGTCGGGTGCTATTAAACAGCTCGTTGTAGGTCCTGACTAAATCCTCCCGCCGCCTGGGGTCACGCCACACCCAATCCCGGAAAGCGTCCTTGATGGCCTGCTGCTTCTGCTGGGCGAGGGTGGTCTCTTTCTTGTTCAGCACCCGCTTCTGTTTGCCGTCCGCGTCCTCGATGGTGTCGTAGATGCGGACATCCCGGAGGTTCAGGGTGTCCTCCAAAATGCGGTAGGCGCTGGCCCGGTCTGTGCCGTAGGTCATATAGGCCATGACATCGTGCCGCCCGGTGGCGTTCTTGCCCGTGACCTGCCATTCGGCGGTGGAGGGCGAATACTTCACCTGGACCGCACTGCGCATCCGCCACGGGGTATCAAAGGTCTCCTCCATGAACTGCTGGATATAGTCCTTGTCGATCCAGGTCGCCCCCAGGTGCACATCAATCTCAGATGCGTCCAAGTCTTTGGGCTGCGCCTGTTCCAGAGCCGCCACATTGACGGCGTAGGCGGGGTCAGTGGCCGCCGCCATCCTCGCCACCATCAGCTTGTCCCGGACATTGCCGGAAAGGTAGTCGTCAGCGGTGTGCCAGCCCCGGAGGGGGTCGTCCGCCACAGCCTCACGGGGGTCACGGAAGATCACGCCCTGTAATTCCTCGGTGATGCGCCCGTACTCTCCGGGAGTCCCCAGCAGCTCGGACATGAGCCGCAGATCGACCCTGCCCCGCTCCCCGATGGAGACCGCCAGCGCCTCGCTGGGCGTGTCCACGCTGGTGATGTGCCGTTCCGGGCGGATGGTCCTCTTGGTGAACATATCCGCCTTGCTCTCCAGCCGCCCGTCCTCGTCAATGTTCTCCAACGAGCAGAGCAGATAGTAGGAGGAGTCCTCGTCAAACACCCTCGCGTTGGCGCTGG
>CAJUOA010000223.1 GCA_910587785.1 uncultured Oscillospiraceae bacterium | reverse complement strand
GCGGCACCACCGAGCCCGGCGGCGCGGTGCAGTTCTCCGAGCTCACCCCCGGCGCCTATGAGGTGCGAGAGATTTCCGGCATCAAGGGCTGGAAAGCGGACCTGGAGACCATCCAGACCGTGAACGTGGTGACCGGCCAGGTCTCGACCGTCTCCTTCACCAACAAGGAGCTCCCCGGCCTGCGCATCGAGAAATACGACAGCAGCAACAATCAGGTCCTTTCCGGTATCACTTTTCGCATTTGGAAGGATGGTGAGGTCCTGGGCGATTACCGCACAGGCGAGCTGGGAGAAATTCTGCTGACAGACCTCCAGCCCGGCACTTATGTGGTGCAGGAAGTCGCCGCAGACGATGAGCACCTTCTGGACGGGATGCCCCAGCAGGTGGAGCTTCATGCTGGAGACGGTATCAAGTCCCTGGTATTTTTCAACGCCAAAAAGCCTGGGATTCACCTTATCAAGGTTGATTCTTCGGACCCGTCCAAGCGTATCCCCAACGCCAAGTTCAGCATCCGGTCTGTAGCTGGAGATTACGGTCCCCAGGAGTTCATCACGGACGAGAACGGCGAGATCGACCTGAGCAAACTGCCTGTGGGCGCGTATGTGGTCACAGAGCTGGAGTGTCCCAGCTACATCGTGGATGAGGCCCAACGCATCATCCATCTGGACGGCAACGAGAACGTGGAGTTCGTTTTTACGAACACCATCAAGCCTCCACCGGCAGGACCTGGAAGGGTATTTTCTGGAGAGAATGGGGGAAGAGGAACATGCTTAGTCTGCTAAAAATGGATGTCCTGCGGCTTGTCAAGAGCAGGAGCTTTTACATCATCCTGGGGGTCACGGCGGCGCTGATCGTGTCCCTGGTGCTGATGGTGGCCGGTATCTCCGACCCGGAGGTGATCGACGCCATGGCGGCTCAGGGCGCGGAGATTGACCTGGAGGACCAGCAGACGCTGAAATATATCAAGAGCATGGACCAGCTGGCCTTTGTCCATGAGACCCTGGGCAGCGGCTTTCTGCTGGTGATTGCCGGGATTGGCATGACCCTCTTCGCGGGGGGCGACTTTTCCAGCGGGTACATCAAAAACATCTGCTTTGCCCGCCCCCGGCGCTGGGACTACGTGCTCTCCAAGCTCCTGCTTGCAGGCGTCTACAGCGGCCTGCTCACAGCTCTGGGCGTTCTGCTGTCACTGCTGAGTCCGCGCCTGGTGGGGCTGCGTCTTGCGGCCGCCCCCTTGTCCCAGCTGACGGGGTACGCTGTGCTGATGTGGCTCCCCTGCTGGGCCTTCTCTCTGATGGCCCTGACGCTGGTCCTGCTGACGCGGAGCAGCACTCTGGGCATTATCCTGTCCCTGGTCTCCGGCGGGGACCTGACCGTCATACTGGCGGGAGCTCTGTGCGGACGGCTGGGCCTGCCCCCGGTGGAGCAGTATTTCCTGAGCAGCGTAGTCCGGGACTTGTGCGCCCCCCAGACGGGTGCGGCGGCGCTCATCCTGGCCTGCGCCGCCGGATGGAGCGTCCTCTATGCCGCAGTGAGCCTCGCGGCCATAAAAAACCAGGACATTTAAGCCTGCGAATAAAAAGTCAAGCCCCAAAATGGAGTTGATGGCAGATTATTTG
>CAJUOA010000222.1 GCA_910587785.1 uncultured Oscillospiraceae bacterium | reverse complement strand
ACGCCCAGCACCGGGCGCGGGTGAAGGCCGGCAGGGCGGCGGAGGGCGACCACGGTAAGATGACCGTGGAGAAGCTGATCCGCAAGGACCAGGGGGCGCAGCAGATCGACATCGCCAGGAGCGGCATCAAGGACTTTGAGCGGGTGCTGAACAAGTACGGCGTGGACTATGCCATCCGAAAGGATGTTTCCCAGGAGCCGCCCCGCTTCATGGTGTTCTTCAAGGCAAAGGACGCCGATGTGCTGACCGCCGCCTTCAAGGAGTATTCCGTGAAGCTGTCCCAGAAAGAGAAGCGGCCCAGCGTCCTGAAAGCCCTGGCGCACCTGAAAGAGCTTGCCAAGTCCATCCCCTCCAAGGTGCGGGAGAAGAACCAGGAGCGTGAGCGATGAACCAGAAAACAAAGAAACTCATCATCCTGAACATCCCCTATGCCATCATCGGGCTGTTCTGCTCCAATATCGGGGAGGCGTGGCGTATCGCGGAGGGTACGGACATCTCCACAAAGCTCCTTGGCTTTTTCACCTCGATGGGTACGGCGTGGGGGAACCCCATGCCCAGCTTCCACCCCTTCGACCTGTGCATCGGGCTTGCCATCGGCGCGGCGTTCCGGCTGGTGGTGTATGTGCGGAGCAAGAACGCCAAGAAATACCGCCACGGGGAGGAATACGGGAGCGCCAGATGGGGCGGCCCGAAGGACATCGAGCCGTTCGCGGACCCCGTGTTTGAGAACAATGTCATCCTGACACGGACGGAGAGCCTCACCATGAACAGCCGCCCCAAGGACCCCAAGACCGCCCGGAACAAGAACGTGCTGATCGTCGGCGGCTCCGGCAGCGGCAAGACCAGGTTCTGGCTCAAGCCCAACCTTTTACAGTGCCATAGTTCGTATGTCATCACTGATCCAAAAGGGGGGATCGTCGAGGAGTGCGGGGCCGTCCTGGTGCGGAACAAGTACCGCATCAAGATTTTCAACACCATCAACTTCAAGAAGTCGATGCACTACAACCCCTTCGCCTATATCCATGACGAAAAGGACATTTTGAAGCTGGTGACGACCCTGATGGCGAACACCAAGGAGGACGGCAAGAGCGGCGGGGACGGCGACTTCTGGGAGAAGGCGGAGAAGCTCCTCTACACGGCGCTCATCGCCTATATCCACTATGTCGCCCCCGTGGAGGAGCAGAACTTCGGGACGCTCATCACCTTCCTGAACGCTATGGAAGTCCGGGAGGACGATGAGACGTTCCAGAACCCTATCGACCAGATGTTTGAGGCGCTGGAAAAGAAAGAGCCGGACCACTTCGCTGTCCGCCAATACCGGCTCTATAAGCTGGCGGCCGGCAAGACGGCAAAGAGCATCCTCATCTCCTGCGGCGCTCGGCTTGCCCCCTTTGACATCGCCGAACTGCGGGAGATCACCCGGTATGACGAGCTGGAGCTGGACACCCTGGGGGACCGGAAGACCGCCCTGTTCCTCATCATGAGCGACACGGACAGCACCTTCAATTTCCTCATCAGCATGATATACAGCCAGCTTTTCAATCTGCTGTGCGAGAAAGCCGATGATGTGTACCACGGGCGGCTCCCGGTCCATGTGCGCTGCCTCATTGACGAGTGCGCCAAC
>CAJUOA010000221.1 GCA_910587785.1 uncultured Oscillospiraceae bacterium | reverse complement strand
TGACGGTGACAGAGTTTCCGGCCTGTTTGTACGCCTGGGCGTCCGAGGTGATGGCAAGGAGGCGGTCGATCTGGTCCTCCGCGAAGCCCTGGAGGCGGAGGCACTCCCTGGGCATCAGACGGCGGATGCGCCCGCCGCGTTCCACGATGCCCTGGATGCTGCTGGTCTCCAGGGTGTGGGCGATGTCACGGCCCACACGGCCTCGCCGGGTGTTGCTCCCAGCGTAGCCCAGATCCACAGTGTCACCAGGGCCTGCCTCCTTGTAGCCCCGCTTGGTGGCCTCCTTGATCAGCAGCACCCCGGAGCGCTCTCTGGGGTGGGTGGACAGGCTCGTCTGCCCGTACCGGGCGGTGAGACACCGGGCGATCTCCGTCTGTTCCGGCGCACCTTTGCTCAGGTCCACCAGGTACAGACCTGTCTTGCCGCCCATGCCGCCTGCGCCGGAGGTCTGGGTGCAGGCTAACCCTTCCGGGTCGTAGACTCTCGATCCCTGTGGCCCGCCGATGAGCTGTATAAGAGCTTTTGCGTCATCTCCGAAGACAGGAAGTATTTGGCCGGCGCATCGGGGATCAAGATAGCAGATAAGGAACACCCGCTTCCGCGATTGGGGGACGTGGAAATTGGCGCTGTTAAGCACTGACCACTCGACATGATACCCCAGCTCATCCAGCGCGGAGAGGATGACAGCAAACGTCCTCCCCTGGTCATGCGTGAGAAGGCCGGGAACATTTTCAAGCAGCAGGTACGCAGGTCTCCGGGCTTCAGCCAGCCGGGCAATTTCAAAGAAGAGAGTGCCTCTGGCGTCATCGAATCCTTTTCTTTTGCCAGCGTTAGAAAACGCCTGGCAGGGAAAACCTCCGCACAGGAGGTCAAAGGGGGGCAAATCGTTGGGGTCGATCTCTCTTGCATCGGGATAGTATTTCTCCTCCTTCCCAATATCGTGGATGGCACGGTAGCTGGCGTCGGCGTACTTGTCGATCTCGCAGTGGCCGACACACTGGAAACCGCCCGCGCGGTCCAGTCCGGCCCGGAAGCCGCCGATCCCCGCGAACATATCAAAATAGCGGATCAGATCATTCGTCACCTCCATCATTCTGCAGCGCAAGCAGAAAGCCGAGGACGCTTTCATCCACGTCCCCGGCCTGCGGCTGCTCGGTTTTTTCTTGTGCTGAGATAAGTTCCACGCCGCGCAGCTCCTCCCGGATGATTTGGCGGACAGCCTCCAGCAGAGTGTCCTGCTCATACATCCGGCAGACGGCGCGGCACACAGCGTCCGTCCGCTGCCCGGAGGGGATGGCGCACAGCCGTTTCCACGCCTCCCGCTGGAAGGGCGAGGCCATGGAGAACGAGAGGTTCAACCGCCGTTTGTCAGCCAACCTTCACACCCCGCGACAACTGGCCCACAAGGCGCTCGTAGCCTTTGGCGTTCAGGCATACGTCATCCAGGATAAGAGGCCGGCAAAGGCCGTCTGTGGCCGACACATGGCGCTTCAGGAGCGCCGCCCCGCCGCCCAGGAAGATGGCGGGCATGGCGCGGGCGTCCAGCCCGCTCTCGGTAATGGCGGACAGCAGGCGGCGGGTATAGGCTCCGGCCTCCCGGTGGATGATCTCCCTAACCTGTTCGCCTGTGCTGCCGG
>CAJUOA010000220.1 GCA_910587785.1 uncultured Oscillospiraceae bacterium | reverse complement strand
CGCCAGCAGGAAACCATCTGGCATGAAATCGAGGAAAGGGCCAATGTGCTGGCAGCGGCCCAGCAACCCATGCAGGAGCAGTCGCTATGAAGAATAGCAAAAAGGTAGTTGGCGAGGGCCGTGACTTCGAGCGCATCCGGCGCATCACGGGTTACCTTACTGGCACGGTGGATGGCTGGAATAACGCCAAACGAGCAGAGGAAAAGGACCGGGTCAGGCACCAGGTCCATGAAAGCAAGAGGGAGTGAGCAAATTATGGTCAGAGGCCCGCCCGTCAGCAGAAAAGCACCCAGAGAAATGGAGGTGGTATTATTCAGTCCATGATCCCGTGGGTAGGCGGGAAACAAGCCCTGTGCAGGGCAATTATCAGCCGGTTTCCGGCAGACGTCCGGCAAAGGACCTATGTAGAGGTGTTCGGCGGCGGGGCATCCGTCCTGCTGAACAAAGAGCGTTCCGTCAAGGAGATTTACAACGACTTCAACTCCAACCTTGTCAATCTTTTTCGGGTAGTCCGGGATTCCCCATCCGAGCTGCAGGCAGCGCTGCGGTACCTCCTCAACGCCCGGGAGGACTTCGACACCGTCAAGGCCAGGCTTGCCAGAGGCCACAACAAGGACCCCGTCCTTTGGGCGCGGGATTTCTATCAGCTTATCCGGCAGAGCTATGGCGGCGGGGGAACATCATTCGGGGCCAGCCCACGGTCCACCTGGGCGGCGTTTCCCTTGATCGACGCAGTTGCGGAGCGTTTTCAGTACGTGGTGGTGGAGCACATGAGCTATGAGCGGCTCCTCCGGACCCACGACAGCGAGGGTACCATCTTCTATCTGGACCCGCCCTATGTGCTGACTGAGGACTACTACGGCAACCTCTTCGGCCCCAAAGACCACTTGCTCCTGGCGGAAACGCTGTTCGGCGCAAAGGCCCTGTGGCTGCTGTCCTACAACGACTGCGACACCATCCGGGCGCTGTACAGTGTGCCGGGGATTTACATCGAGAAGATCGAGCGGCTGAATAACATGGCCCAGCGGTACGACCCAGGAAATATGTACCAGGAGCTGCTCATCTCCAACTACGATACATCGCTGGTGCTGCCAGAGCAAACATCATTATCGGGCTTTGCCCCGGTAGAAAGGAATTATATATGGAAATGAACGATGAGAAAACATTGCGGATTCTCGGTAAAAGAGGCCGGGTCACCATCCCCCAGGAGGTGAGGGACGCCATCGGCATGGCGCGGGGCGATGTGGTGAGCTTTGCCGTGGTCAGCGAGGACTGCGCCCTGGTCAAGCGGGAGCGCATCTGCGATAATTGTTCCACGGAGCCTCCGCAGATGATCAAGCTGTTTGTGCAAGCCATGCACCAGGCTGAGAACAGCCCCCAGAGCCAGAGAGCCTTTGAGTTTCTAACCAGCCTATCTCCCGCCCAGTAGTTAGATTGCGCGGCTAAAATCATTGCGGAATGGGCGGAAAAAAATCATGAAGAATAACAGGAGGAAACTATGGCAAAGAGAAAAGAACACATCCAGACGGACGCTCCTCAACAGGCCCAGACCGGCGCCGGGGCAATCCCCCAAGAGGCTCTGTCCCCGCCCCCGCTCCCGGATCTGACTGTACGCGTCTTCCCCATCAGCAGCTCAAAAAGCAAGCTAAAGGCCACGGCTAACGTCAA
>CAJUOA010000219.1 GCA_910587785.1 uncultured Oscillospiraceae bacterium | reverse complement strand
TGCCCCAGGGCATCGACACGGTGATCGGCACAAAAGGCGTGTATCTCTCCGGGGGCGAACAGCAGCGCATCGCCATCGCCCGCGTCATGCTGAAAAACGCGCCCATCCTCATCCTGGACGAAGCCACCGCCTTTGCGGACCCGGAGAACGAGGCGCTGGTGCAGCGGGCCTTTGAGAAGCTCTCCAAGGGCAAGACCGTCATCATGATCGCCCACCGGCTGACCACCATCCGAAACGCCGACCGTATCTTCGTTCTTCGGGAGGGCCATGTGGAGGAGAGCGGGACCCACGATTCCCTTGTGGCCGGAGGCGGCCTCTACGCTAAGATGTGGCAGGATTATCAAACCTCTGTGAGCTGGAAGGTAGGTGCTGCAAAATGATTGAAAAGCTGATGAAACGCTTTGCCCTCTCTGAAGAAGGGGCGAAGGGACTGGTGCGGGCCGTTGCCGCCTGTACTGTGGCCGACCTGGTGCTGATGTTCCCCGTGGGGCTTCTCTATCTGCTGGTCAGCGATTTCCTGAGTAATGAGCAGCCCCAATACGGGCTTTATGCCCTTGGGATCACGGCGGCGCTGGCTCTGATCTGGCTGTCCGAGTTCTGGAAGTACAACGCCACCTATTTCTCCACCTACCGGGAATCCGGTGCCTGCCGCATCCGGCTGGCGGAGAAGCTGCGGCAGCTTCCCCTCTCCTTCTTCGGCAAGAAAGACCTGGCCGACCTGACCAACACCATCATGGGTGATGTGCAGGTCACGGAGCAGATGTTCTCCCACTACGTCCCGCAATTTTACGGTTCCATCCTCTACACCTGTCTGGTGGCCGTCAGTCTGCTGTTCTACGACTGGCAGATGGCCCTCGCCGCCCTGTGGGTGCTGCCGGTGGCGCTGCTGCTGGTCAGCCTGTCCAAGAAAACGCAGAACTATTTTTCCCGCCGACAGAACAACGCCCTGGTCGCTGTGGCGGACGGTGTGCAGGAGTGCCTGGAGTCCATCCGCGACCTGAAAAGTAGCAAGGCGGAACAGGAATACCTGGACGGATTGGGAGAGAAGATCAACGCGCTGGAGGTGCGGCACATCAAGAGCGAGCTGGGCGTGGCCATGTTTGTGGTTCCTGCGCAGATGCTTTTGAAACTGGGCATCGCCTCGGTGGCCCTGGTGGGCAGTATGCGTCTGATGAGCGGGGAGCTGTCCCTTGTGACCTTCTTCCTGTTCCTGCTGGTGGTTTCCCGCATCTATGAGCCGATGAACTTCTCCCTGCAAAATCTGGCGGCGATGAACTCCCTGCAAATCAATATTGACCGCATGAACGAGATCAATGAAACCCCGTCCCAGGAGGGCGAATCGGCCTTTTCGCCCAAAGGCTACGACATTGCCTTCGACCATGTGGGCTTTGCCTATAACAGCGGCGAGACAGTGCTGAAGGATGTGTCCTTCACCGCCAAGCAGGGCGAGGTCACGGCCCTGATCGGCCCCTCCGGGGGCGGCAAGTCCACCGCAGCCAAACTGGCGGCACGGTTTTGGGATATAGACCGGGGCCGAATCACAGTCGGCGGCGTGGATGTGAGTAGGGTTGACCCGGAAAAGCTCCTGACCGCCTACTCCATCGTGTTCCAGGACGTGACGCTGTTTAATAACACTGTTATGGAGAATATCCGCATTGGCCGGAAGGACG
>CAJUOA010000218.1 GCA_910587785.1 uncultured Oscillospiraceae bacterium | reverse complement strand
CAACCACCTGGTTCTGGACAGTTGGGATAAGCGGGAGATGTCCGTCTCCGGGACGATGGGGGACAACCCCGCCTTCCGGCGGATGCTCAATCAGTTGAAGTTGACAGAAATTACGCAGGAGGTCCAAGAGAATGCTGGTAGGTGACAAAATTAAAGTCGCCCCGTCTCAAGGAGACAGAGCGGGGGAGCCGGTCACGGCTACGGTAGTCTATATCCATCCTAAGCGGCGGTACTACGTGGCGGAGTACCGGGGGAAGGACGGCCATCCCCTGCGGGAGACCTTTCCTTTCCGCCACAGGGCGGGGCAGTGATTGAAAAGCTGGGCGGCCTTACCTGAGCTGGTTTTTCAAGAGTAGTGGTCTCTGCAGGAAGCGATCTCCAGCATCCCGTTTTGGACCCGGTAAACCAGCCGGTGTTCATCGTTGATCCGCCTGCTCCAGAACCCACTCAGATCACCCCGAAGGGGCTCCGGCTTGCCAATCCCGTCAAAGGGACTACGCTCCACATCGCGGATCAGCATATTCACCCGTTTCAGCATCTGCTTATCGTGGAACTGCCAATAGAGGTAATCCTCCCAGGCTTTCTCATCCCATATTTTTCTCACTCGTCTACCTCTATCAGCTCATGCTCTGTGCCCAGCCCGGCGTCCAGTCTTGCGGCGGCTTCCCGGATGCGCCGCAGGTTCTCCTCTGTGAAAAAGGGGTCAGTGGAAACCGGGAACGGGATGCCGCCCTCCCGCACAGCCTTTTTGAAAAAGACGGTAACTGCGGTGGTAAGGTTCATTCCCAGCTCTTGGCAGAGATTTTCCATACTGCGCTTGAGGTCTTCGTCCATGCGGATGTTGAGGTTTGTCTGTGCCATGGATCATCACTCCTTTGTTACTCATCATAGCATACTGCAATGACGTTGTCAATTCAATGTGCGCATATTGGAAAAACCGGAAAATCGGGGCTGGTAATACAAGTAAAAACGAGTTGGGCGAGGCTGCGGGCCTCGCCCTCTCTTGTTTTTGGAAAGGGGTGATCTATGGCAAAGCAGGCGAACGCCGGGGAGCTGCGGACCCTGGTGTATTTCCGAAAGGTCATCAAGGAGACGGACGAGGAGTGCTACCCCCGGGTGAGGGAGGAGCCCGTCTTCCAGGACGGCGCGGGCCGGGAGGTCCCGGTCCACTGCAAGTGGGTCAACGCCCACGGTGCGGAGGTCTTCTCCGCCATGCAGTTGCAACTGCGGCAACCGGCAACGCTGACCATGCGCTACTCGCCGCGCATCCAGCCCACGATGCTGGTGTACAAGGGCCGGGACCCGGTGCCCTATGAGGTCATCAGCGTGGACGACGTGGAGGACCGGCACTGCTGGCTGGAGGTCACGGTGCAGCGGAAGGGGGCGGCACGGTGAGCGTGGAGGCGAAGCTCAAGGCGGCGCTGGGGCCGTTCGGGGACCCGGTGGAGGCGAATCTTCTGTACGCCGCCGCAGATCAGCTCCCGCCCCGGTATTACACCTTTGCCCTGTCCTCCCGTGGAGACGATTTCGGTGACGATGAGCCGGGGTGCGAGGTGTGGCAGGTGTCGGTCCACTTTTTCGCCCCGCTGGACGGGAACTACACCCAACGGCAGAGGCAGACCAAGCAGGCCCTCCACCGGGCGGGGTTCACGTGGCCCAGGTGTGTCGACGCCAGCGACCAGGAGGGACAGCACCTGGTGTTTGAGTGCGAG
>CAJUOA010000217.1 GCA_910587785.1 uncultured Oscillospiraceae bacterium | reverse complement strand
AGGGCGGTATGTAGGTCTGGTCTGCCTTGGAGAACCGCTGCTTGTCCCCGTCGAAATCCAAGAGCATGTGCAAACCGGACTCCCCGTCCTTGTTCTTCGCCACGTCCAGCACCCGCTGGGACAGCGGCGCGTCCGGGTCCTTCTTGTACAGGAGCATGACCACGTCCGCATCCTGCTCGATCTGCCCGGACTGTCGCAGGGAGCTCATTGTCGGGATACTGGGCCGGTCACCGCCCCGCTTCCGCTCGGCCCGGCTGAGCTGACTGAGGGCGATAACGACCTTCCCCGTAGTCCGCCCCAACTGCTGGAGGTCGCTGGAAACTTGGCTGACCCGCTCGAAATCGTTGGCAGGCCGTCCGCCCCGGGCGGCGGGGATCTTTTGCAGGTAGTCCACCAGCACCACGTCGTAGTGGTGGGCCATGGCGTAGGAGCTGATGGCGGAGACGGTCATGCCGTTGGCCTCGATGAGCTCCAGACCCGGGGCCGTCAGGCGGGAGCGGAGCTCGTAGACCCGCTGGAAATCCGCCTCTTCCAGCTTCCCGGTCATGATCTGCCGGAAGCTCAGCTGGGCCTGACAGGCCACGGTCCGGTCGTGGAGCTTGTCCGCCGCCGTCTCGTAGGAGAAGAACCCCACCCGCCGGGTCCTGGCCATGGCAAAGGCGATCTGGAGGGCAAATGCGGTCTTCCCGGCGGAGGGATAGCCGCCAATGACCACCATGTCGCCGCCTGCGGCGTGGACCTCCTGGTCCAGGCCCCCCAGGCCCCACTTGACGTATTCCGGGGGGTGCTTGGGGTCGTGACGGGCGAAGAACTCCCGGAACCCCTGCTCCATGGTGAGCCGCCGCACCCCGGGACGCTCGCAGAGGAGGAGGTTCCCCCGGTCGATGAGGGCCCGGCAGGCGTCCTCGTCCTCCGCCTGGGACAGCTCCTCGCCCAACTGCCGCAGGCGGTACAGGCGGCTGGTCCGCTTGAGGGCCTGGGCGTAGTGCTCCGCGTTGGCGGAGCTGACGGTCTGGTCGATGTACTCAGCCAGCCGGGGCCGGTAGGCGTCCCCAAGGTCCGCCGCGATCAGCAGGGGGTCCATCGGCTCGCCCCGGGTGTAGCGGGTCCGCATGGCCTGGAAGACCCGCTTGGCCTCCTGGGTCAGGAAGTCCTCCTCCGACACGGCCATCATCACCGGGCCCACCGCGGCCTCGTCGATGAGCATTGAGCCCAGCACGCCCACCTCCGCGCTGATGGCCTCACTGCTCAGGGTAAGCATGTTGTTTTCATTTTGGTTCATACCCATCTTCCTCCTTCTGGGAGCATGGACGACTCAGGGGGCACAGGGAGATCGGTCTCGTCCTCCCAGCGGTGGCCATTGAGCCAAGAGGCGGGGTACGGGATATAGGCCCCGCCGTCCCTCTGCCACTGCTGGGAGCGCCGGTGCCGCTCCAGGGCCTCGGCCATACGGCGGCAGAGTGCCTCGTCCGGGTCCAGCTTCTTCCAAGCCTTCCATGCTTTTTCTTTTGCCTGCTTTCGCGGGTACGCCGCCCAGAACTGGTCGAAGAGCGCCCGGTCCGGCTCATGCCTCCCGGTCTTTGGCCCAGGCTCCTCCGGTTCCCGGGCAGGTCCCGCCGCGTTTTGTCCGCCCCCGTCCGCGTCCCCCTCTGGGGGACTATAGGGGGTATTTATATTAGAGGCTTCGGTAGAAAGTGTGGGCGGGTCAGCGGTTAGGGAGAGCGGGATGAAG
>CAJUOA010000216.1 GCA_910587785.1 uncultured Oscillospiraceae bacterium | reverse complement strand
GTCGAGAAGGCGGCGGAAAAGCTGGCATTATTTGTCCGCAATCATAAGGGCGGAGCCGTTGTGGTCCTGCTGCTGTTCTGCGTTTTCCTGATTATCAACTCTGTCTTTTCCGCCCTCCCTTCCCTTGGCACCGGCATGGTGAACGCCGTGGTAGGCACCTCCTACACTGCCGAGGACGAGGATATCTTAGGGGCCAACGAGGACTATACCGCCCTTGAGGGCGCATTGCGGCAGGAAGTGGCAGACATTGAGCGCACCCACCCCGGCTATGACGAGTACCGCTACCGTGTGGACGAGCTGGGGCACAACCCCTATGAGCTGACCTCCTACCTGGTGGCAAAGCTCCGCACCTATACCCGTGAGGACGTGCAGGGGGAGCTTCGGGCATTGTTCGAGGCCCAGTATAAGCTGACGCTGACCGAGGAAGTGGAGACGCGCTACCGCACGGAGACCCGGACCGGCACCTCCACCAGCACGGACCCGGAGACCGGCGAGACCACCACCGAGGAATACGAGTACGAGGTGGAGGTGGCCTATGAGTATTACATCCTCCATGTGCGGCTGGAGAACCGGACGCTCCCGGCCGTCGTCGCCTCCCGGCTGGACGGGGAACAGAAGGAGCTCTATGACGTCCTGCTGGAGCTGAAAGGCAACAAGCCCTATCTGTGGGATGACATCTACTCCGGGAACGGCGGCGGATATGACCCCGGGAGCGACTACACCGTGCCGGGGGAGGCCCTTTCCGACCCGGCCTTTGCGGCCCTTATCACAGAGGCTGAAAAGTATCTGGGCTATCCGTATGTGTGGGGCGGTTCATCCCCCAGCACCAGCTTCGACTGCTCCGGCTTTGTCTGCTGGGTCTATACCCACTCCGGCGTCCATAACCTGCCCCGCACCACCGCCAACGGGATTTTGAGCCAGTGCGCCCGGGTATCAAGTGCGGACGCAAGGCCGGGAGACCTGATTTTCTTCCAGGGCACCTACAACACCAGCGGGGCCAGCCATGTGGGGATTTATGTAGGCAACGGGATGATGATCCACTGCGGGGACCCTATCAAATACGCCAGTATCAACACGCCCTACTGGCAACAGCATTATCTGACCTTTGGGCGTTTCAACTGATTTTCTGAAAGGAGGGCTGCATGAGCAGGCTTGAAAAAATCGAAAAGGAGCTTTTGAAGGCCCGGGAGAAGGCCGCCGAGTGGCAGGCCAGGGTCCGGGATCTGGAGAAGCAGAAACAGGAGGAAGAGAACGTGATGATCGTGCAGGCGGTCCGCTCTTTGAAGCTGACCCCCGCCGAGCTCCTGTCCTTCCTCGACAACCCCAACGTTTCCACCCCGGGCCAACTTGTCCCGAAGCCCGGCACCAGAAAGGAGGATTCCGAACATGAAGAATAACCTGATCCGCAGGGCGGCGCTTATCCTCTCCGCTCTGCTCTCCCTTACCAGCATGTCCCTGACGGCCTACGCCCAGAGCAGCGAGCCGGCGGAGGAGACCGCCCCGGAAACGGAGGAAGAGACCACGGCGAAGCCCTTCACCCCGGAGGGCACCGGGACCGTGGTGGACAACGCCACGGACGGGGACGGCAAGGAGTTCTTCACCATCACCACCCCCAGCGAGAACGTGTTCTATCTGATTATCGACCGCCAGCGGGACGGGCAGAACGTCTACTTCCTGAACGCGGTCACGGAGAGGGACCTGCTGGCCCTTGCGGAGAAAGACCCGGAGCCGGAGGTGACGGAGCCGGTCATGGAGCCGGAACCGGAGACAGA
>CAJUOA010000215.1 GCA_910587785.1 uncultured Oscillospiraceae bacterium | reverse complement strand
ACCCGCCCACGGTCATTATGATGGTGGGTCTCCAGGGCGCGGGCAAGACGACCAACGGCGCGAAACTGGCCGGGTATCTGAAAAGTCAGATGGGCAAGCGTCCTCTGCTGGTGGCCTGCGACGTGTACCGTCCCGCCGCCATCACCCAGTTGCAGGTGGTAGGCCAGCAGCTGGATATTCCGGTCTTTGCGCTGGGGCAGGTAAACCCGGTGCAGATTGCCCAGCACGCGGTGCGTTACGCCAAGGACAACGGGTTTGATACGGTCCTTCTGGACACCGCCGGACGTCTCCACATTGACGAACAGCTCATGACGGAGCTGAAGAAGATCAAGGGCGCTGTGGAGCCCGATGAGATTCTCCTGGTGGTGGACGCCATGACCGGTCAGGATGCGGTCAGCGCGGCCACGGCTTTTGACGAGGCGCTGGGGATTGACGGCGTTCTGCTGACCAAGCTGGACGGCGATGCCCGGGGCGGCGCGGCTCTTTCCATCCGGGCGGCCACGGGGAAGCCCATCAAGTTTGTGGGCACGGGCGAGAAGCTGGACATGATCGAGCTTTTCCACCCCGAACGCATGGCCTCCCGCATTTTGGGCATGGGCGATGTGCTCTCTCTTATCGAGAAGGCGGAGCAGAGCTTTGACGAGAAGAAGGCGGCGGAGCTGGAGCAGAAGCTTCGCAAGAACCGCTTTACGCTCTCCGACTACATGGAGCAAATGGCCCAGCTGCGCAAGATGGGAGATTTGAGTCAATTGGCGGGCATGATGCCTGGGCAGATGGGCAAGCAGATGGCGGGGGCGCAGATTGACGACCGGATGCTGGACCGTCAGGAGGCGATTATTCTCTCCATGACGCAGAGGGAGCGGGACAACCCCGGTATTCTGGACGCCAGCCGGAAGAAGCGTATCGCCGCCGGCTGCGGGCAGGAGGTAGCGGATGTGAACCGCCTGCTCAAGCAGTATGAGCTGATGCTCCAGCTGACGCGTTCTCTCTCCAAGGGGAGGATGCCTTTGGGGGCTGGGAAGATGCCCAATTTGAAAGGGCTTGGCAAGATCGGCGGCATGACGAAGATGCAGGGCTTTGGCCGGAAGAAGCGGCTGAAATAAATTCAAAATAAATGCACCCGCATTTATCATAAAACATAAAAATCACTTTATTTTGGAGGAACAAAGACATGGTCAAGATCAGACTGCGCCGTATGGGCGCGAAGAAGGCTCCCTTCTACCGGGTGGTGGTAGCGGACAGCCGCTATCCCCGTGACGGGCGTTTTATTGAGGAGATTGGCACGTACAATCCCTGTGTGTCTCCTGCGGAGATCAAGATTGACGCCGGCCGCGCCAAGGAGTGGATCAAGACTGGCGCTCAGCCCACCGACACTGTCCGCGCTCTGCTCAAGAAGGTCGACGTGCTCTAATGGCTGCGGATGGAGGGCACAGCATGAAAGAGTTGCTGCTCTACATTGCGCGGAACCTTGTGGAGAATCCGGATGCTGTCACGGTCACGGAGGTCCAGGGGGAGCAGGAGCTGACCTTGGAGCTGCGTGTTGCGCCGGAGGACATGGGGAAGGTCATAGGCCGTCAGGGCCGGATCGCCAAGGAGATCCGCACTCTGGTCCGTTCCTGCGCACAGCGGACGGGGCAGAAGGTTTCCGTCGATATCGTAGATTGAAAGGGTGCCGCCCTGCGGGGCGGCGCCCTTTTTCTTCCGAATAGATGCCATCTCCGACGAAGGCCCGGGGCTCCTCGCCCCGGACCCCGGTAACTTTTTGTACGGACAAAAAGTC
>CAJUOA010000214.1 GCA_910587785.1 uncultured Oscillospiraceae bacterium | reverse complement strand
CGGTTCTGGAGCAATCGGGTCAGCTCCAAACGAAATTGCCGCAGGGTGTTCATTGTATCGCCTCCCTGGAGATGAGATAAAGATAGGCATCCTCCAGCGCAGGCTCCACCTGTTCCACAAAATCGGGAAGTTCCTCCGCTACGGCGCGGCAGACGATCCCCTGGGCCGTGTTGACGCGGGAGGTAATATGCAGGCCCACTTCCTGCCGCCGGTCTTTCTCTCGGAATACACCAACATGGCCCACAGCTCCGGCGATCAGCTCGGCGGGAGTACCGGCAAAGCGGATACGGCCCTGGTGTATCACAATAAGCTGATTGCACACTGACTGAACATCCTCAATAATGTGGGTGGACAGAAGCACCAGCCGGTCCTGGGCCATTTGGGAAAACAGATTGCGGAAGCTGATCCGCTCCTCCGGGTCAAGGCCCACCGTAGGCTCGTCGAAAATCAGGAAATGAGGGTTGCCCAGGATGGCCTGCGCGATTCCCACCCGCTGGCGCTGTCCGCCGGACAGGGTGCGGATTTTCGCTTTCTGCTTCTCCTCCAGATTGGTACTTTGGATCGCGGCGGCGATGGCCTCCTTGCTGTTGACGATTCCCTTCAGTGCAGCCATGTAGTCCAGGAACTGCCAGACCGTCAGCTCGTCAAACAGTCCGAAGGACTGGGGCAGATAGCCCAAGCGGGCTTTCAGCAGGCGCTCCTGCTTCATCAGGGGCTTTCCGTCTACCGAGATCGCCCCCTCCGTGGGGAGAAGGCCCGCCACCAGGAGCTTCATCAGGGTGGACTTCCCCGCCCCGTTCGGCCCCAACAGGCCGATGAGGTTTGGGCTTCTCAAATTCAAGTTGATGCCCTGCAAGGCGGTTTTCCCCGAAGGGTACGTCATGGATAATTTAGAAATCTCCACATTCATCTGTGTTTCATCCTTTCTGCTTGAGATTGCGGTCAGGATAACAAAAGAATGTGGAGTTCGTTTGTGGTTAATATGTGGTTTGTGTGGAGTTTGGCAGAATCAGTGTTGCACAGACACCTCTTGCGGAGTTTTGGATTTGACAAGAACCTCCATGCCGCTCCGCTATTTTTTGAACAAGGTAAAGCCCCAATCCGCTTCCGCCTGTCTGACGGCTCCGGGATGGGTCGCTGCGGAAAAATGGCTCAAAGAGGTGCGGCAGCTGTTCCGGGGCAATATGCGCTCCTTCGTTTTCTACATTTAGGATAATATTGTCCTCTTTCCTGCGGGCGGAAATCCAAATCTTGATGCCCACCGGCGAGTGGAGCGCGGCATTGGAAAGCAGATTGCCCAGGGCCTTTTTCAGGAGAGCCAGATCTCCCGCACTCCAGATTTCCGACGGTAAATCTGCGATAACTGTTTGTTTTTTCTGCTGGAAAAGTTCATCGTAATTTTGCAGACAGTTCCGAATCAGAGCGGTGAGTTCTACAGGAATCATAGACAGCTCCCCACCCCTTTCCATACGGGAGACAGTCAAAAGCTCCTGTACCAAGCTCTCCATCTGGTTCGCCACAGCCATGCTGCGGGCCAGATATTTGTCCCGATCTGCGTAGACGCCAATTCCGTCCAACATCCCGCCCAGCTGACCCTTCATAACGGTGATGGGGGTTTTCAGCTCATGGGAAACCGCCGAGAAGAAATCCCGCTGGGCCTGCTCCAGCTGCTGTTCCCGCTCTACGTCTTTTTGAAGGGCATCATTTGCGGCCTGGAGTTCCTGCATGGAACGGGATAGGTGAGCCGCCAGTTCGTCCAGATTGTGGGCCAACGTACCAATTTCATCTGTACGCTGTTCT
>CAJUOA010000213.1 GCA_910587785.1 uncultured Oscillospiraceae bacterium | reverse complement strand
CGGTCATTATCTTTGTGACCGGCTATGAGCGGTATGTGTTCGACGCCTTTGACGTGGGTGCGTTCCAATATCTGCTGAAGCCGGTGGACGAGGAAAAGTTTGCCCAGGTCTTTGCCCGTGCTGTGAAACAGATCGAGGCGGGCCGTGTTCAGCCGCAGTTTTCCCATGCGCTCACGCTTCAATCTGCTGGCACCAGCCGAACCGTACCGCTGGACAGCATTTATTACATTGAAAGCAGCAATCACAAGGTAGTGCTGCGTCTGAAAGACGGGGAATTTTCCTGCTACGCAAAAATCCGGGACTTGGAAGCGGAGCTGGGCGATCAGTTCTGCCGTGTCCACAAGGGTTATCTTGTTAATCTCGCCTATGTGGAGGGGTACAGCAAGACGGAGCTAACGCTGACCAACGGGGAAAAGCTGTTGATCTCCAAATACAAGTATCAGGACTTCGTGAAAGCCTACCTCCGCTTTGTGAAAAGGGGGGCTGGGCTATGAGCGAGACAGGATTTCGGATATTCAATCAGGCATTTTCCGCTGGGGCGGAATTGACATACGCCGCCCTGCTCACTGCCTTTTTCCGGCCTTTCGTTCCCCAGGACAAACGGCGGCGCGGCCTGCCCCTTGTTTTTTTCGTCTACATTCTTTTTGAGATCGTCTGCAACCGGGCGGCGCTGCCCCAAGGTTCCTTTGGGCTGATCCTGATGGCGATGCTGCTGGTAGTATCCAAGTGGATCGGCCTGGAAAAGCCGTCTGTGTTCCTCCTGACGCTGCTCTACTTCAACGCCAGAATTTCCAGCGGCCTGATGGTGCAAAGCCTGTATTTTATTGTTGAGCGGTCAGTCCCCTACCGTTTGGAGCCGCCGGAGGCGGTCTTTCTCCGCGCCGCCCTGCTGGTCATGCTGTTTCTGCTGTCCCACGCCTCCATGCTGGCCGTCATGCTCTATGCCCTCCAACGGCAAATGCGAAAGCAGAGCATGACGCTCCACCGGCGGGAGTTGTGCTATCTCGCTCTGGTACCAACGGCGGGGATTCTGTTCGGGCAGGTAATCTCCCGGCTGCTGGTGGAGTTCAAGGACGGCGTTTTGCTCCAACTCTATGAGCGCCACCCGGCGTTTTTGGCGGTAATCCCGGTGCTGGCCCTGCTGTTCTACGCTGGGGCCTATCTGACCATCGCTTTTCAGCAAGGTATGGCCGCGCTCCGGGAGGAACAGGCCACGCACTACATGGAGTACCAGCAGACACAGGCGATCCGGGCGCGTATCCATGAGGCGGAACAGTTCTACACCCGTATCCGTGGACTGAAACACGAAATGCGGGGCCACCTGACCAACATCAAGGGGCTGGCGCAGAGCGGCGAATATGCCAGTCTGGAGGACTATATCGCCAAAATGGACGAGAGTATGAGCGGCTTTGAGCTAACGCTCCAGACGGGCAACCCGGTCACGGATGTGATTGTCAACGAGATACGGCGGCGGAGCCTTGACCTGGGCATCTGTTTCCAGGTGGAGTTCCATTACCCCGATCCGGGGGCCTATGATGCCTTTGATGTGGGTATCATCCTTCAAAATCTTCTGCAAAACGCGGTGGAGGCTTGCGAGAAGGTGGGCGAGGGTGAACGGTTTATTGTACTGACTGGAAAGAGAAAAGGACGTTTCTTTCTGATAGAGGTCAAAAACTCTTTCGTGGGTGAGGTGGTATTCGGGCAGGACGGTTTGCCTGTCACAACGAAACAGGAGGATGCCCCCATGCACGGGATCGGCCTTGCCAACGTGCGCCGGGAGGCGGAGAAGTATATGGGAGAATTGGAGCTGAAAGCAGTTCAGCAG
>CAJUOA010000212.1 GCA_910587785.1 uncultured Oscillospiraceae bacterium | reverse complement strand
AATGAAGGACCAGATCATCAAACTTCTGGACGACTGGAAGGGCCAGCAGAAGGAAATGGCGAAGCCGGAGAAAAAGAAGGCCCAGCCGGAGAAGTAGGGGCCGCTTCGGGCCAACTTGGCCCGAGGACCTATGCGGGGCCAGTACGGCTGGCACGGAAAAACCAGAACCAGAACAGAAACGGAGGGAAAAAGATTGAAACGACCTTTAGCGTACATCACCGCCGCATGGTGCGGCGAACCGGACACGGACACAGAGATGGGGGCCCGCTACAGCCGCATGGCATACGAGGCGGGCTTCTCCCCCGTCTGCCCCGTCCTCTACATGCCGCTGTTCCTCAACGACAGCATACCCGAAGAGCACAAGGCCGGGATTGACATGCGTCGGGACCTGCTCCGGCGCTCCCATGTGCTTGTGGTCTGCGGCGGGGACGTGGACGAGGACGTGAAGAACGACATCGCGGTGGCCGGGCGGCTGGGGATCGCCGCCACCACCCTTGACGGAATCCTGGCCGTGAAAGGGCTGGGGAAGGATGGCGGCGGACATTAGGCTGGGGAGCCTCTTTGACGGGATAGGGGTATTCCCCCTTGCGGCCTCACGCTGCGGCATACGCCCGGTGTGGGCCAGCGAGATCGAGAAGGCCCCGGTCTCCATCACAATGAGGCACTTCCCGGACATGCTGCACCTGGGGGACATCACGAAGCTGGACGGGGGGAAGGTCCCTCCCGTCCATGTGATAACCTTCGGCTCCCCCTGCCAGAACCTTTCCCTGATCGGGAACCGCAAGGGCCTTGACGGGGAGAAGTCCAGCCTCTTCTACCAGGCCATGCGTATCATACAGGAAATGAGGGATGCGACAAGACATGTATATCCAGTTATCGCTGTTTGGGAAAACGTCATGGGAGCGTTTTCTACAAACGACCGGATGGATTTTAGAGCCGTCCTATCCGCCTTCACGGACGCCGAGGTTCCAATGCCTCCTTCTGGAAGATGGGCGGGGGCCGGAATGGTGCGAGGGGGAACGCCTGACCTGTGCTGGCGGCTCATGGACGCCCAGTATTGGGCAGGAGCCAGGCGGCTGGCGAGAAGGCAGCGGATTTTCATCGTGGCGGATTTTGGAGGGAGGCGTGCCGGAGACATACTATTTAAGCCCCGTCCACTGCTCCCGCTTCCTGAACCTTGCGAGCCGGGCGGGCTGCCCTCCCCCGGCGGAGATAGAACACCTTTTATTGAAGCAGGGGGGCGCGTACCCGTCGTCCGGCCCTTCCAGTGCTTCCGTATGCGGGGAGCGTCCAAAAGGAAGGAGCAGGCGGCCTTCCAGAACAGCTTCGGACTGCCAGCTGACCCTTTTCCCACTCTCTTAGCCAGCGACCTGACGCCCTTCGCCTTCTGGTTCGAGGACGACCCGGAGGGCGGCTGCGTGCGGTTTCTGACGGAACGGGAAAGCGAGCGCCTCATGGGGCTCCCGGAGGGCTGGACGGCATACGGGGCGGACGGCGGGGAAATACGGCCTTCCGCCCGGTACAAGGCGCTGGGGAACTCTATCGCCCTCCCCTGCGCCGACTACATCATGGCCGGGATTTACGAAGCCCTGGCCGGAAAGGAGGGAACCTGCGGAAATGTTTGAAGCCTATGTGACGAACCCCGGCCTTTACCCGGAGCTTGGCGTGGAGGCCGGGGAGACCCTGCGCTTCCCCACGACCACGGAGGAAGTGCGGGCCCTGTTCTCCCGGATTGGCATAGACGGGGAGCGGTACGGGGAGTATTTCATCACCAGCTATGACAGCGACGTGCTGGGGCTGTATGACTGCCTGGACGAGTACGCCGGCCTGGACGAGCTCAACTA
>CAJUOA010000211.1 GCA_910587785.1 uncultured Oscillospiraceae bacterium | reverse complement strand
AGGGCGGTATGTAGGTCTGGTCTGCCTTGGAGAACCGCTGCTTGTCCCCGTCGAAGTCCAGCATCATATGCCGTCCTGACTCCCCGTCCTTGTTCTTCACCACGTCCAGCACCCGCGGGGACAGCGGCGCGTCCGGGACCGCCTTGTACAGCAGCATCACCACGTCCGCGTCCTGCTCGATCTGCCCGGACTGCCGGAGCGAGGCCATTGTGGGCGGCAGGATGCTCCCGTCCTTTCGCCGCTCCATGCGGCTGAGCTGGCTGAGGGCGATAATGACCTTCCCTGTGGAGCGTCCCAGCTGTTGGAGGCCGCTGGAGACCTGGCTGACCCGCTCGAAGTCGTTCAGGGGCCGTCCGCCCCGGGCCGCAGGGATCTTTTGCAGATAGTCCACCAGGATCACATCGTAGTGATGGGCCATGGCGTAGGACCCGATGGCGGAGACGGTCATGCCGTTGGCCTCGATGAGTTCCAGGCCCGGGGCCGTCAGGCGGGAGCGGAGCTCGTAGACCCGCTGGAAATCGGCCTCCTCCAGTTTTCCGGTCATGATCTGCCGAAAGCTCAACTGCGCCTGACAGGCCACGGTCCGGTCGTGGAGCTTGTCCGCCGCAGTCTCGTAGGAGAAAAAGCCCACCCGCCGTGTTTTGGCCCCGGCAAAGGCGATCTGGAGCGCAAATGCTGTCTTCCCCGCGGAGGGATACCCACCGATGACCACCATGTCACCGGCGGCGACATGGACCTCCTCGTCCAGGCCGCCAAAGCGCCATTTGAAGTACTCCGGGGGCTTTTTCGGGTCGTGGCGGATGAAGAACTCCCGGAACCCGTCCTCCATCGTCACCCGCCGCACCCCGGACCGCTCGCACAGGAGCAGGTTCCCCCGGTCGATGAGGGCCCGGCAGGCCTCCTCGTCCGCCGCCCGGTTCAGTTCCTCTCCCAACTGCCGCAGGCGGTACAGGCGGCTGGTCCGCTTGAGGGTCTGGGCGTAGGCGTCCGCATTGGCGGAGGTGAAGGTCCAGTCAATGTACTCAGCGATCCGGGGCCGGTAGGCGTCCCCCAGGTCCGCCGCGACCAGCAGCGGGTCCACCGCTTCGCCCCGGTTGTAGCGGTCCCGGATGACTTGGAAGACCCGCTTCCCCTCCGGCGACAGGAAGTCTTCCTCTGTCAGCGCCAGCATCATGGGGCCCACCGCCTTTTCGTCGATCAGCATCGAGCCCAGCACCCCGGCCTCCGCGCTGAGGGCCTCACTGCTCAGGGCCAGCTGGTTGTTGTTTTCGTTCATATCCATGTTCCTCCTTCTGGAAGCACGGCGGCGTTTTCCCCGGGCTTGCCCTGCTGGGACTGCCCGTCCTCCTTCAGCGGGTAGACGCTCTCCCAGCCGTGGAGGATCGAGGTCTCCAGCAGGGCCAGCTTCAGTCCCCGGTCGCCGCCGGACAGTCTGTCAAGTTTGTTCAGCAGTATTTTCGCCGCCCGCTGGGTGTGGAGCGGCTTTTTGATGTTTACCCGGCTCTCCTGGAAGTCCGCCAGGAGCTGCCGGAGCTCCCCGTCCTCCCCCGCGTACCCGTCGAAGACCGCCGCCACGCCCTCCGGCGTGTTGGGCTTTCCCGGCGGAGACGGTTTAGGGGGTAGGGGGTTCTCCATGTTAGTTTCTACATGGTTATTACATGTACTATATATACATTTGCCGTTTTGGGCACTCTCACCTGCCCGTTCTGACAATTGCATTTGACGGTCTTGACAAATGCAATTATCGTTTTCGGTCATGCCGTAGAGCGTCAGGAGCTCATCACCGGGGGTATACCAGGCCGTGCGGTCCCGGTGGTCGTTGTTGAAGCTCCCGGCGAGGATTGCGCCCTGCTCCTTGCAGCTGTCGATG
>CAJUOA010000210.1 GCA_910587785.1 uncultured Oscillospiraceae bacterium | reverse complement strand
CATCGTCGAGCTGATCGAAAAAGAGATGCGGTCAAAAAAGTAGACGCACTGAAAAATGATGCGTCTGCTTTTTTCATCCATTCTACAGCAGGCCACTCCTCCCCAGGATAGCGGTCACCTCGCACCGTTTGACCAGCCCCTCCGGCGCGGCGCCGTTGACGACCCCGGCGGCGGTGGCCCGGGCCCAGTGGCCCTCCTTGACGCTCCACTCCTGCTCCGGGAGCGATGCGGCGAAGGCCTGGGCCTTCGCCATGAGCCGGTACGCCTGCTCGTCCGTCATTTCCTCCAGCAGTTTGTCGATGTTCATGTCGTCCTCCGTTTCTTCCCCAAAAGGTCTGATGTAAGCCTTGACCAGGGAACGTCCCCGCGTTCGCCGCTGGACCTGCCCGCCGTTGGCGTCGTTCCCGGCGGAGGTATTGCCCTCGATGGCGGTGATAACGCCGCCCTGGACGCTCTCCACGATCCCCGTGTGCGAGAAGGTGTAGATGATGATGTCCCCCGGCTGAGGGTCGCCCACGACGCACTCCGGTCTGTTCTGCCGGTACCAACCCAGCAGAGCGGAACAGGAGGCGGTCCTGAACGGCAGGGGCCTCCCCGCCTGGGCGAAGCACCACTGCACGAACGCCATGCACCAGGGATAGGCGCTCCCTATGACAGTCCGCCCATAGTACCAGTCGTTATACTTGACCCGGTTGCTCTCCGGCGGGTCCTCCCGGACGCCCAGTTCCGCCCGGGCAGTGTCCAGTACGTCAGTCGGCCTCATTTCAACAGCTCCTCTCCCTTGACCTCGGTGGTCTTCTTCAGCTTCTGGATCAGCGACACCAGGAAGGGCGGGAGCGGTACGCCGATTTCAGAGATGTTCTCCAGGATGGAGATGCACTCATTGAGCAGCAGCCAAATGGTGACCAGCAGGCCGAAGAAAAAGAATCCGCCAAAATCGACCCCGATCTGTCCCGCCGCCGTCTGGACCACCCAGTCAGCCACAATAGCCACCACGACGGCGAGGAGATAAGCGGCCTTCTTTACGATCCCCATGATGCCCACCCGGGAGCAGAGCTCCCCCCGTGTCCATGCCCGGACCATTCCGGAGATGTAGTCAGCGGCCATGACGAGGAACAGGACCACCACAGGGATGGCAAGCTCTTGGGAGTAAGCCGCGGCTCCGGCCACGGCGGCGGCGATCACGCCGCGGGAAATGTTCTCTTTCATTGTCTTTTCCTCCTGGTTTGTCATCGTTTTTGCTGTGGGGCTGGGGTTAGACTGCGGGGCCTGCGGTCCATGTCCCTACACCAGCAACAAATACATTACGGATAATATCGTACATGCCAACTTTTCCGCTGGGGTCTTTACATGGGACCAGTTCTCCATTTGCAAAAGATGACGTACTTGCAGATGTAGTTTTCACACCATAGAAACGGACCAGCGTGTTCGTTGTATACGTGCTGGAGCCGTCTCCCCCCAGGTTGATGTTATCATTTGCATAAAATGAAGTGACCGTAATAGAATCGTTGCCGATCGTAACTTTTTTGTCACTTGCAGTACAGGTGATAGTAAACCGTCTAGCAGAATTATCACTTGTGATGCGCTCTCCAGGTGGCGAAGAGGATACATTCGATGTCAGATAAACGCCATAGATACCCGACGAATTTGCATAAACTCTACAGCAGTATCGAGTCTTTCCCGCTATGGAGAATGCGTATGTGATAAACCGATGTGAAGTCCCTGCTGTGGCGCCCGTGAGTTCCACATCGAATACCGTCGTACTGGGGGCTGAAGAAGAGCTATTATACCTCAAACCAGTATCCAAGTATGATGTTGTTGTCGCCGGTTGGATGTACGCCACCTCCGTATACCCCGCCGGGAGCCGGGATTTCTTCGCGTACCGGCAATACAG
>CAJUOA010000209.1 GCA_910587785.1 uncultured Oscillospiraceae bacterium | reverse complement strand
GGTTGGCCTCCTCCGGGGTAATCTCGCCGGGGACAAAGGACTGGCGGATGGTGTAGGCGATCACATCATCGGCCCCGCGCCGCCGCCCGGTCTTGGCAAGGTACTGCCGCTTGGAAAGCAGAAACTCCGCGTCCGCGATCCGGCTGTCGCATTGGTAGCTGGAGATCAGTCTGCCGCCGTCCGTCTTGTCAGGGTTCTCCACATAGTCGATGATGTCTTGAATGGCCCTGCCCACGGTCCGGCCTTTGCCAGTGTGCAGGGACATAATGCGGGTGGTGGCTATTGGCAGTCTCTCCCTTCAAAAGAAACGGCCCGCAATTTGCGGACCGTTTTGTGTATTCAGTTTTCGCCGCACCGCTCGGCTATCGCCTCACCCATGAGCCGAATGTCCACATCCTCAGAGGGCCGAAGCTCCCGCTTGTAGCCCCCGGTGAGCTTGAAACCCTGATATTCCTCGTACCGGGAGCGCAGTACATCCCGCAGATGCTCCGGGGTCTGGCACAGCCGGGAAGTCACCCAATCGCTGTCACTTTTCCTGCTGCTCCAATCCACCACCAGATAGCCCCGGCTGACAGTCAGTACCTCGCATGAATCATCTTCGGTCAGATAATCCGCGAATACCTCTAACACTTTTTTATAGGTCATCATGATGAACACCTCTTGAATCTGATTTGATACCAGCATACCCGCACCGGCGAGTTTTTGCAAGGATGCGGCCCCGCCGCTTACTCCTTTTGCGCCTGTGTTGGAAACTGAAAAATAATTTTCTGCTTACGCCGCGCGTAGTCCAGAGTTTTCGCCGCCCCACCCAACCCATGCGTGACGCTGGAGATCACTACATCGCTCTCCCGGACCATCCACTCGTTTCGTCTGACGATAGCGTAACGGGGCGGCACGTTCTCAAGAGGTGGATAGGTGGTATCGTCATAGCGGGAGGCATCCGTCTCCCGGTTGAGGTAGGCCAGCACCAGAATGGCCGTAATGTGGGGATAGACCGCCTTTTGCCGCCGCACCGCCGCCGCCAGACTGTCAAAGTCTCCGTAGCCGCCGAGGTAAAATGTGGCCGCGCCGCCCTCAATCAGCGATGGGAGTATTATATCCAGCCACTTGGAGAAATCGCCGGTCTGATATATCTTACTGTGGCCGCAGAACGTAACAATCACCCGCATCCCCCCATTCCCTGCTCCCTGCATAATAGCACAAAATCCGCAAATAGTACAGTTACAGGGACTAATTTTCTGAGCTGTCCTGTTACAATTTTTGCGACAGGGTGGTGATGGGGTGAAGCTAAATCAGGCGGTCAGCGAACGGCTGACACAACTGCTTAACGAAAAGGGCATGACACAGTACCAGCTCTATATGAAAAGCGGTGTACCAAAGTCAACAATAGGAAATGTGGTTAATTGCTCCTATGATTCCGTCAAGTTGAGGGTAATCCATGAGATGTGTCAGGGACTGGGCGTCGGACTTGATGCTTTCTTTGCCTCGCCGCTTTTTGATGAAAATAATTTAGAGCCATAAGCCTCCAGGGAAAGAGTGTCCTGGAGGCTTATGCTTTTATTGGAGTTTTGCCAGCGAGGTCAAAATTCTCTGTGCCGCATCCCACAGCCCGTCATAGCTCTGCCGCAGTTCGTCCAGATCAGCGTCATAGAATCGCCCGGTCTCATGGACGCGGCGGGTGAGCTGGTTGAGGTTGTTGCTGGACCGGCGCAGCAGGGAGACCATCTCCCGCAGCTCCGGCAATTCCAGATTGACCACATAGCCGTCCACGGCCATCTTGCGGAGATATGCCGCCATGTTGGTTGTGCCGAGCTGCTCCATCTTTTGCTCGATCATCGTCCGTTCCTCCGGCGTGAGATCGGAAGAGCGTCGTGTAGGGAAAGAGTGTAGATCTCGGTG
>CAJUOA010000208.1 GCA_910587785.1 uncultured Oscillospiraceae bacterium | reverse complement strand
TGATGAGGAGGACGAGCGAAATGACGAGATACGAGCGCCACCCCGCGCCGGAAAAGCTGCTTTTACAGATCACTACGGAGGCCGTCAACCTGCTGGCCCTGGGTACCCAGGATAAGCCCGCGGACGTATCCCTGTTGGAGACAGGCGCGGCCCTGACGGTCAAAGCCTGGGGGCTGCCCCAGGAGCTGCTGGAGAGCAGCACCGCCCTGATCCAGCACCAGAAGGAGCTGTTGGCAACCGCCAGCGGCAAGGCCGCCCTGCCGGACGATCAGCTCCTGGAGTGCTACGATGGCCCCATGACCGCCGAACTGATCTGGGGCCTGTTCGAGACCGCCGTCCGGCTGGACGATGCCCAGGAACGGGCCGCCATCCACCAGATGGCGCTCCTGCTGGCGGACGCCCTGGACTTCGATGAGTGGCTGGATCGGAACGGGCCGGTGGAGTCCGCGGGCAAATGAAAACACGATCTTGCGCAGCAGGGGGACTGTCCGATTGGACAGCTCCCCTGCTGCCGCAGATCATAGGGAGGTGTGTACCATAAGCAAGTACCAGGAATTTGACGCTCAGATATTTGATGTCACAAAAATCATGATCGGGTTCTCCCTGACGGACGCACAGAAAACCGAGCTGCTGAAGATTGCCGGTGAGATCGAGGCCGCCTGTCAGGACGGCAGCCTGAGCGCCGATGAACGCCAGAGGCTTCTGGAAACCATGGCGGACTGCGGCCTGGAACTGCCCCAGACACCCATGGAACCGTGTGTGGACGAGGCGAAGCTGCAGGAACGTCTGACCCAATATATGGAACTGGATCTTTTTCAAATGGATATCGGCGCTTTGATCAATGACTATAAGTCCCAGGGACTTCCGATGCCAACCATGGAACAGCTCCAGGCGGAGGTCATTGCCGAAGCCCGGAAGTGTCTGGAGACAATAATGATCTGCGAGGCTAAAGGCCATCTGTGGAAGGAAACAGCGGACCCGGAGAACGGGACCAGCACCCTGTCCTGCCGCCGCTGCGGGGCGGAAGAACACCTGCGATGGTAGAAAGGAGGACGTAATGCCAAACAATATCACGAATCAGATCACATTCGGTTCGGACAGCACGGCACTGGCCGCTTTCCAGCGGATGCTCCATGATATGCGGATGGATGGCCAGCCCCTGGGCAGTATCGATTTTAACAAACTGCTTCCCATGCCCAAGGAGCTGGATATGGAGGCCGGCACCAGAACGGATCGGGGGCTGAAGCTGGTACGGGAGTATCATCACACGCTGGCGGATCTGGAGCGGCAGAAACCGGGGCTGACCCCTGCGGAATATGCGCTGGCTCTTCATAAGTGCGAGGAGCTGTACCAGAGGCAACGGTTGGCCGACCCGGTGACTTGGGCCTTGGGAGAACAGGCATACAGCAATGTCCAACGGTTCGGCAGCCCCACATGGTATGAGTGGTGCAATCTCAATTGGGGGACAAAATGGAACGCCTATCAGCCCCGCCCACTGCGAGAGGATGACCATACCATGGTATTCTTCACTGCCTGGGATTCTGTTCCAAAAATCGTAACGCTTTTATCCAGGAAGTACCCGGAGCAGACCATCACCTACCGCTGGGCGGATGAAAACATCGGCTACAATGTGGGCGAGATGACGATGAAGGGCGGCGAGGTTATCGACATCAACGTGCCGGAGGGCGGCAGCCGGGAAGCCTATGAGATGGCGGCGGAGATCATGGACACCGATCTCTCTGACTATGACCTGTGCCTGACTGCGGATGGGAATAGCTATGAATACCGTGACCCGGACGAGCTTCCGGCTGTAGACAAGGACAGCCAGAAACCTCTCCCGGCCCACATAGAGCAGGAAAAATATCCCAAGAAAAAGCGTGGAACCAAAGGGCAGGACAGATGAAGATCAGGAATCCGCAGGGATACCAGACCTGCCTCCACAGCAGGA
>CAJUOA010000207.1 GCA_910587785.1 uncultured Oscillospiraceae bacterium | reverse complement strand
CGCTCCTCGATCTGGAACATGGCCTCCACGGTGAAACAGAGGTGCCGTTCCCGTCCGGCCAGATTAATCTTTACTGCCTTCATGGCTTACCCTGCGGGCTGGTCGCCGCCGGAAGCAGGCATAAACCGGCCCGTCACCCAGGCGATGGCCTCCTCCTCCGTGTCGAAATCCTCCGTGATCCGCCAATCTCCATTGGCGGCGGCGAACACCGTAAAGGTGGTGGAGCTGGTGCCGAAGGTGATGCTGTCGGTCTTGGTACTGGCGGAGTCGTTGCCCAGGGACGCCTTGACGAGGGGATGGAAAACTCCCTTGTACAGCACTTTCCGCTTCCGCATGAGCTTTTTGTAGTACGCCAGACCGCCGGACGGGGGATCATCCTTGGTGTTGTAGTGGACCGTCTTCTCCTCTACGGTGGTCCCGTAGACGACCGACGCTACCGAGTCGATGATATCATCGGTCTCCATGGTCAAAGAGCCGCTGGCGAATTCCTCCACGCTCTCCGCCAGCTCGTCATCGGCGTAGAGCTTGCCGGAGGCCATAGTGATGGACAGGTCTGCCTTCACCAGCCGCCCGATCTTCACCGGCTCTCCATCATAGACCGGGAGCTTACCATCGGGTTCCTCCTTGACCTTGCAGAAATAGGGGTTCTTTGCTCCAAAGCTTGCCATAATTTCTTCCTTTCCCTAGAATCCCATGGATTCCAGCCATTTGTCGTATTCCTTTTCCGCCGCCTCAATGGCCTCATCTCTGCAACGCTCATTAGCCTGCTGGATAAAAGGTCGTGGCGGCTGACCGCGTCTGCCATACTCGTTGACAAAGGCGATCTCCGCATTGCGGGTAGTGTGCTTTTTCTTCTTGCCCCGGGTCCTGCTTCCTTTGACCGTAATGTAGATGGACTTTCCATCCCTTCCCGATATGATCTTCCCTTTGGAGATCGACTTTGCTACTTTTCCGGTGGAGTACCCTTTGGTGAGCATACTTGTAGCAGACTGCCGTTGTGCCCTGACTACCACATCGCCTGCTGCATAAAGAGCCTGGTCTGGAATAACATCAGCGTTCAGCAGTTTTTCAAAGTCAAATACACCGTCCACTCTAAATCTCGCCATCCACTTCCACCTCATCCACGATCTCGCACTCAAACACCAGGTGCTGTCCCTCCTGGTCGCTGGCGTCGATGCACCGGGGCCAGGTGAACCCCGCCCGGTGGAGTGCCTGCTTGGTCTGCCTCTGCCGACGGACGTAGTTCCCGTCCAGCGGAGCGAAGAAGTGGACCGACACCTGCCACACCTCGCACCCCGGCTCATCGTCGCCGAAATCGTCCCCCCGGGAGGTCATGGAGAACGTGTAGTACCTGGGCGGGAGCTGGTCCGCGGCAGCGTAGAGCAGATCCGCCTCCACTGGGTCCCCGAAGGGGTCCAGCGCCGCCTTGATCTTTGCCTCAACGCTCACCGCGCCGCCCCCTTCCGCTGCACCGTGACCTCCAGCCAGCGGTGCCGGTCCTCCACGTCGTCCACGCTAACGACCTCGTAGGGCACCGGGTCCCGGCCCTTGTACACCAGCATCGTGGGCTGGATGCGCGGCGAGTAGCGCATGGTCAGCGTTGCCGGTTGCCGCAGTTGCAACTGCATGGCGGAGAAGACCTCCGCACCGTGGGCGTTGACCCACTTGCAGTGGACCGGGACCTCCCGGCCCGCGCTGTCGTAGAAGACGCCCTCCTCCCGCACCCGGGCGCGGCCCTCCTCGTCCGTCTCCTTGATGACCTTGCGGAAATATACCAGGGTTCGCAGTTCCCCGGCGTTCGCCTGTTTTGCCATGGCTATTCCTCCGATGTGTCCAAGTTGGACACATTTTCTGTCAACTTCAGCTGATTGAGTATCCGCCGGAAGCCGGGGTTGTCCCCCACCGTCCCGGAGACGGACATCTCCCGCTTATCCCAACTGTCCAGAACCAGGTGGTTG
>CAJUOA010000206.1 GCA_910587785.1 uncultured Oscillospiraceae bacterium | reverse complement strand
AGATGCCCTGCATGATCAGAGCAGTCACCTCCTCCGGGTGTTCCGGCTTCTCCAGTCCCCGATTGATGGCGTTGGTCAGTCGGACGGAGTCCTCGGAGGGGATATAGCCCGGAGCGTTTGCCGAGGGCGTGTACTCCGCCGCCTGCCGCTCCACCTCTGACAGCAGGTCCGCATCGGGAATGGTGACGCTCATGCCGCATCCGTCACAGTGGAATCGCAGGGTATCTCTCCAGTAGTTGTTTGTGATCCGGCGCAGGCTGTGGCCGCAATGACCGCAGTGAAGCTTTGGGGTCAGGCACAATGCTGGATGATTTCCCCGCTTGCGGGTCCTTTTTTCTTTCATTGCCTGTGCCATGCGGAAGGTCTCATCAGCTATAATCGCTGGGTAGTCGTGCGCTCCCATATAGCGTGGATTTTCAAGCGCCTGCCTGACTCGGTTTTTATCCCACTTGGGGCTTTCCGCACTGTAACAGTAGCCCTCCGTATTTAAGGCGTCCGCAATCTGATCCCGGCTTTTTCCCGCGAGGTAGAGGGAAAATATCCGTTTTACGCCCGCTGCTTCCTGGGATTGGGTAACAATCATCCCGTTCTGTATCTGATAACCGTATGGCATTTTTCTGTTCATCTCGTTTCCCTCCAGAGCGGTTCAGCCACATCAAAGCCGCCTCTCAGACGGAACCGCAGAACATGGTCGGTATCCACTGTGATTTTCTCAACCATCTCGTTGAACAATTCCTCATCGAACTCATCCATCTGTTCTGGCCCTTGATGAAGTGTTTCCACAGTCTGACGCAGGGCATCCGCCACTTCGCTGATGTCATCATTTCTCAGCAGTCTCCGCCGTTTGGCCCGGAGCTGGGTCAGCTGTGCGTCCAGGGCGGCCAGCTTGGCGGCACAGGCGTCCGCGTCCAGCAGGCCACTGGCACGGAGTTTGCTGATCTTATAGTTCTGTTCGGTAGCCTGGGCGATGGCTCGATTGATCTCCAGCATGGCTGGATTCTCCCGCTGCACAGCGGATTCCAGAGCCTCCATCTGGTCGAGAGCGGGCCGCAGGATGATGCCCTCATGGAGCCGCAGCTTGTTGTACATCCGAATAAAGGCCGTGTAGATATCTCTCTCCCGGACAGACAGGTTTGGGCAGGCGCCCTTCCCATTCCTATTGCCGTCTTTGTGGCCTGAACAGACCCAATTATTTGCCCCGTGCCGGTCAACCGTGCGGTAAAATGTTGCGCCACACTTTCCGCAGATCATTTTCCTCGTCAATGGGAATTTGGACGGCGCAGAAGCGGGCGCTTTTTTCTTCTTTCGGAGGGCCTGCACTTTGACGAATATTTCTTGGCTGATGATAGGGGAAGTCCGCTTTTTCTTTGATTCGGGTATAGAGATGGCTGATGGCCCCCGGCCCGCCCTGCTCCCCCCGCTGGTGGATGGCCCCCAGCTGGAAGTCGGTCTGTATTCCGTATTGGCTGCACAGCGCCCGGCACCGCTCTAGTACAGCGATCAGCGTTTCATCCTCGCTGGCCTCCAGAGGCATCAACCCCTCCAGCTCTCCCGCCGGGAGGGCCAGCAGGTGCTCTCTCTCAAACCAGCCGGTTCGGGGAACCTTGTCCGGCCCCGGCCCAAACTCCAGATTGCGCAGAGCGCCGGACAGCACAAAGTCCATGTGCTCCAGCTTCTGCCGCTCCGCTTCCAGGCGGACCCGCTGTTCCCGCAGCAGCTCCAGCGTTTTGGCGGTGTCCTGTCCCTGGAGGCAGCGGCGGATCTCCTCCAGGGGCGTGCCCGTCTGGCGGAAGATGGAGATGGCGTAAAAATCGTAGAACTGCTCCACGTCGTAGTAAAAATAGCCGTTGTCCCCCTGGTGGGCTGGGAGGAGCAGTCCCACGTCTTTGTAGTGGCGCAGAGTTTCCTTGGTTGTGCCGCACAGGGCGGCGAAAGCCCCGGAGGTCAGCCATCCTTTTTTTCGCTCCATAAAAATTTCCTCCAAAAATTAAAAATACCCCTTGACTGCGTGGCGGCCACACGGTTTAT
>CAJUOA010000205.1 GCA_910587785.1 uncultured Oscillospiraceae bacterium | reverse complement strand
CGGATCGTGCTGATCTCCACCCACATCGTTCCCGACGTGGAGTACATCGCCACCTGCCACGCCATCATCAAGGGCGGCAGGCTGCTGGCGACGGGGACCACGGAGGAATTGACCAGGCTGGTGGAGGGTAAGGTCTGGAGCTGTACCCTCCCGGCGGAGGCTGTACCGGAGTACGAGAGCAAGCTGCAAGTCACCAATCTGCGAAACGAGAACGGCGGCAGTGTCTCCGTCCGCTATCTGTCGGACCGGCCCTGCGGCGCCGCCTCCATCCCCGCGACGCCCCGCCTGGAGGATTTGTATTTATGGCTGTTCCCGGAGAGCAGTGGAGAACATGACAGGAGGGTTCGATAATGAGAATTTTTTGTTTGGAATTGAAGCGGGTCTTGCAGGCAAGGCTTACCTGGATTCTGCTGGCGCTGGCGTTGATCCTCTCCGTCCTGCTGGCCTATCTGCCGGCGACCTACTGTTACAGCAGCTACACGGATGAGGCCGGGAATGAGGTCAACCTGACCGGACTGGCTTCCATCTCCTATGAAAAAGAGCGCCAAGCGGATGCCAGCGGCATTGTCACCCCGGAGCGGGTGCGGGAGGCCGTGGAGATTTATCAAGCCTGCCTCACATCCTACGGCGTCACGGAGTCCTACGACCTGCCGGAGGGCGTCTATGAGGAGGAAATCCTTCCTATCGCCCCGCTGCTCCACGGTGTCAAAGAGGCATTTGCCGACCCAGACACCGGCATGGCCCCCACCATCATGGAGATCGATCCGGAGAAAATTGACGGCTACTATTCCGTCTGCGAAGCCCGGATCGCCTCCCTGATGGCGATGGAACAGCCGGACAGTCCGGCGGCACAGCATCAGGCCGTGGAGATGTACCGGAAAGTGGAAAAACCCTTTGAGGTCTATCCCGGCATGAGCTCCACCATCCTGGACTACCAGAATATTATGGGATTTCTGGTGCTGCTGTTCTGCGTGGTGGTTGCCGCCCCGGTGTTCTCTGCCGGCTATCAGTCGGGGGCGGACGACATCCTGCGCTGTACCAAGCACGGCCGGGTTACGCTGGGCGTCTCCAAGGTGTTCGCCGCCCTGTTCGTCAGCGGTGCCGCGTTCGTGACCTGCGCCGCCGCGCATATTCTGGCGGTCAACAGCCTGTTCGGCTGGGAGTGTACTAAAACCTCGGTCCAGATGCTCTACTCCATCGTCACCCTGACCGGCATGAATATTGGGGAACTCCAACGCCTGTTTGCAGCGGCTGGCCTGCTCTCGGTGCTGGCATCTGTGAGCTTCACCCTGTTTCTCTCCTCCAGGTGCAAAACCTCCGCGGCGTCTCTGGCCTCCGGGCTGATATTCTGCATCGCGCCGGTGGTGCTCTCCATGACAATGCCGGGGGCGCTGTCCACCTGGCTGTGCAGTATCCTCCCCGCCAGCGGCACCAGCATCCAGGCCGGTATCCTCTACGCCATTACCGGCTTCAAGTTTTTGAGCCTGGGCGGGCTGGCGGTCTGGACGCCCTGGGCCATGATCGGGGCCTGCATCATTGAGATACCGCTTTTCGCGTTCTTGGCAGTTCGCTCCTATTGCAGGCACACGGCAGCCTGATCCCAGACCTATCCGGCAAAAATACTCACTGCTCCGGCCATCAGGAGCATGACCGCCGGTACAACATATTTTCGCGGGTGGTGCCAGAGGTCGCTTTCGATCTTCCACCCCCGAATGGGGCAGTACCACTCCAGCAGGACGGAACCGGCCGCGCTCAACAAGGCGAATGCCGCCGCCGTCAAAGCATGGAGCTGGCAGATCCCGCCGAGCTGGATCTGCCAGCTGCACAGGAACACAATGTCCGCCGCCAGATTGCACCCGAAAAGAAACAGGCAGTAGGGGACGCAGAACGCCTCACGCTGTCCCGGCAGGAAGCGCACCGCCTGTTCCAAAGCCGGGTCGCAGGACAGCAGGATGCAGATGGGGGTGTTCAGGGAGAGGATGGCAAAGCCGATGGGTAGAACAAACCGGGCCTCCAGCTGTCCCAGCAGCACCGGCAGGACACAGGCCACCCCCCACATGGCCGCGGTGTTGACCAGATAATTCTTGTGGGCCATCAGGTAGCGGAACAG
>CAJUOA010000204.1 GCA_910587785.1 uncultured Oscillospiraceae bacterium | reverse complement strand
TATTTCATGCCCCTATTTTACCACTGCACCTTATTTTCGCAAGATGTCTAATAAAGCCGGTACACTATTTTCGACAGGCACCATATTTTTGGAGAAGGAAGGAAAAACACCATGAAGTACGATTTTACCTCCATCATCGACCGCCACGGCAAAGACGCCATGGCAGTCGACGCCCTGTATCCCGGCGTGCCCTTCGGCCCCCCGGCTCCCACCAGGGAGGGCTTCGACCCCATCCCTATGTGGGTGGCGGACATGAACTTCGCCACCGTCCCCACGATCATTGAGCACATCATCGAGCGGGCCAAGCACCCCACCTTCGGCTACTACCGCCCCAGGGACGAGTACTTCGATTCCATCATCAAATGGCATGAGACGCGAAACGGCGTCACCGGCCTCACCCGGGAGTGCATCGGCTACGAGAACGGCGTCCTGGGCGGCGTGATCAGCGCGCTGAACGTCATCTGCTCCCAGGGCGATAAGGTCCTCGTCCACTCTCCCACCTATATCGGCTTCACCGGCAGTCTCGGCAGCGCGGGCTACCGCATCGTCCACAGCCCCCTGTACTTAGACGAGAACAACATCTGGCGCATGGACTTTGAGGACATGGAGAAGAAGATCGTGGACAACCAGATCCACGCCGTTGTCTTCTGCGCCCCCCACAACCCCTGTGGCCGCGTCTGGGAGCGCTGGGAGCTGGAGCGCGCCATGGAGCTCTTCAAAAAGCACGACGTGTTCGTGGTCTCCGACGAGATCTGGGCGGACGTGGTCCTCAACGGCCACAAGCATATCCCCCTCCAGTCCATCTCCGAGGACGCCCGCAACCGCACCATCGCCGTCTACGCCCCCTCCAAAACCTTCAACCTGGCAGGCCTCATCGGGAGCTACCACATCATCTACAACAAGTGGCTCCGGGAGCGGATGGACCGGGAGACGGCCCTCTCCCACTACAACAAGATGAACGTTTTGTCCATGCACGCCCTTATCGGCGCTTACCAGCCGGAGGGCTACGAGTGGGTGGACGAGCTGTGCGAGGTGCTCAGCGGGAACGTCAACTACGCCTGCGACTTCATTGAGAAGCACTTCGAGGGCGTGGAGCTGTCCAAGCCTGAGGGCACCTACATGCTCTTCCTGGACTGCACCAAGTGGTGCGAGAAGCACGGCAAGACCATCGCCGAGCTCCAGCAGATGGGCTGGGATGTGGGCGTCGCCTGGCAGGACGGCCGGGCGTTCCACGGCCCCTGCCATATCCGCATGAACCTGGCCCTGCCGCTGTCCAAGGTCCAGGAGGCGTTCGACAGGTTGGATAAGTACGTGTTCAACGCGTAGGCACCGGTCATAAGGCGCGAAGCGCAAAATAAAGTTTAGGGCCGCCCTTTTCAAAGGGCGGTAGGGTCCAGGGGCAAAGCCCCTGGTGGGTTTGGGCAAAGCCCAACATTCGATCGTAAAAAGCCCCCGGAGAGAGACTCCCCGGGGGCCTTTTCATGTTTTCCCGCAGAACGCCCGCCCCAGGGCCATGCCCAGGAGGACGATCACAGCGTAAGCGGGTGCGTAGACCCATGCCGTGTAATTGTAGTAGAGGGGGAGCGTGGGCAGAAACAGCACCAGCGCCGCCGCCGGGAGCAGGAGCCGAAACCCCCGCCGCACCCCGCAGGCCGCTCCCGTAAGGAACGCGGCGAGGGGCATCACGCAGAGCATCAGGAACATGGCCGCGCCGGTGTCCCGCATGAGCAGGGGCAGGAGGTAGAAGTCCACGCACAGCGCCAGCACGTAGGGGAGCAGGGGAAGCAGTTTTGATCTCATGTCTCGTCCTCCATCTGGAAAAGTTCCTCCACGGTGGTCTGCAAGAAGCGGGCAAGCTTCATGGCGAGGACCAGGGAGGGGTCGTATTTGTTGTTCTCAATGGCGATGATGGTTTGTCGGGTGACGCCCAGGGCCCGGGCCAGGTCCTCCTGACGGTACCCCGCCGCCTTGCGGAGTTCCTTGATCCGGTTGGTCATACCCGCACGCCCAGGAGGACCACCGCCGCGATGAGGGCCGCGACAATGCCCGTCACTGCACAGGCGGCCACCAAGATCGGAAGAGCACACGTCTGAACTCCAGTCACAGGATAGCATCT
>CAJUOA010000203.1 GCA_910587785.1 uncultured Oscillospiraceae bacterium | reverse complement strand
CCTGGAGGACATTCTGGACAACAAGGCCAATTTCTACCGGGTGGACCCGGCGGAGTTGAAGCCCCTGGCGGATTCCATCGCCATGGACGGCCTCCAGCAGTACCCCCTGGTCACGCCCCACCCGGACCAGCCTGGGAAATACCTGCTCCTCAGCGGCCACCGGCGCTGTGCCGCCATCAGAATGCTGGTTGACGAGGGGGCGTGGGACGTCATTGGGCATTCGCCCAACGACCGTCCCGGCGGCGCAAGCGCCGCCTTAGTGCCCTGCACCGTGCGGCGGTACGAGAGCCCGGCCATGGCGGAGCTCCAACTCATTTTGGCCAACAGCACCGCCCGGGTGCTGACCAACGCGGAGATCGCCAAGCAGGCGGAGCGAATGGAGCTCCTGCTCTACCAGCTCCGGGAGGAGGGGTACGAGTTCCCGGGCCGGATGCGGGACCAGGTGGCGGCGGCGTGCAAGGTGTCCGCGCCGAAACTGGCCCGGCTGAAGGTCATTCGGGAGAAGCTGAAAGCCCCGGAGTTCCTGCTGCTGTTCGAGACGGACAAGCTTCCGGAACAGACGGCGTATGCCTTGGCACGGTTGCCGGAGGATTTGCAGCAGCGCTTGGCGCTGATCTCCACGGACATCCCCGGTAATGTGGCGGATATGCTCCTGAAAAAGTGCGGCGATGGGTGGCGGTGGGAGCCAGAGATGCAGTGCCCGGACGGAAAAACCTGCAAACGGGGAGACAGCTTCCTCCGGCACGACCTGGAGCATCCCTACGAGATGTGCGGCGGGCGGACGTGCTGTCTGGAGTGCCCACGGGCGCAAAACGAATACGCTCCCTGCGACCGGATGTGCTCCAAGGCCCAGGCCGTGCGGAAGGAGAAACGGGACAGTCAGAAGGCCGAGGCGGAGGCCAAAGCGCAGGAGCTTACCCGGCAGTACCAGAGGGAGACCCAGGCCAATGCCCGGCGGGTGCTGCGGGCCATTGAGGCGGCAGGGCTGCCGGACGATACGCGTATCTCTTGGGAATATCATGACCAATACTCCGTTGGCCAGGTCAGAGAATATGCGGAAGGGCATTTCCCAGAGGATAAGCGGTGGTTTGGCGCAGAGCTATCCCGCAGTCGTTTGGGAGTTCCTGCTCAGACCGCCAAGGTCCTGGGCTGCTCCACGGACTACCTGCTGGGGGTAACAGACGGCCTGGGGCGGGCAGAGCCGCTGCCGGTCCCGCCTCCAGAGCCTGCGCCCGCTCCCGGCGGGGGCGCGGAGATCAGCGCCATGGACCGGGCTGGATTGGATAAGCTCTATGAGCTGTTGGCGGATGCGGAGGAGATCGACCAGGATGTTGCGTCGGTCCTGCGCTGGGCGCTGGAGATCATAGAGCGGGCCTTGGGGGCGAAGTTATGACGTACCTGTCAGACGGGAAATACGCCTCCCCGCCGGACGAGCTGACCGCCCTGGTGCTGGAAGCCCACCGCCAGGGCGTCAGCTACGGTCAGCTGGTGGCCAACACCTCCCAGCGGGAGCTGGATGAGATCATCCGGGCCTACTGCGGCGAAAAAGCCCGGAGGAAGAAACGGAGGTGACTGTATGCAGATGACACCTGAAGAGATCGTCCGCCACTATACCCATGCGGCCAACAAGCACAAGGACATCAAGGTCCTGGCGGAACTTAACATGGTCACTCCGGCGGAGATTCGCGCCGTGCTGGCGGAGTCGGGCGTGGAGGGCATCGAGGCCCCGAAGCGGATCGCCCGGAGGAAGAAGCCCTCCGCCCTCCCGCCGCCGGAGAAAGAAGCGCCTCCCAGCGCTGCGCCGGAGCCTCCCCAGGAAAATGGACCGGAGGTATACCGGAAAATCGAGAACATCCTCGCCGCCCTGCCCGGCGATATGGGCCAAAAGGCTCGTTGGGCCGCAGAGAAGATGGTGGCGGAGGTGTTCGCGGAGTATTTGAAGGTCCGATTGAGGGTGGAGGAAAATGAGGAAACATAAGTCGTGTCCAACTTGGACACATTCCAGAAACAGAGAGGAGGTATCGTGATGAGTAAACCTTTGACATGGCTGAAGCCCAGCGGCGAGTGGGGGATCGAGGGCGTGGACCTGACCACCCTGCCGCCCGAAGTCTATGGCG
>CAJUOA010000202.1 GCA_910587785.1 uncultured Oscillospiraceae bacterium | reverse complement strand
AAGAAAGCGAGGAACACACATGAGCGATAATCCCAGATGGGAGATCATCCAAGGCGATGCCCTGAAACTGCTGGGGGGCTTCTCCCCCGGAACCTTCGACGCCGTCATCACCGACCCGCCCTACGCCTCCGGGGGCCGCACCCAGGCGGAGAAGAACAAGTCCACCGCCAAGAAGTATTCCAGCATGGGGGACCACGCGCCCCCGCCCTTCGAGGGGGACGCCAAGGATCAGCGCTCTTGGACCCGCTGGGCGGCGGAGTGGCTGGCGGACGCCCGGAAACTGTGTAAGCCCGGAGCGCCGGTGTGTATGTTCATCGACTGGCGGCAGCTCCCCGCCGCCTCGGACGCCCTCCAGTGGGCGGGCTGGATCTGGCGCGGCACCGCTGTCTGGGACAAGGGCAACTCCCGCCCCCAGAAGGGCCGCTTCCGCCAGCAGGCGGAGTACATCGTGTGGGGGTCCAACGGCGATATGCCCATCAACCGCCCCGTCCCCTGCCTGCCGGGGGTGTTCAAATACGGCAACCCCCAGCACCGCATCCACCTGACGGAGAAGCCCCTCCAGCTTATGCGGGACATCGTGAAGATCACTGAGCCGGGTGGGCATATCCTGGACCCCTTCGCCGGGTCCGGCACCACTGTCCTGGCCGCCGTGCTGGAGGGCTACACCGCCACCGGCATTGAGGTGACAGACGAGTACGCCCGCCTCGCCAGGGAGCGGATCGCCCAGGAGCTGGCCCAGGCGGCGTGACCGATAACTGTCTGCCGATTCATCTGGATATTGTCAAAAAGGTGCGGTATGATGTGGGCTACCAAACAACAGGAGGTGTCGCAAAATGAAAGTGAAATTTTCCTTTGACAAAGCCGCCGTAGAGCGGCGAGGCCACACGCTGGAGGATGTTCACCGGACGGTAAAAAGCCTGTTCGCCGCCCACAGCCTGCCCTGTGTCTCCGAGGGTGACCCCCTGTCCTTCCAGGACAAGGGCCACGGCGATGACTTCGCGTGTATGTGGGATATTATCCTGTCTCTGCTGCGCTCGGACTGGTTCATGGCCTGCGCCACCGCCTGCGTCTGGCAGGATGAGGACGGCGAGGAGGATGTACTCGCCCAGGCCGGAAAGGCACGGGGTGCTGTGTAACATGGGGATGAGCCGGAAAGAAATCACCTTCGATCTGAGCCAGGAGGCGCTGAGACAGCACTATCCCCGCAAGGAGACGGGCCGGGACCCGCAGTTTTTCAAGCGGGCCTACAAGGATATCCAGCGGTTCATGGAGACCAACGGCTTTGAGCGGCGACAGTATTCCGTGTATGTCTCCACGGAGAAGCTGACTGCACTGGACGTTGCCCTCCTGACCCAGAAGATGGCGGAACAGCTTCCCTGGCTGCGGCACTGCGTCAGGGAGATCACGGCAACGAACATCGGGGCGCGGCACAGCCTTCTGGGCCTGCTGCGCGACCATACGCCGCCCGCTGAACTCCTGCCGCCGCCTGTTCGGCGGGGACGGCAGAAAAACAGAAAAGCAATGCAGGAACGATAGACGGCAGGGTGAATACAATTCACCTTGCTTCTCTTTTTTACAGAAATCTGGGTGAACCTATTACACCCAACAGGAGGTGGGAAGTTGCCAAAATCTACGATCTGCGGCTGTTTCTTCTTCAAAGCCAGCCACGCCCAGGAGCTGGTGGAGGTTAAGACCGCCCAGCTCATCCTGGTGGAGGTGGTCAAGATCCTCCAGTTGACCGGCCAGCAGTTTCAGAATTTTTCCGCCAATTTGCTGCGGGATATGCCCTTCCTCATCCCCAATAAGAACCTCACGGGCTATGACAAGGGGGTGACCCGCTGCCTGCTGGTGGCCACCCGGAGCCGCAGGGACGGCATTCTGGTGGACTGCCAGGGCTACAACTTCGCCCGGTACTCGTGCTATGTCCCCAGCAAGCAGAGTCTGGACCTGCGGGATGTGCCGGTGGAGCGCTACGACCTGAAGCCCCGGCAGCCCCGGTGCCAGCGGGAGCGGTGATGGCTTTCCCTTCAAGAGAGCGGGCGCCGCCCGCCCATTCCAATCAACCTACCGCTTGGAGCGAAGCCCCGCCAGCGGCGGGGCCGAGGCCCTCACCGCCCGCTGGGCGGTGAGGGCGCAAGCATAGCGCAAATGTACATTTTGCGCGCTTGCAGGG
>CAJUOA010000201.1 GCA_910587785.1 uncultured Oscillospiraceae bacterium | reverse complement strand
CGTTTCGCTTCCCTCGTAGAGTGGGCGTAGATGTTCATTGTGGTACTGACATCCGAGTGTCCCAGCAGCTCCTGCACGTCCTTCGGAGCCGCCCCATTGGACAGGAGGTTGCTCGTGAAGGTGTGGCGGAGCATATGGAAATGAAAGTCCGCCAAGCCTTCTACCTTCCCCTTTGCCTTGCGGCACATGATGCTCACCGTACTCGGCGTCTCTATCGCTCCATCAGGCCGGAGACAGACGAAGGAAATCTCCTTGTACCCCTCCGGCGCTTCCTCTATCCTGGGCAGGGTGTAGACCTCGTAATAGATGCGGTCTTTCTCCCTGACCTCGGCGTAGTAGTTGAGGCGGTAGAATTCACCATAGCGCAGGCGGTTCTTGCTCTGTTCCCTCCTGGCCGCTTTGAGGATCGCCGCCAGCGTGTCGCAGAAGTCCACAGTACGAACTTTCTTCCGCTTGGTGGCCCCGATCTCCGTCTTGTGCCTCGCCCCGTTGTAGCGGATACTGCGCCGTACCGTGAGATACTGCTCGTCCAAGTTGATGTCCTTCCAGGTGAGGGCGCAGACCTCGCCAATCCGCAGCCCGGTATAATAGGCGATCTGGACGGGCAACAGAGCCGGATTGTCCTTCTCTTTCAGAAAGTCCTCCAACGCCCGGAACTGCTCATGGCTGATGGTGGGAACCGCAGCGGCGTCCCCCATGTCCTCGGAGAAAATGTCCGCCTCCTGCTTCCGCCCCCGCAGCTTCACATATTGCATGGGGTTGAACGTGATAAACCGTTTGGGGAATACAGCGAAGCGGAACGAGTTTTGCAGTACCGCCGTGAATCGGAGCATATAGCCCCGGCTCATGGGCGGAGAGGTCGTGCCATCGGGATTGGCACCGCCGTAGCTCATGAAGTCAATGAAGGCTTGCAGATGGTCGGCGGTGACGGTTTTCAGCTTCCGCTTGCCCAGGGGGTGCCGCTTGATACGGCCCACCGTCCCCTGATAAGCCATCACTGTGCCATTGCTCAATGTACCAGGCTTCAATTCTTCCTCCACCCACATATCCAGCATATCGCCCACGGTGATGTTTTCCGCTTTCGCCACAAACCGCTTTTCCTCGTAGTCCTCCATCGCCCTGCGGAGCAGGGCTTCCGTTTCGGACTTGCTCTCGGTGCCGGGGTACTCCTTTTGCACCCGGTTCCCGCTCTCGTCCTCAATATAGAAGCGATAGTACCACTTTTTACCTTTTTTGCGTACAGAACCTTTTGCCATTGATAAAATACTCCTTTCTATCCGTGGCAATCGGAACTGTGACGTATGATGTGCGGTCCATCATTTCTGCCGGTTGGTGTTCAACCGGCATATTTTGTTGTCAAGGTGCCACGGATCAATTCTGTCCGTTCAGCTGTTCACGGGCCTCGCTGCTCATATCCAGCAGATCGCCTATCTTCATTTTGGTGCGCCCCTCGTCATAGATGTGCAGAAGCCCGTCCATGAACCGCTTCATGTCCTCCACCGGCGTTTCCATCTCCCGGCGGTAGACCTTTTCAATCACGGCCCCGGACTCGATGGCGTAGCGTATCAAGGACTTCTTCAGGCCCTCGTCCTCGGCGATGTGGTCCGCTTTACCGACGGCACCACAGAGGTGGTCTACTTCAACCAGTTGGACGAACGCTGGGCCAGTAAACCCTATGGGACTGACAATATCGGAGGCTATGGCTGCGGCCCTACCTCCATGTCCATCGTGGTGTCCTCTCTAACGGATGACATCGTTGACCCTGTTGAAATGGCGGAGTGGGCCTACAAAAACGGCGGCTGGTGCAGCAAGAGCGGTTCCTACCACTCCCTGATCCCCAATGCGGCCAAGGCGTGGGGGCTGAACGTGGAGGGGTGTACTGCCTCGGAGCCGCAGCGCATCTTGGATGCCCTGAGTGATGGGAAGCTGGTGGTCGCCATTATGACCAAGGGACACTTTACCTCCGGCGGGCATTTCATTGTCCTTCGGGGTGTGCAGGACGGACAGATTCTGGTGGCTGACCCTGCCAGCTACCGGCGGAGCGAGAAGCTGTGGGATCTGTCCATCATTCTGAATGAGGCCAGCAAGCGAGCGGGAGCGGGAGCGGGAGGCCCGTTCTGGCTCATTGGATAGAAAGCAGGGCCATACCCTGCATATCAGGTATGGCCCTGTTTTGCTG
>CAJUOA010000200.1 GCA_910587785.1 uncultured Oscillospiraceae bacterium | reverse complement strand
AGAGGGCTATCGTGCGCCGGGAAATATCTTCATCTACCAAAAATCATCACCTCCCGCCTCTGGACACGGTGTCCAGAGGGCTACCGATCCTCCCGGTCCGCCTTGGGCGCGGGGCGCTCGGCGGGCGGGTGAGCCTGTTTCGCCATTTCCTGATAGGCGGCCATTTGCTCCCGGATGGGCACTTTAGGCATGGAGAATACCCGGTGTTCGTCGGGAATGTCCTCAATCCCGTGGTAGTGCTCCACAAAAGAGCCGCCGCCCACCACATAGCCGCCAGGAGCAAGGTGTCCGTCCTCGTTGATCCGCACATCCCGCCCGTATGCCTCATAATCAATGTAGTCGATCAGGTGCTCCGGCACAGGGACGGCCTCAAGCTCCTGGATATACATCCGCCCCAGCTCCTCCTCGGTGTGGATGTCGGAATAAAAATTGTAGCTGTCCAGGTTTTGAGCCAGATTTATCAAATCCTTGACGCTGCCGGTGTACTCCCCGCTGTCCATGACAGCCTCAAATACTTCCAGCTCGTACTCGTTCAGCTCCGACAGCAGGCAGGCCAGATGGTTCAGCTCGTCGATACTCTCATACTCGCCCAGGTGCTTGTGGAGCTGGGGCATAGGGCCGTCATAAGAGGCAATAAAAATTTCCTCATACCGAATACCGTCTATCCCGATCTGTTTCAAAAGGTCCTGGACAGCCTCGGTCGTGGTGGGGAATTTCAATGGAGCACCCACAAGCCGGTCCTCATTGTATTTACCCTGGTTCATCACATAGGCTTCAAATATCGCTATCTTGTTTCCCTCCCTCCAATTCTTCTTTTACTCCCGCCATGATGTACTCCGCACAGGGCAGGGCAATGGAGTTTCCCAGGGCCTTTTGACGGGCGCGGGCGGAGACGGGCCGCCCGTCGTGGCCGAACGCCGTCCAGCCGTCAGGCAGGCCCATGGCCCGCTCCCCCTCCGTGGGGGTCAGCCATGTGATCACCCCCTCCGCCTCCCGGCCCTCCCGCCACAGGGCAAACACCGTCAGCCCTCCGGCAAGGAGGGTGGGAATAGCATAGTAAACCACATAGCGCAGCGGCGTCCCCTTTTGCAGAAGCCCTATGTCCCCGCCTGACATTTCCCAGAAGGCCAGAACGATATCGAATATCTTTTTTGCGCACATCCGCAGCATGGTTCCCGCAAACGTGCAAAACAGCAGATTCCAGATGGAGCCTTTGAGACAGATCCACACGAAAACCAGGGAGAGCAGCGTCAGCACCGCATACGTGCAGCCGCTCACGATCCCGTAATCGCCCATATCCATCCAGGCCGCCGACACGGACAGGATCAGCGATACTGCGGCGCATAGCGCTGCCACGCCCGCACACCGACGCCAAAAATTTTCCTTTCGTTGGACACACACGGAAAAAATAATGGCGCCGGCGCTTACCTCCAGCGAGTATTTAAAAAAGTCGATAAAGAACAGGTGCATTTTATCATCTTCCGTAATAGGTGTTGAGGGCAGCCAGGAATTCTTTTTTCCGGCCCCGGCTGATGGGAAGCTCCTGGCTTTGCAACAACACCTTATCCCCGACAATTGCGTTCACGTGTTTCAGATTGACGATGCAGCTCTTACCACACCTTGCAAACAACTTTTGGGGCAGGTTCCGCTCCACCGCCGTCAGCGTCCCCCATGACTCTACCACACCCCGGCTGGTATGGTAGAGCAGGAGATGATCCTCCACCGACACCCACGCAATCTCGGACAAGTACAGCCGCCGCATCCCTTCCGGTGTTTGGACCGCTATCTGCTGATCCCGTTCTGTTTCCAGCCGCCGCAGGGTCTTTTGGAGCAGTGAGGCGAAACGGTAGTAGGACACCGGCTTCAAGACGTAATCTACCGCATCCACCTCATAGCCATTGATGGCGTACTGGGCCATGTTCGTGACGAATATGAGCGCGACTGCCGGGTCGATTTTCCGCAGGCGCTTTGCCGTCTCAGTGCCCGTCAGATTGGGCATTTCGATATCCATGAATACGATGTCGTAAATCGGTGCGTAGCCATCTAAAAACGCGGCCCCATCTCGAAATACCTGAACGTCGTATGATAGGTCGTGCTCGGATTTGAAATGGGACAGATGCTCTTTCAGCAGTTCTATCGCCGCCGGTTCATCCTCCACGATCGCTATTTTTAGCAAGACGCTCACCCCTGACATTTCAGATCGGAAGAGCGTCGTGTAGGGAAAGAGTGTAGATCTCGGTGGT
>CAJUOA010000199.1 GCA_910587785.1 uncultured Oscillospiraceae bacterium | reverse complement strand
CGACAACGGCCCCTTCCTGGAGATGGTGGGCATCGAGGCCCCCGACGACTACACCGTGATTTACCACTGCACCAAGAACGCCCCCTACTTCCAGACCCTGGGCACCCACACCTCCCTGCGGCCCCTCAGCCAGGCCCAGGTGGACGAGATGGGCGTGGAGGGCGTGCGCACCCAGGACAACACCAATATGTGGTATAACGGCCCCTACACCATCACCGAGTACATCCAGGGCAACACCAAGACCCTCACCAAGAACCCCGCCTACTGGGACAAGGACTGCTATCTCTTCGATACCGTTACCTACCTCATGGTGGAGGACGCCCTCCAGGCGCAGAACCTGTTCATGAACGGGGACATCGACTGGTGCAACCTCAGCGAATCCAACCTGCGCAGCATCTATGAGGACCCCAACGGCGAGTGGTACCCCTACCTGGTGGAGGCCCGCCCGGCCAGCTTCTCCTATCAGTTCCACCTCAACTACGCCAAGAACAAGGAGGACGGCACCCCTGACGACAACTGGAACAATGCCGCCGCCAACGAGGCTTTCCGCAAGAGCCTGTTCTACGGCATGGACCTGACCAAGTACTGGGCCCGGACCAACTTCATCAACCCCGGAAGCTGCGAGAACGTGGCCTACACCATGAAGGACATGATGTATTACCCCGACGGGCGCGACTACGTGCAGAAGGTCTGGGAGCTCCTGGGCTATGACTCCGGCCGCTATGACGCCGAAAAGGGCAAGCAGTACAAGGAGCAGGCCATGCAGGAGCTGGCCGGCAAGGTGGAGTTCCCCGTAGTGGTGGACCACTACATCGCCGCCGGCAACCAGGACGCCCTGGACACCGCCACCGTCCTCAAGGAGATCGTGGAGAGCCTGGGCACCGAATATATTACCATGAACATCAAGACCTTCATCAACAACGGCACCAAGGAGGTCTACACCCCCAAGCTCCAGAGCTGGGTCGTCAACGGCTGGGGCGCGGACTACCGCGATCCCGAGAACTTCATCGGTCAGGAGCTCTACGGCGATGACGCCGCCTTCTACTCCAACCGCTACTCCAACATCAACGACGCCACCGATCCCGAGCTCATCGCCGTCTACCAGGAGTTCACCGAGCTGGGCAAGAAGGCCAGCGGCATCTTCGACGATTTGACCAAGCGCTACGACGCCTATGCCGAGGCCGAGGTCTTCATGCTGGAGCACGCCCTGGTCATCCCCTGCCACTACCGCATCAACTGGAAGCTGACCAAGAGCAACGACTACGACTACATGAGCGGCTACAAGAATTACCACACCTCTACCGAGCCCTACACCACCGAGCAGTACGAGCAGTTCAAGGCCGACTTCTACGCCAACCGCTGATCCGCTTTCCCAGGCCCGCCGGGACGCCCCCGGCGGGCCCTTTTATTGCAAAAGAGGGGTATTTTGTTGAAAAAGCGTGGAGTTTTCTGGGAATATAGCACTTTAAATTGATAAGAAATCTTGCGATTAGAACGCTGCGGACTGCTTTCACAGAGGAAAAACGGGGATGAAAAAGGGCTTTGTGAACTTTTATGAGATTTTGCTATGTTGCACAAAAAGTTCGGAGAGTATGACGGACATCTTGACAAGGCGGAGGCTGTATGGTATATTGAGTATGCAAGAGCGAGGCATTTCCCTGGAGAAATCCCCCGAAAATGGTCCTGGGACCATTTTCTTCCCGCCTGCGGGAAGAAAGGGAGATTGATCGTTATGGTCCCAATGTGTGTTTTTGTATGCGTTGGAATTCGGGGAGTACTTCGTTTTTTTGCAAAATTTTGGATAGGAGCGATGAAATGAAGAAAAAACTTGCACGGATTCTTGCCCTGACCCTGGCCGCAATGATGGTCCTCACCGCCTGTGGAGACGGCGGCAAGAAGGACGACGGCGGCAAGACTGACACGCCTCCCGCCTCCACCGACGGCGAGACGCCCTCCACCCCCGACGAGACCCCCGGCGAGGGCGAGACCCCCAGCGGCGGCGCGTACGGCAGTGAGTTCGAGCCCGTCAAGGACTTTGTCACCTATGGTTCCGCTGGCAACGACATGTCCACCTTCCTGGTCTTCGGCAGTGAGAACGCCAACGAGCTCGATCCCCTGAGCAACTGTCTGGCTTACATGCTGGAAGTCGACAACCACGGCAAGATGCACGCCGCAGCCGCCAAGGAGTGGGGCACTGAGGACAACGGCTTAACCTGGACCTTCAAGCTCCGCGACGACATCGTCTGGGTGGACGTCAACGGCAACG
>CAJUOA010000198.1 GCA_910587785.1 uncultured Oscillospiraceae bacterium | reverse complement strand
AATTCCCCTTCCCTGGACTTGCGCCTGACCTTTTCAGTCAGGAACGTGTCGCGCCGATGTTGGGATACAAAAAGAACGCCGTTTTGCCGGCGCCGCTGGCCGCAGTGACCAGCGCGTGGATATCATCGGAATCAACCAGAGCCTTTACCTTATTCTTCGGCCCCTGGCAGCCAAGCACCAGTCCCTGTTTCTTGGGAAGATTCTGGCCCTTTCTCCATGCCTCCGGTGTGAAGGGGATAAAGGAGTAGGTCTGGCCTATTTCTTTCTTTGTAGCCCACCGCGCGGTCCCGTGCTGCCCATCGCCCACGGTTTTGGATTTGATATTGTCCAGAGAACCCTGTCCGGAGAAATGTGTGGCGGCGGCAATGAGCAGAAGCATCCCGCCTGCCAGTAAAATCAACATGATTGTCTGCGTTGACATGCGTTCACCCCATTTCCTGTTTTAACATAGATTGTTCCTGCTTCTGCTGCTGTTTCAAAATATCCGCTTCATGTTTGACCGGCACCTTGGCAAAGGAAGCCGCCAGCTCCAGCCAGCTGTCCGCCAGTTCCCGCTTTTCCGTCTCGCTGCGAATACCGGGAGCATTGGCTTTCGCCAGAACGCCTTGGAACTGTGCTGCCAATTCACCGGCACGGTTCTTGATACTGCTCTTGTTCTGATGGGGCTGGATGCGGCAACGCAGTTCTTCCTCCAGTTTCTCCGCCGAACGAGGTTCCCCCAACTGGCGCATCTCCCGGCCATATACAGCCAGCGCCTGAGCGGACGCCTGCTCCATGCACTCCATCGCCCGGTCAGCGCACCCCATGCGGAGGCTGGTCCTGAAGTAGTCGATCAGGTTGGGGAGATCCTGCTCCCAATACTCCGGACGGGAGACCGCCATCCGCTGGACGATTCTGTCACAGATTTCCGGCGCGGCAATGAGCTGCGGATGTTCCTCAGCCTCCTGAGCAGACAGGCCCCGGAGAGCCTTGACGTCTTCATTCCAATCCTTGTACGCAGGCTGGAGTATCCCCACGCTGTCATAGCCGCGCTCATGGAGGCTGTCTGCCAGCCGCCCGCTGGCCTCGATTCCCGCCTCGTCATGATCCAGGCAGAGGCACACAGACTGGATGTTGGGATTCTGCTCCAGCATCCAGAGCATGGCATGTTCGCTGGTCCCGCACAGAGACACAAAGCTGTGCTCCTCCCAGCCCCTGGGGTAGCGGGTAAGGAAAGACAGCAGGTCGATGGGGGCCTCGAAGACATAGAGACGGTCGCTGGAGCCGATGTGGTGAAAGCTGCACCGGGGATCACTGCCCTCCACGTTGATTCGGAATGTCTTGCCAATGTCGTTGACGCTGCGCTTGTGTGCATGGCAGGCAGTACCAGCTTCATCCTTGCCGACAAAGACGGCGTTGTGATGCTCCCTGCCATTTATTTTTTCACAGCTTTCATACAGCAGACCTGACCGGGCAAAAGCGTTGACCACGTTCCGGTCCAGGAATCGGCGTTTCAGCAGATAGGCGTATACCCGCCGCATATCCCGGTTGGCAGTAGGCAGGGCAAACTCCTTTTTCGGCTGCTCCTTCTGTTTAGATGCGGCAGCATAGACGGTTCCATGCTCACCGTCCAGGAGCCGGGTGACGGCCTCCGGGTAGCTTAGTCCATAGAAAGTCTGCACGAAGGAGATGGGACCGCCGCCGCGCTCCGCGGCGTGGTCATACCATGTATTCCCACGGACAGTAACGCTGTGGTCACTGGTCAGACGGAACTCCGGTCCGGACCGGATCAGCTTCTCACCCTGATGGCGCAGGAACTCCGCCAGATCCACTTCACTGGCCCGAAGTTTCTGGTCATCGGAAAAATAAACATAGGACACTCTGTTCACCTCCTGGTAAACGCAAAAAACCAGAGCGCCGCAGACACGGCGCTCTGGCTCTGATTGTTTCGGTATTTTTATGATGAGGACAACTGCTCATCCTCATATTGGGGTATCACTGGAATGACACCGCTGGCTTCGGATGCCTCCCGCATCTTATTCCAGACAGACTCACGGTATACCCTGGCGCCCGCGATGGCGGTTTCAGTGAGATCAAACCGGTAGTATTTCGCAGTCTGATCTTCTGTCCAGTAAGGATAGGTAAAAACATAGAACTGCTCTGCCTGCTCATGGTCGGCAAGATACAGCAGCAGTCCAGGAAGGGAGAGGTTACCGCAGTGGACGCAGACCCGGCCATCCTGATAGCAAATGAAATCTCCATCATAGGACGGCTTGCCCTCCTGCCGCATCTGGCGGAGGGCGTTGATGCGTAT
>CAJUOA010000197.1 GCA_910587785.1 uncultured Oscillospiraceae bacterium | reverse complement strand
CAAAAAGTCACCGGGGTCCGGGGCGAGGAGCCCCGGGCCTTCGTCGGAGATGGCAGATATTCAGAGGAATGATTCTTTATTCTACGCCCTTTTGAACATCTTTTCAATGTCATATTTGGACAATTTTACCTTCACCGGACGCCCGTGAGGGCAATATTGCACCTCTCCACTCTGCACCTTGGCGATCAACGCCTTCAGCTCCGCCGGGTCGCTGACCCAGCCGCCCTTGATGGCCGCCTTACAGGCCATTGTGTGAAGCATCGCGTCCCGGGCGGACGCCGGGTCCGCCTGTGCCCCGGAGAGCAGCTTCTCCGCCAGCATCTCCAGCGTCTCCCGAACCATCCCCGTGTCAATGTCCGACGGAATCACCCGCACCATCAGACACCCTGCCCCAAAATCCTCCGCCTCAAACCCGAATTCCTCCAGCAGAGATAGATTCTCCAGCAGCGCCCCATACTGCTCCTGAGGCAGATCCACCGCCACGCCAGTCAGCAGCTGCTGACGCATGACCGGCTCCGGGCTGGCCTTGAGCCGGTCAAAATTGATCCTCTCATGGGCGGCGTGCTTGTCAATAAGCCACACATCCTCCCCATCCTCAGCGATAATATAGGTGTGCAATACCTCCCCCGCAAAGCGCCAGGGCGTACTCTTGGGTAGAAAGGCGGTCTGCTCCGGCTCCTCCACCGCCTCCGGCGGCGGAGACGGCGGCTGGGGCCGGACAGGCGGCACAAAGGTCTTCGACACCGCAAATGCTTTTTCCGCCGCAGAGGGCTTTGAAACCTCCCGTTTTGGAAACAGTTCCCTCTGCACCACATCCCGCAGAGCCGCTGGACGCCCAAACTCCATCCCCTGCCTCTGCGGCGGCTTGGAGGACGCCCCCTGCTCCCGGAAGGTCTTGGCGTCCATAGCCTGGAAGAAATCCCCCCTGGGATTCGACACCGCCGTGGCAGGCCGTACCGGCGGCGGGGCCAGCGCCCCGGACGCCCCGTTCAGCGCGTCCTTCACCACATGATGCACCGCCGAGAACACCGCCCGCTCCCCGGCAAACTTCACCACCGTCTTGGCCGGATGGACGTTCACGTCCACCTCCCGGAGCGGCAGGTCAATGTGGAGCACACACCCCGGAAATTTCCCCTTCATCTGCCGGTTGGCATAAGCCTCCTCCAGCGCGGCGGTCAGCAGCGGGGACTTGATGAGCCGCCCGCAGCAGAAAAACGTCTGCATGGCCCGGGACCCACGCCCCGCCAAAGGCTCTGTGACAAATCCCCGGACCGTCACACCCTCGCCGCCGCCGTCCACACTGACCAGACTCTTGGCGAACTCCCGCCCCCGTGCGGCGTAAATGGCGGAGATCAGCTTGCTGTCCCCAGGCGTGTGGAGCTCCTCCTTCCCGTCCCGGATGTACTGGATGGACACGTCCGGACGGCTCAGAGCCATCTGCTGGAGCAGAGCGCTCACAGCGGCCGCCTCCGCGCTGTCGCTCTTCATGAACTTCTGCCGGGCGGGCGTGTTGAAAAAGAGGTCCCGGACCAAAAACGTGGTCCCCTCCGGACACCCGGCGGGCTCCACCGCCCCGGGCACGCCCCCCTCCAGGGAGAGGGACGCCCCCATGTCCGCCCCCTTCTCCCGGGAGAGGGCCTCCAGGCGGCTGACGGCGGAAATCGCCGCCAAAGCCTCCCCCCGAAAGCCCAGCGTGCCGATTGCGGCCAAGTCCCCGGCATTCCGGAGCTTGCTGGTGGCATGGCGGAGAAAGGCGGTGGGAAGCTCCTCCGGCGCGATGCCGCACCCGTTGTCCGTCACCCGGATAAGGGCCATGCCCCCCCGCTGAATCTCCACCACTACCGCCGTCGCACCGGCGTCCACAGCGTTTTCCACCAGCTCCTTGACCACACTTGCCGGACGCTCCACCACCTCACCGGCGGCAATCAGGTCCGCCACATGGGCCGAGAGCTGTTCGATATGGGGCATGGGCTGAACCTCCTTTCCGGATTCACTTCTCAAGCTCCCTACAGGCCAATTCATCCAGGGTGAGATGGTAAAAATCGGCCAGGGCAATCAATTTGGAGAGGCGGGGTTCCCGTTCTCCGTATTCATAGTGCTGGTAGGTCAGCACGCGGACGCCTATGGCATTAGCAACATCTATTTGCGCAAGTCCACGGCTTTTGCGAAGTTCTAACAAATTTTCTGCAAATGTCATAAAGACCCCCTTGACAAACTTCAAGAGCAATATTATAATACATACATACAAAAAAATACATACAAAAAATACAAAGGATTTAGAGCCTATCCGCAAATAGCTAGCGATGGACAGGAAGGATCTTTCTCCAA
>CAJUOA010000196.1 GCA_910587785.1 uncultured Oscillospiraceae bacterium | reverse complement strand
CGAGGGACGTAGGAGTGGAAAAATGGGTACAAAAAAGGGCCCGCAGCGATTTGCTACGAGCCCTTCTCAGGGTGTCATTATTCGAGAGATTTTATGCGCGTCTTATTTCAGACGTCGTCAGCATGTCCCCGCTTACTTCAACTCGACCTTACCGCCTGCCTCTTCGACCTTCGCCTTCAGGGCCTCAGCGTCCTCCTTAGAGACGGCCTCCTTGAGGGTCTTGGGAGTGCCTTCGACCACAGCCTTGGCCTCAGCCAGGCCCAGGCCGGTGATCTCACGGACGACCTTGATGACCTTGATCTTGGCAGCGGCATCAAAGCTGGCCAGGACCACGTCGAACTCGGTCTTCTCCTCAGCGGCGGGAGCGGCACCGGCGGCGGGACCAGCGGCCATGGCGGCGGCGGAAACGCCGAATTCCTCCTCCAAAGCGTGAACGACCTCGCTCAGCTCCAGGACGGTCAGGGCCTTGATCTCTTCAATCAGAGCAGTTACTTTCTCGCTAGCCATTATTAGGTACCTCCTAATCGTTTTTCAATAAAATATAGATTGTATTTTCTGCCGCTTACTCTGCGGCGGGAGCGGCCTCCACAGGCGCGCCCTGGCTCTCGGCGATCTGCTTGAGCACGAAAGCCAGCGCGGAGATGGGAGCCAGCATGGTGCCCAGCACCTGGGCCTGCAGGACGGGCAGGGGCGGGATCTCGGAGAGGGCCATGACCTCCTCCAAGGGCATCACCTTGCCGTCCATGAAGCCGCCTTTGATCTCGAAGTGGCCGTCCATCTTCTTGGCGAACTCGCCCACCACCCGGGCGGGGGCCACGGGATCGTCGTGGCAGATGGCCAGAGACGTGGTGCCGTTGAGCAGGCTGTCCAGCTCGTTCATGCCGCAGTTGTTGACGGCGAAGCGGAGCAGGGTGTTCTTCACGACGGCGTATTCCACGTTGTTCTTGCGCAGTTCAGCGCGCAGAGCCGTGTCCTCGGCCACCGTGATGCCCTTGTAGTCCACCAGCACCCCGGCGGCGGCGTTCTGGAGCTTGTTGGTCAGATCGGCCACGACGGCCTGCTTCTCGCTCAGAACTTTTGCGTTAGGCATTCTTGTTTTCACCTCCATTAGATTTTGCGGGGAGAATGCGTTCAAGAACGGAAAACGGTCCCCGCGTCAAGACGCAAGGACCGTGCTAATCAAAATGATCGGCAATCCTCGGCAGGATTTATGGAGAAGCTCCACCTGCTGTCTTTGGAACGCACCGTATATTATAGCCGGAGTGGGAGGGTTTGTCAACCCTAAATTGCCCATTTTTCTCTATTTTTTCAGCGGCCCGGCTGTTTCTCCCAGGTCCTGGACCACCTGGAGGATATGGCAGGCCTGGGTTGGGGTGAGCTTGGCGAACGCCCGGAGCAGCTCCCTGGACTGCTGGGGCGCGGCGGAGCCGGTGTCGAAGAACTCCCCCGGCGTAATGCCGAAGTACTCGCAGATGTAGAGGAAGCCCGCCATGGACGGCAGGGTCCGCCGGTTTTCGATCTTATTGATATAGCTCTCGCTCTGTCCCAGGGAGAGGCTCATATCCCTGGCCGAGACGCCCTTCTGCAAGCGGAGCTGGGCGATCCGCTCCGGTACCCAAAGGAAGTAGTCCATCTCTCCGCCCCCTTTGATATAGAGTATAAATCCTGTATCCTTAAAAATTAGAGAAACAAAAGATATATTTCTCTTTACAAACAGATTTAAAAGATATATAATGCTCTATGGCAGGGATTTTTATTCCCTACTCTGGGGGCCAAGGCGCTCTGTGGACAAATGCGAAGCGAAAAGCCGCCTTGGATAGACAGCGCCGCCCGTCTTCAATGGTGGGGAAGGTGGGGGCGCTGTTCCATATTGCAGGCGCGTTCCGGTAAGCCGTGGCGGAGCGTTGCCGCGCCCCCGCGTCCCACGGCGAGTCCGACTGGGAAGAGAGGTGAAACGCGTCCCTTGACTTCAGAGGCGCTGCGGCCGATCCGGGCACCGGCCCCTTTCGCTCGGGGGTCCGCGCAGGCGGCTCACAGCCCTCGTTTCTCCATCCAAAAGTATTCAAAAAATCTCTATCCAAAAAGGGGACCGGGGGGCTGACGCCCTCCGGTCTTCCCTTTCTTTGGCGGTATGGAAAAATAGGAGCAGATCGCGCAGGGCGCGGTGGCCCTGCTGTTATGACTCTTTACATTTTCCCTTGAGACCGCTTTCTACTTGCCAGCTGGGCTTTATGAAAATTTACGGTTGATTTGCGGCCCGGCAGCCTTTATAATGGCAATTATATATGCGAATCAAGAGTTGAACAAGAGCTTGGCAAGAGCGGCAGCAATGCGGCCAAA
>CAJUOA010000195.1 GCA_910587785.1 uncultured Oscillospiraceae bacterium | reverse complement strand
CCACCAAGACCGTCTACATGGTCTACTACCGGGCCACGGACGGCAGCGGCTACAAATGGAGCGACGAGGCGCTTACCAGAGACTTGGGCAAGGATATTGTGGAGGCCGGGGAGACGGTGCAGCGCCGGGTGCTGCGTATCCCGGCAGATGGGACCTATATCACCGTAGAGCCGGAGCAGACCGCCGGGAGCTATACCGAAGGGCTTCGGGGGAAATATACCCGGATCGTTGGCCTGTCTACGCTCTACATCCTGTTCTATCTCATCGTCCTGATTCTGGTGAAGCTGGTGAGCCGGCTGCGGAAGAACTGGGCAGCGAACCAGGAGGTGGAACGGGCCGCCGCACCCCGCAATGTCTCCGCCGCGTCCCAATTAGGTCCAGAGATTGAGGAACCCAGGCGTTCTCGTCTCCCGGAGAGCTGGAGCGGCTGGCGTCAGGAACCTGGGGGAATGGAGGTGCGCAAGCCGCCCCGGATTCACCCCAGAATCAAACTGTGCCTGTTTATGCTGGTGGCGGTGTTCCTTCTGGCCGTGTTTCAGAGGCTGGGAAGCAGCGACCCTGTGGACCTGGACTACAGCTGGAACGGAAACACTTGGATTTGTGACGAACTGGGCTTGCGCTTTGATCTCCCGGTGGGCGGCGTGATTTACGACTCAGAGGAACAGCAGAAGGCGCGGGAGGAAACATTCGGCCGCCGGGGCAGCGCGGGGCAGGTCCTGCTGACGGTGATCGACCCCGGCGAGGGCAGCAATCTGGAGCTTCTGGTAGTCCGCACAGATCCGCCCACAGAGGACTTCCTACTGAAAATGGCGACTCTCTATGCCGAGAATGCCGCCGGAGAAGGAACCTTTGAACTGGAGGCCCAAGAGGATCTGACCATCGGGGGCCACCCCTGGCGGACGTGGCGGATCGAGCTACCGGAGCAGGGGCGGGTCAACTGGTATCTCTATCGCCAGGATGGAGAATACGCCCTGTCCCTCACTTCCTCCGCTCCCACGGCGCAGACGCCTCCGGCCATCTTGGCCTGTTTCCAGGGAACAAACAGCCTTGGCATTGTTCCCACCAATCAGTACCTGCCTCCCATCGGAGCGGACGGGTATTTCACGATCACCGTCCCCCCGTCCCTCCTGGGGAACATGACGCCGGAGGAGCTGGTGGAGGACTTTCAAAAGGACGCGGAGACCGCCGCAGAGCAGGGCCTGACCCCCGACCAGTTTCCGAGTTTTCGTGATCTGACCGCCAACGGGGACGGCAGCGTCACCTATTCCTTCACCGAAGAACAGTACCGGAGGAGCAAGGAGACCTATTATGCCTGGGGGCTTCGGATTCTGCCGGAGACATTCGGCATTGATCCCAGTGACATCATCAAGCGGATCGCTTATGCGCAAATTGATGAAAATGGGATTCCCTGGGGTGTGGAGGTCTGGATCGACCAGACTGAGTATATCAGGGTAGGCTCCTTCTCCGACTTCATCGCCCAGTTTGTCCCCATGACGATCATCGGACGCTATCAGCTCATGTGCAGCGTGCCTACTGATGAATGGGCCATGCATGTGACCCTGCGGGACGCGGAGACGGAAGAAGTCGTGGCAGAGGGCGATTTTCCTATGGAGGAGTGAGCAGATGCAGAAGGAAGAAACGTCTGAAATCAGAAAGATCGCTCAGATATGCAAAATTGCAATGGAGTGCATTGTCAGCGGCCATTATAGACCGCTGGAAGATCGCAATGCTCTTTCAAGAACATCCGAACAGGACATCAGGCGCGTTTTGAAGGAGTACAACCCCAAGGAGCTGCCCGTTATGCCCCCGGACTCCTATTTTGAAGAATCAGCGTATGTAGGCGAATACCAGGACGGCTCCGGCTGGTATGTCGATATTAACCTCTGGTATCCTGATGGGGAGAGCGACCTGACGCTGCAGCTGGATATTAGGAAGCGTGGAAATCAGCTGGCGTTTATCATTGATGATCTTCATGTGCTTTGAGCACCAAGAAAGAGCGGTTTGCAGGTATGCTGAAACAGAAAAGGCAATTACAAAGTCCCAATCTGGCTTTATGTGTCCAGGTGAATCGCTATTTATTCAGCATGGCACTGCAAATCAAGTTTTAAGGAGGGTATAGCGTGAAAAGAATTATGGTATCTGCCGCAATATTCATAGGGGCTTTTGTCATTTCATACATTGGCCTTTGTTATTTCGTTCCAGGGCTGAGAATCAAGCTGGCTGCTGATGCAGTGACCTATTTTAAGGAAAGCATACGCCACATGGTCTTTCTGAAAAGCGTCATATCTTTCGTTATTGGGTCAATGCTTGCCGGTCTGTTCTTCCTCGTTGCTAAAAGGAAAGTATAGTTGGGAAGAATTATAATAGACATCTTGCGAAAATAAGGTGCAGTGGTAAAATAGGGGCATGAAATA
>CAJUOA010000194.1 GCA_910587785.1 uncultured Oscillospiraceae bacterium | reverse complement strand
ACACCCGTCCGTCCTTCAGGAACAGCACCCGTTTGGCATAGCTGGCGCTGTAGGCGTCGTGAGTGACCATGAGAATGGTAGCGCCCATATCCTGGTTCATGGTGGTCATGATCTCCAACAGGTTCTTGGATGCCTTGGAGTCCAGCGCCCCGGTGGGTTCATCGGCCAGGAGCAGGGATTGTCCTGCAACCATGGCCCGGGCGCAGGCGGTCCGCTGCTTCTGGCCCCCGGATACCTGATAGGGAAATTTCGCCAGGATGTCGGTGATGCCCAGTTTTCCAGCCACCTCTCGCACCCGGTTCTGTACCGTTCCGGGGTTCTGGTGATTCAGAGAGAGGGCCAGGCCTATGTTTTCCTCAATAGTCAGGGTATCCAGCAGATTGAAGTCCTGGAACACGAAGCCCAGACGTTCCCGGCGGAACTTTGCCAACGCTTCTTCGGACAGATCGGCAATGCTCACGCCGTCCAGCAGGATACTCCCAGCGCTGATGGTGTCGATGGTGGAGATACAGTTGAGCAATGTAGTCTTACCCGAACCGGATGCTCCCATGATTGCCAGAAACTCCCCGGCCTCCACGTTGAAGTTCACCCGATCCAGCGCCTTGGTGACGTTGTTTTTGCTCCCATAATATTTTTCGATATTCTGTACTTGTAACATAGCGGTTTGCCTCCTTTGCTTGTGGCTCTATGGTACACCAAAAGCGAAGGCCGTTGTATCGAAATTATATTGATTTCCCTTACAATTTTGTAAGGTTCTCTTTCGCCGGAAAGGTCAGGGTAACCGTGGTCCCTTTTCCTTCCTCAGAGGCAATCTCCAGCCCAAGCTCCAGGAAACCGGCCAGCTTTTTGCACAGATACAGGCCCATGCCGGTGGAGCCGCCCCGGTTGCGCCCGTTGCTGCCGGTGAAGCCCCGGTCAAACACACGGGGCAGTTCATGGGCGGGGATTCCAATGCCATTATCATGAACAATGAGCTGTGTCTGTTTCCCCAGCGGCTTCGCGGAAAGTGTGATGACCGGCGCTGTCCCCCGGTAACGGGCGGCATTTTGGAGCAGCTGGCCCAGGATGAACACCGCCCACTTTTCATCGGTATAGACGGTACAATCCAATTCCTCCGTTGCCACCTGAACGCCGCTTTGAATCAACAGAGATCGATGATTTTCAATCGCCTGGGCAGCAACTTTTCCCAAATCTATCTGTCTAAGCAGGCAGTCTTGTTCCGGGTTCTCCGCACGGGCGTAGAACAAGGCCCTCTCTATGTGGGCCTCGACTTGTGCCAATTCTGCGATCAGCTTCCGGCGGGTCTCCCCGTCCAAGTCCCGGCAGATGAGCCGGGCGGCGGTGATAGGAGTCTTGATTTCATGCACCCATTGTTCCACATACTCCCGGTACTCCCGCTGTTGAGCCTGTGCGTCGGACACAGCTCCGGTCATAGCCCGTCCCGCCCGGCGGGTCAGGTCAAAGAGCCGCCGTTCATAAAGATTTTTGGGAGGCGGGACGCATTCAACAAACAGATATTTCCGATCCAATCCCTCCAAAATGGTTTCTAATTCCAGCAAGTGGGCACGTTGTTGAAAGAAATCGAACGCATTCACACTCGCGAAAATCATCAGAAGCGTGAGCAGCAAAACTAAAAGGATTCCTGATTGCGTTCCTGTGGCGAGAAGGAACAGTGCCGCCAATCCGGTGCAAATCAGTTGGAGGGCAATCCGGCCCAGCCGGTCAGATAAAAATTCTCGCAGGGTCATAGCTGATACCCCATTCCTCGCCGGGTCTTGATGGCGTCAGGCAAACCGATCTCCGCCAATTTTCCCCGCAGCCGGGTCATGTTGACGCTGAGGGTGTTGTCATCAATGTAAATCTGGTTGTCCCATAGCGCATCAATCAGATCAGCACGAGAGACGATTTGCCCCGTGTGCGCCATCAGGCAGGCTAAAATCTGAAGCTCGTTCCGGGTCAGCTCCGCAGTTTTTCCGTTGGCCGACACAACTCCCTTCGTCAGGCTCAGGCGCAGCCCTCCAGCCTCCAGTATGTCAGCCGGTTCCGGCTCACCGGAACTCCGGCGCAGAACAGCCTTGATGCGGGCCAGCAGAACAGGGACGCTATATGGCTTGGTGATGTAATCATCTCCGCCCAGGCTCAGCGCCCGCACCTCGTCCGTACTGGCATCCCGGCTGGTGACAAAAATCACAGGCGCTGAAACGGCTTTCCGCAACGCGGCACACAAGGAAAAGCCGTCCCGCCCCGGCAGTCCAATATCCAAGAGAATCAAATCCGGGCGCTCCAAGACCGCCTGCCCCGGTATATCTGTAAAATTTGTAACCACCAGAGGCATATATCCTTCGTTTTCCAGAAGCAGAGCCAATTCCTCCTGGATAGCGGTATCGTCCTCTATAACCATTATTTTTTGCATATTACCATTACCGCCCTGTCGTTTTCCCTATACTAACACGAACGGAACGCACTTGTCCAGAAGTATCTGCCCTCATGAAAATCAAAAAATCTCACATTCCCCCTTGACAACA
>CAJUOA010000193.1 GCA_910587785.1 uncultured Oscillospiraceae bacterium | reverse complement strand
CGGGCATGGACAGGTGGATGTGGACCCAAGGGGTGCCGTCACTGCGGAGCACCGCTTTGCCGTTGGCCCACGTTTTGGTGTTCATGCCCATGGCGTTGTAGAGGGTGTAGAGCATCCGCTGGAGCTCGTAGAGGTTTCGGACGAAGAGGTAATCCCCGTCTGGGTCGTTGAAGCGCCTCGCCTCCGCCTCCGGGAGGTCCGGCTGGTCGAACTGGGACCAGTCGCAGACGGGCTCCGGCAGGGGGCCCGCGGGGCCGGAGGCGAAAGCGCTCTTGTCGTACCGGCTGACGTCGGTGATGGTGTAGCTGGTCCCATCGTCGCAGTGGATGACGTCTCCGGCTTTGGGGATGTTTGGCGTGACCTCCTGGGATGTGCTCACCTCCTTTTCATGGGGCTGGTCCGGGTGGATGGTGACGGTGTTGGTGTCGGCGTCGTAAGCCACGCCGAACCCCACCGCCTGCCCGATGTCCCGGAGCTTGACGTAATTGCTTCCGTTGATGGCGTAGGCTTCCAGGGAGATGCGTCGGCCGTCCAGGTAGAATCGCTGGACGCTGGGCTGGGCGGTGAGGGATGCGAGAGCTGTCCCTCCGCCAAACACAGCCGCGCCAGTCACGATGCCCACCGCCAGCAGGGCCATTTCTTTTCTTCTGCTCATGATCTGTTCCTCCTTCAATTGTTTTGCTTTGGTAAGCAACACAATACCGAAGAAGGCTTCACAAGTCCAGCGGAACTTCTGCAAACCTATGGAGAAGAAAAGAGCTCGAAACGAAGCAAATTACACAACTTCCACACCCTGGACGCACCAGCGGAACTCCCGCTCATCCCGGACGCAGGTGTACAGCGTGATCTGGTTGCTGCCGGAGGCGGAGAGGGCGCTGCGGTCCGTCTCGCTCACTTTGGACACGGAAGTCACCTCGTAGGTGCGCGTGCCCAGCCGGGTGGTCAGGGAGATGGTGTCTCCCAGTTGGAGATTGTGGATCTCTCCGAAGTAGGAATTCGCGCCCCGATTGTGGGCACAAACCCCTACGTTGCCGTCCCAGATGCTGGAATCCTCGAAGTGCCCCGCGCCCTTTTTCAACGTGGCGCTGTCGGTGCCCTGGAAAATATCCACGGAGAGGCGGATGGCTGGAATGTCCAGCGTCCCGAGGGAGCCGTTATCGTAGTACAGGTCCTCCGTGATCTCGGTGTAACCGGAACTGCTGCTCTCCGGCGTAGTGATCGTCACCTCGGAGACCACGGGAGTCGAAGTGCCGGAGGAAAAGTCTCCCACGCCGCCCGCCGAAAGAGAGATGCCGTCCAGCGAGGGAGGCAAAACAGTAGCGGCACTGCCGTTGACCATAGCGCCAGGGCCTGTCAGGACCATGGCGGCAGGGGCAAGGTTGGGCGTCAGGTAATCGCCGGTGTCCAGGGTGTCGCTGGTGGGTGAGCCGAAGGTAGGCGGGATGCGGGCGGCGTTCTTGCTGATATCCTCATTCTTTGCCGCACCGCCGTCCGCCGTGACGGGCACCTCGATGGAGGTGGGCTTGCCGTAGGCCATGCCCGGCGCCTCGTCGAAGCTGTACTCCAGCGCGAAAGCCGGGCAAGACAGCGCGGCGGCCACGCTGATGGACAGCAGAATGTTCAGGAGTTTTCTCGTTTTCTTCATATCAGTGCGTCTCCTCTCTCGATTCACTGCGGCGTCTCAGGAACAGTGCGATGCCGAGCCCGCCTCCGCCAACGGCCACCACGGCAAGCGGGATCAGCAGGAAGGCCCAGTTAAAGTGGAAGCCGGGGGCACTATCCTCCGGAGGGATCATCTCTCCGGGATCAGCAGGGGCTTCCGGTTCAGGGGCGGTGGGGTCTTCGATCTCCTCCGGGACGAAGGTCGTGCGCTCGAAGATGGCCACATACCGCACCCGGTCCAGCGCGATCCGGCTGACCGTGCCGCTGTACTCTGCTGAGACGTTGTAGCTGGTGACGTAACTGCTCGTCGCAGTACCGGTGTAGGTGGCCACAGCGGTGTAGCGGTCTCCGAGGGCAAAATCGTCCACGTTGGCGGTGTTTGCCGTCTGCCAGGAGATGTCCTGGAGCGTCATGGTCCTGCCGCCGTCCTGGATGGACTTCGGGATGTACTGGGTGTCCTGACTTTCCAGGTTGGGGTAACTACGGGTGGTGGTGACGGTCTTCGTGGAGCTCCCGTACCCCGCCGTCTCCACCCGGACCGTACTCAACTGGAGTGTCAGGGTGCCGGACAGGCCGTCCTCTGTGACGAACTCCTTCTCCTGGGGCAGGAGCGCCAGGACGGACTCCATGTCCTTCTTTTTGCTGGTGACCGTAACGGTCTCGCTGTACTGCCGCTCCTGGTACTCGGGCGTCTCCTGCTTGAGCAGGTCCGTGAGGGTGTAATGCCACCCGTTCTGCTCGAAATCCGAGCGGGGAATGCCGCCGGGGTCCTCCTCCGGGGCCAGGTCGTAGGTCTTGCGGATCTCCGCCCCGTCCTCGCTCTGCTCCACGGCCACGGGGTAGCAGATCTCCGCCGCCAGCACATGGGGCGACAGGGACATCGCCAGCAGAAACGCGGCCAGGATGATTAGCCATATCTGCTTCATTTTGATTCCTCCTGTTACTATATATTTGCCCCATGTTCGTGGCAGCCAGCCACAGGCG
>CAJUOA010000192.1 GCA_910587785.1 uncultured Oscillospiraceae bacterium | reverse complement strand
CGGAGCTCCCCGATGGTCACGCCCATATATTTGGCGATAGCCTGGGTGATGGTAGGGGCCTGCTCCAGGACGGAGTTGAGCTCCTCCCCCCGCAGGACGCCGGAGGCCATGGCCTGCGTCAGCTGGAGCATGGCGGCCTGAGCCCCCTGGGCGCTGGTGCCCGCAAGGGCGAACTGCTTGTTGATCTGCTCGGTGAAGGCCACCACCTCTGCCGTGGAGCCGAAGGCCTCCGGGGCGAGGGTGCCCAGCTTCGCCGCCATATCGGCGGTGTCCTGGTAGTCCCCCCGGGAGCGCTGGGCGGCGTGGAAGATCATGTCCTGGACCTCCGGCGTGGCCTGCGCACCGTCGTTCATCCGGTCCAGCCGGGCGGTGGTCTGGGTCCAGGTGTCGGTGAGGCTGAGGAGCTTCTGGGCGCTCTGGACGCCCACGTACGCCGCCGCAAGCCCCATGAGCTTTCTTGTCAGGCCGTCCGCCGCGCTGGAGCCGGAGCGCATAGCCCGGTTGAGCCGCTCCTGCTTCGACGCCGCGCTGCCGGAGGAACCGGCCATTTTCTCCGCAGCGGCGTTGCTGCGCTCCATGGCCTGGGCGGTGCGGCTCCCCGCCCCGGAGAGCTCCTCTAGAGCCGCGCCGCTCTCCGCCACGGCGGCGGTGAAGCTGTCCTGGGTATCGGATGCCGCCCGCATGTTAGCGGCGATCTGCCGCCCCAGGTCCAGGTAGGAGGCGAACACGGCGGAGAACCGGTCCTCCAGCACGAAGGTCTCACGAATGACTGCCATAGACGCTCACCTCCCCTTTTCCGCCTCGCGGGCGCGGATTTCCCTCAGCGCGAACTGGGTCAGGAGGACCCGTTCCCGGCAGGGCAGGTCCGCCACCTGCCGGGGGCGCCACCCGTGGTTGGCGAACATGTAGTAGGCCAAAAGGGTGTCCGGGTCGCCCCCGTCGATCAGTTTTTTGCGTCGTCCTCCATGTCCCCGGCGCCGAAGCCGGAGAGGGCCGCGATCTCCTTTTGCAGGCGCGCGAACTCCCCCGCAAGGAGCATCTTCCCCGGCACCTCCAGGGGGTCCATGGTGCCGTAGGCCTTGCAGAGGGCCTCGCTGGTGAAGTCCGGCTCCACCGTGGCGGCCACCACCAGGCGGCGGCCATAGACAGTGGCGTCCAGCTTCTCCACGGACTGCCCGTCCACCTTGACCCGGCGCATGGAGCGCCTGGTGAGGCTGTCGTTTTCCTCCTGGGTCAGGGGCCTGATCTTGAAGGGGACGGGCCTTCCGTCCTCGCCGGGAAAGCGCCTGGAGATCACCACCTCCACAGGCTCTGTGCTCTGTACGGGGTTCAAGAATGCGCTCAGATTGTTCATAGGTTCCTCCTGTCAGGTGCCCAACTGTGCGGGCTGGTCGTTGAAGCGGCTGAGGATCTCGAAGTCCTCGTAGGTGAAGGAAAAGTCGAAGGTCAGCATATCCGAATCCGCGTCCAGGACGGAGAGGGGTACCGTGCCGCTGAGCTTGCAGTTGTAGTAGGCGATGGTCTGCACGCCCACGCTGGTCGCCTTGTCGTCGTTGGTGGTCTGGAGTGTGAAATAGGGCATCACGCCGTCCCGGACGTACTGGGCCAGGATATCCGCGAAAACAGGCGTGCCGTAGTACACGGTCCCGGTGCCGGTCTGCTTGACGCCGCCGGGCTTGTTCTGGATGCGCTTGGTGCCGATGACCTTCATATCCGTGCCCTGGATCTCCGCCTGGGTCTGGACCTTCTTCGCGCCGAAGAGCTCCTTCACCTGCCCGTTGATGGTGAGAAACGCTTTCCCCGCCGCGCCGTGGAGGGTGTCTCTTTCCAGAAGAAAACTCATGTCGTCTCTCCTCCTTTACATCACCGTGATGGTCATATAGATTTTCTCGACGGAATCCGCCAGCCAGAGGGCCAAGTTAATGACCACGCTGTCACTGGCGTTGCCCATAAGGACCTCCACGTCCTCCCCCACGGGCCGCTGGCGGAGTGCGCCGTGGGCATACATCTCCAGCAGATACCGCAGGATCGCCGCCTGGAGCAGCCCCCGGCCGGTTTCGTCGTTGTTCACCTTGCCCAGGAAGTTCAGGGAGAACTCCCGGTAAATATCGTTGGCGAGGGTGTTGCAGACCCGCATGGTGCGGTTCTTGCGGAACGCCTCGCCGATATCCGGCGTGAAGGAGGTCAGGGTGTTGATGTCCGTCTCAATGCGCACCCGCCCAAACTCCTCCGCCAGCACCAGGTCGCCGGAGAGGATGGCCTCCTCAATCTGACTCCCAGTGAGCCTGGGGGACACGTCCACCGCGCCGGGGTAGCGGGCGTAGGAGAGCGCCTCATGGTACTGGGCCCCGGCCTCGGCTCCGGCCACCCACCAGACCGCCTCCTGGGGCGTGAGGACTGTGCCGTCGTCCAGAACCGCACCGCTGACGCAGTTGATGACAAAGCGGCTGTCCGCGTTCTTCGCCCCGGTGACGGCCAGCTGTGCATAGCGCCCGTCCTGGGAGGAGATGCGCTTGACGAAGGCGATGAGCGCATCCCGGACAGCGGTGGTTGTGCCGTCGTAGACCACGACGTCGAAACTGTAGGGCTCCAGGGCCTCCAGGAAGGCGGCGTAGGCGCTGTCGCTGACTGTGCCGTCCGTTCCGCCGGTGAGGGTGATGCCCGCCATGGCGGCGAGGGTCCCGGTGCCGGAGAACGCCACCCAGGCGTTGGGAACCAGCTCCACCGCCGTTTTGACTGTCTGACCGTCCACCTGGACGCCGTCCACGTAGGTGGCGACAGTGAAGGTACCCGCCTCGTCTACGCTCTCCGCCACGGTCAGGGAGATGTCGTTGCCCCG
>CAJUOA010000191.1 GCA_910587785.1 uncultured Oscillospiraceae bacterium | reverse complement strand
CCTCATCCATGTCCTGGACAGTGGCCGGGGGATCCCACCCCAGGCGCTGGAGCATCTGACAGAAGCCTTCTACCGGGTGGATAAGGCCCGGTCCCGGGCACAGGGTGGTTTCGGTCTGGGACTGTCCCTGTGCCGGGAGATTGCCGCTCTCCACAACGGCAGGATTCGATTTGAAAACCGGCCAGAGGGTGGTGCCTGCGTGACGGTGGATCTAAGAGGGGGCCGGCCATGAGAACAATCAAACGATATATCCTCCCGCTGTTTACGTTCGTGCTTATTACTGTGGGCGCGGCGATGCCCCTTGCAGTTTCGCAAATGCAGGACAGCCGGATCAGCAGCCTGCGGGAAGAGTTCCTGCTTAATACGGTTAATCTGACGCTCCAGCAGGATGTTGGGGTAAGTCCGGTTCTCCGCCTGATTGCAGGAGAGTGTAACAGCATCCTGTGGGAGGAGGAAACAAAGCTCACCGAACAGGATGCAATCGAAGCCGCTAAGGCGGTGCTAACTGAAATGGAGGCCATGGACCTATTGTCTGTGGGCGATTTGGCACTGATACGAGACGCAGAGGGACGAGCTGAACCGATTCTCTTAATTGGCGGCGACGGCAGCTCCGCACTGGTTTGGAACTGTTATTCGTACAGCGAGAATGTGCCATACCAGATGTGGATTGATGACACGACGGGTAAGGCCGTACAGTTTCTGGTGAGCAGCCCTACGCCCCGAGATACGGATGCCGCCCACGCCCTGGCTGCAAACTGGAACATATTCTTTCAGGGCTACTATGGAATTGAAATTGTCAGTGTGAAAGAGGAGTCTCAAGGCATTGATTCCGGCGGCATTCTATACCAGTTCGTTTTTGGGGCTGATTTGCAGGACGGCTTGGATGTCTGTGAGCTGGAACTGAAACTGTTTGGCGGCTTAGCGATCTTTAAGTAAAATGATGCAGTTTCGTTGCCGGAATGTTAATGGTTCTTTCTATCCTCCCGCTATGATAAAGGCATCTCAAATAAAGAAGGTGCTTATCATGAACCAAGGAGAAGTGATGATGCGGTCTCGCGGCAAACGTGTGCGCAGGCGTAGACGCAGACGGAGCAGAGGATTGGGGAATTGGTTTCTCCCTGTTTCGGCTCTTTGCTTTCTGCTTGCGGTTTGCATCATGGGATTCAAACCGGACGCCTCAGCGCAGGGTGATTCCACATCACTGGCGAAAACCGCTTATCAGCCCAATAGCTCCACCCAGACCAATCCGGATTCTGCCACAGACACGCTCAAGGTTATCGAGCAAGGTGCTTCTACCCAAACTGACCCAAAATTTTTCCCGCTGCAGCCTGAGCCTTCAGTCGGCGCCCAGCAGGATCCCAGTTCCACATCGCCAGAGGCCAGCGGCAGCCCCAAAACTACCACACCAGACAAAGATAGCTGGAATCTGCTTCTGGTAAACCCCTGGAACCCGTTGCCGACAGACTATTCTCTCTCCCTGACAGAACTGAAGAACGGGCTCTCAGTGGATAGCCGGTGCTATCCGGATTTACAGGCCATGATGGACGCTTGCCGGGCGGATGGTCTGTCCCCAGTCATCTGCTCCGCCTACCGTACACAGGAGTACCAGGAGAAGTTGTTCCAGAATAAGGTTGACCGCCTGATAGCACAAGGATACTCTGAGGCTGACGCCCCAGTGGAGGCAGGGAAATCTGTGGCAGTCCCAGGTACTAGCGAGCATCAGTTGGGACTGGCAGTGGATATTGTGGACATCAATAATCAGCATCTGGATGAAACCCAGGAGAGCACCGCTGTGCAGAAGTGGCTGATGGAGCACAGCTGGGAGTATGGTTTCATCCTCCGCTATCCCAATGACAAAAGCGAGATCACCGGTATCATCTATGAGCCTTGGCATTACCGCTATGTGGGGCACGAGGACGCGGAGCAGATCCATTCCCTGGGCGTCTGCCTGGAGGAGTATTTGGAGGGAGTGTCCTGATGGAATATTACGCAAATGAGGGAAAGGACGTATTGATCCAGGCAAACGGGAAAATCTATGCCCGCCATGCCATTACCACACATTTCGTCCAAGCGGGGGAAAGCTATATCGACCTTGTTGAACGATATGTTAAGCCCGTCTATCAGCCAGGAGATATCCTTTCCTCCAGTGAGAAGGTGATTGCCCTTTGTCAGGGACGGGTGGTGACAGAGGACCAGGTGCGCCCCGGATTTTGGGCCAAGCTGCTCTCCCGCTTTGTCCGGCAGACCTCGGCAGGGCCGGGCATGGGCCTGCCGGTGAAGATGCAGTTTGCCATCAACACCTGCGGTCTGGGCCGGGTGCTCTGGGCAGCGGTCCGAGCCGGTCTGGACAAGCTGCGGGGCATCCACGGCACTTTCTACCGGCTCCTCGGCGAGGAGGTCCGGGGATTGGACGGCTTCTACGGAGAAGACATCCCGGAATATAAGCACATCGGCATCCGCGTTCCCAGAAATCCAGACATGGTCTGCAATGAGGTTTATAAACGGACCGGAGTTGTTATGATGATTGTGGATGCCAACGACCTGGATGTAGACCTGCTGGGTAAAGGGAATCAGCTGAGAGACTGGAAGCAGGATCAACTCCTTGCGCTAATTGTAGATAATCCGGCTGGTCAGAACCGGCAGCTTACCCCTTTTGTGCTGATCCGGGAAATTCAACAGACATAGAAAGCAGGACACGACAGCCGCAATAACGGTTGCCGTGTCCTGTGTCAATATGTATAGAACTGAATTGGAGGATTAACGCCGTATCGCTCCTATTGGCAAACCTAAAGCAAAGCTCCCTGTTATTCATGCTCAAGTCACCTGCCTATATGTTATGTAAAAGCTTGAATGGTCTGCTATTTTTCATAACAGCGTGGGGACACCTCCCAGTCTGCCGTTGATCCAAAGCCGGGACAGAGGCTGGCC
>CAJUOA010000190.1 GCA_910587785.1 uncultured Oscillospiraceae bacterium | reverse complement strand
AGAAGCTGACAAATGAGTGGGACGGCAAGACCCACGACTACACGCACAAGCCCGGCGTTGCCCAGCTTGCCCGTGAAATCGAAGTTGCCCTTCCCGTGGAATTGTCCAGAGCGGAGCAGTTGGCACTTGTCTGATCATTCGTCAAAGACAATTTTGTTGACGCTGGGATGTGCGCCGATTTTGCACTCCACGACAAGGGTGACGGCAATCCTCACACTCACATCATGCTGACCATTCGCCCGTTAAAACCAGATGGACGCTGGGGGCCGAAATGCCGGAAGGTTTACGACTTGGACAGCCAGGGCAACCGCATCCCGGACGGCAAAGGCGGCTGGAAAAATCACCGGGAGGACACCACCGATTGGAACAACCGGGAGAACGCCGAGAAGTGGCGGGCGGCGTGGGCCGCTTACGCGAACCGAGCGTTAGAAGCCGCAGACCGACCAGAGCGCATCGACCACCGTAGCTATAAGCGGCAGGGCATTGAGAAAATCCCCTCCATCCACATGGGCGTTGCCGCCAGTCAGATGGAACGGCGAGGCATCCAGACGGAGAAGGGAGATATTAACCGCCAGATTGCCGCAGACAACAAACTGCTGAAGGAGATCAAATCCTTCCGTATCAAGACCCTTTGCGGTATCGTGCGGGCAGATAATATTCGCCCCTACAGGCTCCCGCAATTTCTCAGTTTATGAGACAGGCGTGGATTCCGGAACACCGCTCTTGACAAACAGGCCCGCAGTGCTTACACTGTTAAGCAGCAGAACACAGCCGCCGGTCCGCGTCAGGACAGGGTGAGCAACGTCATAATGAGGAGGATGCTTCCATGACTTTAGAGGAAATGAAGCGCAAGTACGCCTATACCTTGGCCCGGGTGGGGCTCAACGTCCAGAAGGGACAGACCGTGCTGGTGGAGGCCAGCGTCGCTGGGCACGCCTTTGTTCCTATTTTTGCCGAGGAGTGCTACAAGCTGGGCGCAGGCAACGTGGTGGTCCACTACCTGGACCTGCCCAATATGAAGGTGGCCGCCCGCTACCGCAGTGACGAGGACATGCGCCGCGTGGAGGACTGGGAGCGGGAGATGCACCAGATGTACCTGGACCAGGGGGCCTGCTACGTCCGGCTGGAGAGCGAGGACCCGCTTCTGATGGAGGACATCAGCGAGAAGCACTCCAACGCTATCTTTGCCCATGTGGACACCGTGCGCAATATCATGCGCCGGGCCAGCCGGGAGAAGCACTGCCAGTGGCTCATCGCCGTGGTGCCCACTGAGCGCTGGGCGGAGTATATCCTGGACAAGAAGGGCGGGGAGGCCGAGGACGCCTACTGGGAGCTGCTCTTCAAGCTCTGCTACATCACGGAGGACAACGATGTAGTCCAGGCCTGGGAGGAGAAGGACAAGCTCACCGCCGCCCGGGGCAATGCGGTGGACGCCCTCCACTTGACTAAGCTCCACTACACCGCCTCCAACGGTACGGACCTGGTCGTTGGTCTCACTCCCTGGTCTAAGTTCGGCCACGGGGACCGGAAGCGTCCGGCCAATTTTACGCCCTTCCACCCCAATATTCCCTCCGAGGAGATCTGTACCACCCCGGACAAGTTTGTCACCAGCGGCGTGGTCTACGCCTCCCGGCCCCTGGTTCTGGGCGGGAAGAAGGTGGAGAACTTCGGCTTCCGCTTTGAAAACGGCAAGGTGGTGGAGGTCCTGGCCAAGGAGGGCAGGGAGATGCTGGAGGCCCTGGTGGCTACCGACGAGAATGCCTGCTACCTGGGCGAGGCCGCTCTGGTGGAGTACCACTCCCCCATCAGCATGAGCGGTGTGGTCTACTTCACCACCCTGATCGACGAGAATGCAAGCTGCCACTTGGCGCTGGGCCGGGGACTCAACACCAGCCACCCGGAGGCTAAAGAGCGCTTTAACGACTCCACCATCCATATCGACTTCATGATCGGCACCCCGGACCTGAAGATCGTGGGTACGACAGAGGACGGGGAGGAAGTCATCATCTTCCAGGACGGCGACTTCGCTGTCAAGGCCGAGGGGTGATCCTGCACGGTAATTGAATGGGGAAAGAAATTAAGAACAGCAGACAGAACGGACAATTTGATTTTGAATTGCTTGTCAGAAAAGCTGCCGCGCAGGGAGGTCTCAGCTTTCAGGATGTTATAAGCCAAGTGCCAAAGAACTTTCAAGTTCTCGGCGGAATTGTCGGATCTGGCCCTGCTTCACTATCAGCATGGGGCCTCCCGCCTTTTTAGACCAGGTCCTCGCTTTTTTAATTTCCTCGTTCCCTTCTTTTGCCCCTCTCACTCGTTCATGCGTTTGTCCTGTACCCCGACAAATTTCGGTTGCATTTTCCCGCGAGGTATGGTATAATACCAGTATCTGCGGGGGTGTACCGGTTTCGACGGGGATGAGGAAGCGGGATCAGCGGGCGGTGGTGCCCGGCCACCTTAATAATGGGCAACTTTATAAATTAAAGAACAACGAACCTGTTCTTCTCGCTGCCTGATTAACGGCAGCCGTCCGACCTAAGAGGACTGCGGCTTAGCTAGGGCGTCGTATTCGCAGTGAACGTGCGCACGGAAAGAGTTGACCGGGCCATGAATTATGACTCTTACCCAACTGGCAGGCGTGACGGCTTGCCTGCTAGAAGGGGAACAGGGCGGTAACGCCGCCTGAAATAACCGTCTGCGCCCGGAGAATATCTCGTGAAATTGTTTTCGGACAGGGGTTCGACTCCCCTCACCTCCACCAACTGGACATTGGACGAACACCTATTATTTTAAGGGCGGCTTTGCCGTCATGGTGTGGCTCTGATGTCGAAACGAACAGCGGAGGTCAAGGTATAAAAGCCTTGACCTCCGCCTATTATTATATTAGACCTCTTGCGAAATTAAGCTAAGCGGTCAAAGTTGCAGATGCCAGC
>CAJUOA010000189.1 GCA_910587785.1 uncultured Oscillospiraceae bacterium | reverse complement strand
TCAAAAAGTATACATTTTGACCACGCATTCTCAAAAAAAGGACAGGAAAAAACGCCCGTTGAATTGGTTCAACAGGCGTTTTTTGTGTTCATTAAAATCAATTTGACAGTCTAAGGCCCCGTTTCCGCTAAAATCGGGAGGTATCTTATCTATCATACTTCTCGAGGAGGGCTTTGGCATGTCAGGAGAAACTTACGGCTATGTGCGCGTATCCACCCGGGGGCAGAAGGAGGACCGTCAGCTGATCGCCATGCGGGAGTTCGGCGTCCCGGCGGAGCATATCGTAGTAGAAAAGCAGTCCGGCCGGGACTTTGCGCGTCCCCTGTACCGCCGTCTGGTGGGGACGCTGGGTCCAGGGGACGTGCTGGTGGTCAAGAGTATAGACCGCCTGGGCCGCAACTACGCGGAGATCCTGGAGCAGTGGGCCGTGCTGACCAAGGACCGGGGGATCGCCATCGTGGTGCTGGACATGCCCCTGCTGGACACCCGGGAGAGCCGGGACCTCACCGGCGTGCTGGTGGCGGACATCGTGCTCCAGCTCCTCAGCTACGTGGCCCAGACCGAGCGGGACTACATCCGCCAGCGGCAGGCCGAGGGCATCGCCGCCGCCCGGGAGCGGGGCGTGCGCTTTGGCCGGACGCCCATCGCCCTGCCGCCGGATCGGTTCGCTGAACTGGAGGAGGCGTGGCGCTTCGGCCGGGTCACCGCCGCCCAGGCGGGCCGGGAGCTGGGCGTGTCCCGCAGCACCTTCCAGCGCCGGGCCCGGGCGTGGCGGGAGCAGGGGGCGTGAGGGGCCGTCTGAGGACCAGGCATCCGGCAGAGGATGCTGTAACGGGAACATCCACCACCATCGGAGGAGTTGGCGGCGCAGGCAAAAGCTGCTTTCGATGACGCTCTCTTCTTTGACAAGAACAATGGTCTTGTCCGCGCGGGCCCCGGCGCCTGCATCCCCGGACGAAAAAGCGCCTGCGCAAGAAGGGCCGGCTGCCGGAAAAATCCCCGGCAGCCGGCCCCGATCTTATCCCGCGGCATTGCCGCCCTTTCTCACTTCACCTCAAAGGTCAGCTTCTCCCCGCCGCTGTCGATGCGCACCCCCTGCCCGTCGGAGAGCGCTCCCCGGATGAGCATGGCGGCAAGCTCCGTCTCCACATGCTTTTGCAGGTACCGCTTCACGGGCCGTGCGCCAAAGGAGGGCGTGTAGCTCGACCGGGCGATGAAGCTCTTGGCGGCGTCCGTCAGCTCCAGGGAGATGTCCCGGTCCCGCAGGCGCTGGACGATGGCGGCCATGGAGATGTCGATGATCCCGGCGATCTGGGCCTCGGTCAGGGGCGAGAAGACCACGATGTCGTCCACACGGTTGATGAACTCCGGGCGGAAGTACTGGTGGAGCTCCCCCCGGACCTTCTCCCTCACCGCCTCGTCGATGGTGCCGTCGGGGCGGATGTTCTCCGTGAGGTAGGCGGAGCCGATGTTGCTGGTCATGATGATGATGGTGTTTTTGAAGTCCACGGTCCGGCCCTGGTTGTCGGTGAGCCGCCCGTCGTCCAGGAGCTGGAGGAGGATGTTGAACACGTCCGGGTGGGCCTTCTCGATCTCGTCGAAGAGGACCACGCTGTAGGGCCTGCGGCGGACGGCCTCGGTGAGCTGTCCCCCCTCGTCGTAACCCACATAGCCCGGAGGCGCGCCCACCAGGCGGCTGACGGCGTGCTTCTCCATATACTCGGACATGTCGATGCGTACGATATTGCGCTCGTCGTCAAACAGGGACTGGGCCAGGGCTTTCGCCAGCTCCGTCTTGCCCACGCCGGTGGGGCCCAGGAAGATGAAGGACCCGATGGGCCGGTTCTCGTCCTTGAGCCCGGCGCGGCCCCGCAGAATGGCCTCGCTGACGGCGGTGACGGCCTCGTCCTGCCCGATGACCCGGCGGTGGAGGATGTCCGGCAGGCGCAGGAGCTTCTCCTTCTCGCTCTCCACCAGCTTGCTGACGGGCACGCCGGTCCAGGCGCTGACCACGGAGGCGATCTCCTCCTCCGTGACCTCCTCCTTCAGCAGGTGCTCGTCCTTCCCCGCCTCCACCCGGGCGCGCTCCTCCTCCAGCTGCTTTTCCAGCCGGGGGAGGGTGTCGTACTTCAGGCGGGCCATCTGCTCCAGGTCGTAATTGCGCTCCGCCTCCTCCATCTGGCGGCGGGTGTCCTCGATCTCCTGCTTGATGCGCTTGAGGCCGGCGATGGACTGCTTCTCCGTCTCCCACTGGGCCCGCATGGCGTCGTTTTTGGCCTTGAGCTCGGCCAGCTCCGCGTCGATGCGGCCCAGGCGGTTCTTCGAGCCGCTGTCCTCCTCCTTGCCCAGGGCCTGCTTCTCGATCTCCAGCTGCATGATCTTCCGGCTGATCTCGTCCAGCTCCGCCGGGAGGCTGTCGATCTCCATACGAATTTTGCTCGCGGCCTCGTCCATCAGGTCGATGGCCTTGTCGGGAAGGAAGCGGTCGGTGATATACCGGTCGGAGAGGGTGGCGCAGGCGATGAGGGCCCCGTCGGTGATGCGCACGCCGTGGTGAATCTCAAAGCGCTCCTTGAGGCCCCGGAGGATGGAGATGGTGTCCTCCACCGTGGGCTGGCCGATGAGGACCTTCTGGAAGCGGCGCTCCAGGGCGGCGTCCTTCTCGATATACTTGCGGTACTCGTCCAGGGTCGTCGCGCCGATGCAGTGGAGCTCCCCCCGGGCCAGCTTGGGCTTGAGGAGGTTCCCGGCGTCCATACTGCCCTCGGTGCGGCCCGCGCCGACGATATTGTGGAGCTCGTCGATGAAGAGCAGGATGCGTCCCTCGCTCTTCTCCACCTCGCTGAGGACGGCCTTCAGCCGCTCCTCGAACTCGCCCCGGTACTTGGCCCCGGCGATGAGGGCCCCCATGTCCAGGGCGAAGATGGTCTTGTCCTT
>CAJUOA010000188.1 GCA_910587785.1 uncultured Oscillospiraceae bacterium | reverse complement strand
AGCGGGTGCTGAACAAGAAAGAGACCACCCTTGCCCAGCAGAAACAGCAGGCCATTAAGGATGCTTTCCGGGACTGGGTGTGGCGCGACCCCCAGCGGCGGGCTGATCTGGTCAGGACCTACAACGACCTTTTCAACTCCACCCGCCCCCGTGAGTATGACGGGAGCCATATCGTGTTCGGCGGCATGAACCCGGACATCACCCTGCGGGAACACCAGCGGGGCGCCATCGCCCATGTGCTGTACGGCGGGAACACCCTGCTGGCGCACGAGGTGGGCGCGGGCAAGACCTTTGAGATGGCGGCCTCCGCGATGGAGGCGAAACGGCTGGGGCTGTGCCAGAAGTCCATGTTCGTGGTCCCCAACCACCTGACCCTCCAATGGGCCAGCGAGTTCCTGCGGCTCTACCCCAGCGCAAAGGTGCTGGTGGCGACCAAAAGGGACTTTGAGACGGCCAGACGCAAGAAATTCTGCGCCCGGATCGCCACCGGGGACTATGACGCCGTTATCATCGGTCACAGCCAGTTCGAGAAGATACCTCTCTCCGCCGAGCGGCAGGAGCGCATCTTGCAGGAGCAGATCGACGAGATCACCGACGCCATAGCCGAGATCAAGGCCATGCGGGGCGAGAACTTCACCATCAAGCAGATGGAAAAGACCCGGCGGACGCTGGAGGCACGGATGGAGAAACTGCAAGCCGCGGAGCGCAAGGACGATGTTGTCACCTTTGAACAGCTGGGCGTTGACCGGCTCTTTGTGGACGAGGCCCATGCGTTCAAAAATTTGTTCCTCCACACCAAGATGCGGAATGTGGCGGGGCTTTCCACCTCCGAGGCGCAGAAGTCCTCGGATATGTTCATGAAGTGCCAGTATATGGACGAGCTGACCGGCGGCAGGGGCGTCATCTTCGCCACGGGTACGCCTGTGTCGAACAGTATGACCGAGCTTTACACCATGATGCGATACCTGCAGCACAGCACGCTCCAGCAGAAGGGGCTGGCGCATTTTGACCAGTGGGCCTCCACCTTTGGGGAGACTACCACGGCGATAGAGCTTGCCCCGGAGGGGACCGGCTACCGGGCGAGGACCCGGTTCGCCAAGTTCTTCAACCTCCCGGAGCTGATGGGTATGTTCAAGGCGGTGGCGGACATCAAGACCGCCGACCAGCTCCACCTCCCCGTGCCGGAGGCAAAGTTTGAGACCGTGGTGGTGCAGCCCTCGGACATCCAGAAAGAGATGGTGGCGGACCTGTCTGAGCGGGCCGCCGCCGTCCACAACGGGAATGTGGACCCCTCGGTCGATAATATGCTCAAGATCACCTCGGACGGGCGCAAGATCGGCCTCGACCAGCGGCTGATAAACCCGCTCCTGCCCGATGACCCCAACAGCAAACTCAATGCCTGTGTCCAGAATGTCCTCCGCATTTGGGAGGACGGGAAAGAGGACCGGCTGACCCAGTTATTGTTCTGCGACCTGTCCACCCCCAAGGGGGACGGCACGTTCAATGTGTACGAGGACATCCGGGACAAGCTGGTGGCCGCTGGCGTCCCTGCGGGGGAGATCGCCTTTATCCACGACGCGGACACGGAGGCCAAAAAGAAAGAGCTGTTCAGCAAAGTCCGCACCGGGGAAGTCCGTGTCCTGTTGGGTTCCACCCAGAAGATGGGCGCCGGGACCAATGTGCAAGATCGTCTTGTGGCAGTCCACCACCTGGATGTGGGCTGGCGCCCCGCCGACATGACCCAGCGCAACGGGCGCATCATCCGGCAGGGCAACCAGAACAAGCAGGTCCAGGTGTTCCAGTATGTGACGGAGGGGACCTTTGACGCCTACCTCTATCAGACCTTGGAGAACAAGCAGAAGTTCATCTCGCAGATCATGACCAGCAAGTCCCCGGTGCGCTCCTGTGATGATGTGGACGAGCAGGCGCTCTCTTATGCCGAGATCAAGGCCCTGTGCGCCGGGAACCCGCTGATAAAAGAAAAGATGGATCTGGATATTGATGTGGCGAAGCTGAAAGTCCTCCGGGCCGACTACCAGAGCAAGCACTTCCGGCTGGAGGACCAGCTTTTGAAATACTTCCCCGCCGAGATCGAGGCACAGCAGAGCCGCAACCGGGGCTTTGAGGCGGACATCCAGACGGTGGCGGCGCACCCGCTCCCGGAGGAGGGCTTTGTGGGGATGGAGGTCGGCGGCAGGCATTACGCGGAAAAGGCGGAGGCCGGGGACGCTCTCCTTGCCCTCTGCAAGGAGACCAAAAGCACGGAGGGCATCCCCATCGGCAGCTACCGTGGCTTTGCGATGGAACTTTCCTTTGACACGTTCTCCAAGGAGTTCCAGCTCACCTTGAAAGGCGAGATGAGCCACAGGGTATCGCTGGGCGCGGATGCACGGGGCAACCTGACGAGGCTGGACAACGCCCTGGCCGGCATCCCCGGACGGCTGGAAAAAGGCGTCGAACAGCTTGAAAACCTGCAAAACCAGCAGGCGGCGGCGCGGGAGGAACTGAAAAAGCCGTTTCCGCAGGAGGCCGAGCTGGCGGAAAAGAGCGCAAGGCTGGCGGAGCTGGACGCCGCCCTCAGCATGGATGACAGTATGGAACAGAGGGAACGGGAGGAGGCTGGTGAGGGGGAGCGCCCCTCCGTGCTGGCGGACCTGAAGAAAAGGGCGGCGGAGATCGAGCCGGACAAGAAGCCCGGAAAGGAGCCGGAGCGGTGATGAAAAAAGACGAGGAATTGAAAATCCGTATTTCCCCGGAAGATAAGGAGCGCATCCGTGCCAAGATGGAGGAGGCCGGCATCCTGAACATGAGCGCCTATGTCCGCAAGATGGCGCTGGACGGTATCTGTGTGAGGCTGGATTTAGCAGAGGTGCGCCAGCTCATCGTCCTGCTCCAGCGGTGTAGCACCAACCTGAACCAGTACGCGAAAAGGGCGAACGAGACCGGGAGCGTCTACGCCGCCGACATTGAGGACCTGCAATCCCGGCTGGACGAGATATGGGAACTGTCCAGACAGTCCCTTGCCCATCTTGCCAGCATCCGATAGC
>CAJUOA010000187.1 GCA_910587785.1 uncultured Oscillospiraceae bacterium | reverse complement strand
GTTTGGAGAAAGATCCTTCCTGTCCATCGCTAGCTATTTGCGGATAGGCTCTTAGAATGTAGACCGGGAGATGGGACAGGTCGAAGTTATCCAGGGTCACATTGCAGATGTAGTAGTCATAGGGAACTTCCACATCGTAGTCATCGCCGTTGCTGTCCGTCCGTGTTTCCGTTCGGTAGCGGACTTCCACTTCTACTGTCTGAGTGAGGGTGTACTGCCGGTCAAAGAGCATTTGCAGCGTCCCCTGTACCTCGTTCCTGGTCCATGTTCCCTGATGATAGGCGGTGAGAATAGCAATCAGCACATAGGGGTCATGTCCGATGCTGTCCAGGTCATAACGGTACTCGTCATAGCCGGGGTGGTAACTGGGGTAATTGTCCACCTCGTGCTGCAAAGCAGCCTCCAGCGCGGCATAATCTGCCTCGGCCCCCAGCATATCCGCATCCTCGCAGGGATAAGTGCCGCCCGCACTGCTGCCCAGAATGGCCTCGGCCAGCACGGAACAGGAGGACATCATATTCAAGAACATCACCAGAATGAGAAACAAGCCGATGACAATGAGAAAGCCCTTCTTGTGCCGCATGATAAACGCACCAGCTTGTTTGCTTGTTTCTGCTGCGCCTTTCAGCGTGTCGGATACCCGTTCCGCCATGGTGGATGTGGCCTTTGACGCCTCACCAGCCCTCTGCCCGGAACGCTTTGCGGCGGCGTATTGCTTTTTGATGGCCTGTTTTTGCTGCCAGCGTGACAGCGGATTGCTGCCCAGCTCTGGATTGTCCCGGAGGGACTGCCGGTGGAGGGCATTGATCTCCGCCCGTTCTGTGGCCCGGTACTCCCGCAGCTTATGGGCGCGGCGGGAACGCTCCGTCAGATGAACACCGGCCTCGGCGGTCTGCTCCAGCCGGTGTGTGCTCTCCACGCCAACATTATCATCCTCCGCCTCGCTGACCTTGTGGTGCAGCTTGCCGGAGAGTGCCAGCACAGGGGCATCCTTGACCGTATGGGACAGCTTAGAGGGCGGTTTGAGCTTGTTTTCCTCAAATTGCAGCTGGCCCGCAGTTTTAGCAGTTTTCGGATTGGTGGATTTGCCCTTTTTCTTTTTTTCAGCGCCAGATTTTTGCTCGGTCATGCGCCGTTTCATCTTTTTGCGGTCCTTGGGCGGCGGTGCATCTTTCCGCATCGCCGCCCGGTCCGCCTCACGCTCTTTCGCCCGGTCATGCTCCTTCAGACGGCCCCCGTCCTGCTCGGCATCGGTGAAATGGAGACGGGTCTTTCCCTTAGTCGGCACAGTCGTTCTCCGGCATCTCACCGTTGTTCAAGATACGGTCGATGGCGTTCTCGTACACCACCATCGCCTTGGTGATTTCCAGGATATTGGCCGTGACCCGGTTCAGTTGTCCCACAGCCCGCAGAAGATAGGCGGCGGCAGAGGTCTCGCCGTTCATCCCATCATCCTCCATGTCATCTGCCATACCGCCGTCATTCTCCGTGCCAGTATCCTCATCCTCATCCCAGGCGGGCAGCAGCTCGTCCTCCATCAGCTGGGCCAGATCGTCCGGGGCGCCGCTCTCGGCGTAGGCATCGGAGATGTCCCAGCTCTCATACAGCTCATGGGCCTGCTGCTCGTAGGCGCACAGTGTCCGTATGGCCTGGGACGGCTCCCCGGCCTCCAGGTCCTTCCGCACAGACCGCACCAGCTCCAGCAGCAGATCGTACATCTCCAGCTTGCCGTCGATGTGGCTCAGGTAATCGTCCAGGTGGATGAGATACAGTTCGTTGTCCATAGTCACTCGCTCCTTTCGTTCGTCACAGGTTGATAAGGTACGCCGATGTAGTTCAACACCCTCCCGCAGCCCAATGTGTTGACGCAGAAATCGTGCTGCTCCGGGTGGGTCAGGGCCATGCGCTGAAAGCGGTTCGGTTGCTTTTCCAGGTGGAGGCCGAACATACAGAACATACAGCCTGTCCGCTGTGCGCCGGTGGTGACGAGCTTTCCGCCGTGCTCCACAATGTTCCCATAGATAGAGGCATAGGGAATGCCAGTCATACACAGATATTGAAGGGCGTCCAGCTCCGTCCAGAAGGACAGCGGCTTGCAGGCGGGGTCCTTAGTGTCATAGGCATTGCAGCCGGTTTGCAGAAACGCCCCCTCCCGCCGCTTACTTTCACAGGCCATGGTCCCCATGATAGCCATCCTGCCAGTTTGACGGGCGTATTTGTGGAGGGGCCTGGTTTTCATAGCGCCGCAGCAATATTCCGAAATAGGAAATGGTGCGTCCAGAAGGATACGCCATTTCAGATACCGCTGACAGTACCAGGAGGGACTGCCATCAGAATTAAGTCCGTTCAGCTGATTGATGGCCCATCTGCTGCCTTTTCTGGCGTAGTAGATACGCTTTGCCACGTCCTTTGATATGACCGGGTATCCGTACTTCTCAATGATCTGGGTGAAGGGTATGACAGGTTGCAGCCATTCCACGTTGGGGACAGAGCGCACAAAGTCCTGTATCTCCGGGTACTCCAATCCGGTATCCGCATAGGCGGCGGGCACGTCAGGATAGAGGTCCCGCACCAAATCCAAAAGTATAGTGGAGTCTTTGCCTCCGCTGAAGGAGACAAAGACCTTGCCGCCGTAGTGTTCGTACCACTCCCGGATTTTTGCCTGGGTAACTTGTATTTTCTGTTCCAGCGGCCACGCCTGCATTGTGCGCAGTTCTTCCTTGGTGCAGACGGCCTCATTCATGCGCCGCCCTCCTGGACGATCTCATTCAAGCGGGTCGTCATAATGCGGTACAGCTCCGTGTCCTTGGGGAAACGGTCAATGAAGGGCAAAATGACGTTTCCGTAGAACAGCAGCCCTTCGCCCTCGCCGGAGTGGGTGACATAGGAAAGCTGGTGAGGCGAAATATTGAGCTGCTTCGCCAGAATCTGCCGGTCGCCTGCCGCTTGATTGAGCATATAGATGAAGTCGCTGTTCTCCAGGATGTTTGCAATTTCCGGGCTTGCCAGCAGGTCCTTGCTGTTCTGTGTGATACCGGTCGGGATACCTCCCCACTTTCTGAACCGCTTCCAAATCTCCACGCTCCAGCTGGCAAGCTCGCCTTTCAGCAAAAGGTGGAATTCGTCCACATAGTAGCGGGTGGTCTTTCCCGCCGCCCGGTTGACGGTGA
>CAJUOA010000186.1 GCA_910587785.1 uncultured Oscillospiraceae bacterium | reverse complement strand
GCTCCAGCACCAGCTCATTGGTCTCGAACTTGCCAGATGGGAGCCGCTCAAGATCTATGTCCGTCTTCAGCTCGCTGTGGAACTGTTCGCTCTCCCCGTGGGCATGGTATGAGGAGGGGTGGGAGCTTTGCCACGCCTCCGAGCTCTACTGGCAGCTCCACCGGGTCACGGACTGGCTCTTCAGCAGCGGCTTGGAAGAGGAAGTCACCCTCTCTATCTTCTCCCGGCACTGCGGCCACCCGCTGACGGAGCGGGACGACCGGAACTGGTGCGGCGGGACCGGGCTGATGCTGGCCGTGGACTGGAAGGGGGATATCTACCCATGCCTGCGCTACATGGAGAGCTCCGTGGGCAGCAGGCGGGAGCCCTACGTCATCGGCAACATCTATGACGGCATCCGCCGCCGGGCGGAGCACTGTCAAAGGGTGGACTGCATGGCCTGCGTGACCCGGCGGAGCCAGTCTACAGACGAGTGCTGGTCCTGCCCCATCGCTCAGGGCTGCGGCTGGTGCAGCGCCTACAACTATGAGGTGTTCGGCACCCCTGACAAGCGGGCCACCTATATCTGCTGTATGCACAAGGCCCGGGTGCTGGCCAACGTCTACTACTGGCGGCGGCGGGGGTACGATTTCGCCATGGACTGCCCGGAGGAGTGGGCGGGCAAGGTCAACATGGGCAAGATGCTGCGGGAGACGCGGGATCTGCGCCGGTTCCCCATGACGCCGGAGCAGTACAAACAGTTTCAGAAGCTGGCGAAAAAGCACAAGCTGCTGTTCTCGGTCATCAAGGACAAGGATGACAGGGGTAAGCTGATGGACGTGATCCTGCCAGTGACGGAGCTGGATCGGGCCAACTCCATTTTTGAGCGCATCCTCTACACCCTGCCCCCGGAACCGGAGCGCAGGCCCTCCAAGCCGCTCCAGAAGGGGCATGAGGTGTTCCAGGAACGGCAGGCCCCGGAACGTGAGGCCCCGGAACAGGTGCAGGTCAGGCATCGGGAGCGTCAGCCCTCGGAGCGGAGGAAGCCAGCTTTGAAGCCCCAGGAGGCCCCTGTGAGACCGCCCCAGCCCCAGCGGGAGGTATCCCAGCGGTCCCCAGACCAGGGCCGCCAGGAGGCCCCTGTGGCCCAGCGTCAGGAGAACAAGGGAAAAAACGGTTCTCGGTCGGAACGAGACTCGCACGTTATAAAAATCAGCTCCTCTATACCCAAAGAGGTCTGCAAAGATTTTTTAGACAAATTTTGATAGTTTATAGCCGTTTCTACTCCTTTTCATTTACTCTCCGGCACTCTTTGAAAACAGTGTTTCCACGTGTTCCACATCTGTCTGTGGCTGTTTATGTGGTCAGGAGGATCGACGCTCCGGAAGAGGCACCCTATAAACACAACGAAACGCTGTGTAATCCGCTCGATTTTTACCTCTGTATTTCTCCGTTTTAGATTGCAATTTGCTATCGACTTTCGCCTCCTATTTCGGTATTGTGTTGCTTGCAAAAGCCCCACAAAACACTGAAAATTAGGAGGAAAATGTATGACCAACATGAAAAAGCGCATTGCCGCCACACTGACAGCAGCTATCCTCACAACTGTCCTCACTGTCCCCGCCATGGCAACGGAAACGCCCGACAAATCCGTCCGGGTGAGCAGTTACAAGGGAAGTACCCTGGAGGTAGGAGACCGTAGCGGACTCATCATCGGTCCCAGCGGTGCAAACTACACTGTGACTTCCAGCAACCCAGACACGGTAGCGGTGGAACAGGTGCTGACCTTCTGGGTTGCCATTGCCAAAGCGGAGGGGATCGCAGAGATCACCGTCTCCAACAGCGCTGGAGAACGTGGGACCGTAATACTGACGGTTGGCTCCGCAGCCCCCGCTGCGCCGGAAGCCCCCGCCAGCGGGGACAGCGCCGGCCTGACAGACAACCTGGAGATACGGCAGGAGATGATCTGGCTCATCAACCAGACCCGAAAGGACAACGGAGTGTCGGAACTGCCGGTCAGCGAGGCCCTAATGAATGCCGCCCAAGCCTGCTCCGACCGGCGCTACACATGGCATCACGCCCTGGAGGAAAGCCAAGCCGCTGTTGACGCCGGTTACCCCTATGGCTTCGGTGACAACCTCACCGTGTTCACCGGCACAGCCGACGCAACCCAACGCGCTGTCGACAACTGGATCAACTCTCCTGGCCATTTCGAGACGATGATCGACTCCAGATGTGACTGCATCGGCGTGGGCATGACCCAGTACGACGGCATCACCTACTGCTATATGTTTGTCGGGATCCCCAACAGCGTCAACTTCTATGCATAAGCGAATAGTACTCAAGGAGGGCCGTCCAGGAAGCTGGATGGCCTTCCCTCATGGTGGTAGAAAGCAGAGTACAGGCAGAAAAATACAACACCGGGGAGCAGATTTACTGCTCAGATATTGCGTACCAGTAAACAAGGAATTAAACCCCTTTATCAGTCCCAAGGCTGTATGCACAAGCGGAACCGCCATTTGGTAGACAACAGCAGCGTGTGTGTCTGCTACCTCAACAAGGAGAACGGCGGGACGGCCTATACAGTGGACTATGCGGGAAAGAAAGGACTGGAGATCATCAACCTTGTCAAATCCTGTTCCCCGTTTTCGGCGGCGAAATGGCAACGGCAAAAATGCAGACAGTCAAGGGGACAGAGTGGAGTCCTTGACCGTTCCGGGCTGGGCTTATCGCAAAAAAATGACAGAAAGCCATAGGCCGGAGTGGTACTGGCAGCGGCTCTCAACCATCAGAACCATATCCGTTTTGTCAGTAGCGGTGTCGGTGATGTCCTGCACAAAATAGCCGGAAACGGGTGGGGACGGTGTTGCCCCTGGGGCGCTGTGTCACACAGTCCGAATTGAGAAGATTAAGCATTGAGGAAGAAATCCGCCAGCTTGAAAACAAGAAAAAGCGGCTCATCCAAGAGCAGAAAGAGCAAGAGCGCAAGGACAGGACGAACCGCCTCTGCAAGCGCATGGGATTTATCGAGAAGCTGCTGCCCGACACCATCCCGCTGACCGAGGAGCAGTTCAAGACCTTTGTGGAGCAGACCATCGCCACCGAACACAGCCGCCGCATACTGGACGGATTGACCGCCCAGAACGCCGCCACAGCCCCCGCACAGGGCGCGGAAACGGCGGGTAGGGATAACACCCAGCCTGCCGCCAAAACCGCCCACACAGCGCAGGAGGACGGCGCAGACGGGGGCGCGGCGCAGGGGTAACGAGTATTCACAGGGAGCGATGGGGCTGGTAAATTATCCTTCAATCTCTTTCACAATTTCAATAGGAGAATTGATGGCGCTCCAGTGGGACGATCTGAATTTCAAGACCGGAGAACTGAGGATTGAACGGCAGGTTTATCGAACCAAAGAGGAACTGCTGATCCAGGAACCCAAGACCAAGGCATCTATCC
>CAJUOA010000185.1 GCA_910587785.1 uncultured Oscillospiraceae bacterium | reverse complement strand
ACAGGTTCAGAAAGGACAGCTGGAAGCGGATGGAGCTGTCAAAGTAGTTGAGGAAATCGGACCAGCCCTCGAAAATGGCGGTCTTGTCCTCATTCTGACTAAGCTGATAGTTGATGTCCTGGAATTGGACGGTCTTGGTGTAGAATGTATCGGTGACGCGGCAGATGCCGTCCGGGAACATCCGCTGATAGGGGATGCTGTCTTGGGCCGACAGCTCCTTTTTATCCGTCCGCTTCGCCCTGGCGATAGCGGCTTCGATCTGTTTTCGTTCGCTGCGGGTGAGCTTCCGCTTTTGGGTAGACAATGTGGTACACCTCCCTGTCTAATCGGTCCTGCTGTTCCAGGACGGCGTAAAAGTTGCGGGTCCGGTAGGGGCGCTGGCGGGGACGGAGGAAGGACACGCGGATGATGTTCCCCACGATCTTCTCCAGCGGCTGGCCGTTCTTCTCATACACCCCCAGCATGAAAAAGGGGAGCATGACCAGGATCATGCACAGCGCCGCCGTGTTGTTCCCCAGCGGACCTTTGAGCAAAAAGAACAGCGGAACGCTGACCAGCGCCCCGCCGCTGAAGCAGACCAGCTGCCTCTTGGTGAGATTGAACATGACCTTCGTTTTCACTTTTGTCAGGTCCTTCGGCACAGGTACATAGGCCATCAGGGGGCCTCCTTTCGTTTTAATGGGCGGAGAACACGCTTTTTGCGAGGCTCCCGGTCTTGAACAGTGTGAAGCACAGCAGCACCGTGTAGCCCATGCAGGTCCAGATCGCCGTGCTGATGTCCCCACTGGTGGCGATGCTCTGCACCAGCACAGCATAGATGCCGACACAGATCATAATGAGAAACGCCTGGAAGCCCAGGGCAAACAGGGCTTTCAAATAGTTTTGGCCCATGCCGCCGAACTCCTTGCCCATCATCGCCGCCATAGGGATAGGGGCCACGCTGGTGACTAAATACACCTCGATCATTCTCCCGTAGGTGATGATGAAAATGCAGATGGTCAGCGCCCACATGGTAATGCCCACAAACATGGACTGAAACCACAGGCCGAACAGCGGCCCCAGCTCCATTGCCTCCAGCTGGGCCTCCATGTCCGGGAGGACCGCCGCCATGTCGATGCTGGTGTCGCCGATGATAACGCCGGACGCCTGATTGACTGCGCTCTGCGCCACATCAAACACACCCATGACGATGTTCCAGGTGTTGGTGACAATGAGGATGGCGCAGGCGGTCTTGAATATCCATTTGAAAAAAACCGCCGATTCGATGTCATGGTGGTTGTTCTTGTCCATGAGTATCTGCACCAGCTCCAGCGTCATGACAAAGGCGAGGACGGCCCCGGCGATGGGGAGAATGACAGTGTTGGACAGGTTCTGCACCATACTGAAAATGCCGCCGTTCCAGCCCTGGGGGGTCGCGCCCACCTGGGCGGCGATGTCTCCCACCTTCTCATTTACGCTGTCAAACATCCCGGACAGATTCCCGATGATGCCGCTGACCAGCAGCTCTTTGAGCCATTCCGTGATTGCGTCAAGCACAAAATCCATAGGGGCTTACCCTCCTTTCGAGGCCCCTCCCGCCAGAGGCGGCGGGAGGGACCGGAGTTATGGCTGCGGCCAGCGATCAGCCGAACAGTCCGGACAGCAGGGGGACCAGGGTGATGCCGATGAGGGCCACGCCGCCGCCCGCCATGAGCTGCTTCATGCCCTGGCTCTTTGCGCCGGGGTTGTCGTTGCCGTAGCCTTCCAGAAGATTGATAACGCCCCACACACCGAGGCCAGCGCCCAGCGCGATCACGAGGGTCTGCAAAACATCAACAGCAGAGTTAAAGAAATCCATATAGTACCTCCGAAAAATATTGATAGATTTTTGAAGGCACATTTCCCCGGATTCTTCACGAATCGGATTGGCCCCGTCTATTCGGAGCCGGGGTCCTCCTCTGATACATCTACCTCAAACACATCATAGACCTCGTTGGGCCTGGGTTTGAGCCGGACGGACAGAAAACGCGCTATGTCAAAGGCGTTTTTCTTGTCATGGTCGGCAAGGTATTTGTATAGGGGATGCTGGGTTATATCGAATTTATCCGAGAGGAACGGACGCACGCCCCGCAGTTGCAGGATGCACTTGCCGCCGTCCATCACGGCCAATTCGTCAACGTCCATGAGCGCCTTGCCCAGCTTCTGATAATTCAGAGAATGGGACAGCTCACGGCCCCGGCTCTCGCCGGTGTTGTAGGTGTCAATGGTCTCTTTGCCCAGCTGGGCCGACAGCTCCTTCAACGTGGTCGGTTCCTTGCCGCCCAGGAAGATGGAGCAGTCGCAGTTGCCCACAATGGTGTCGGCGTTATCCTTGTATATGGCTTTCAGCTGGCTTTGGGCCTGCAAAATCAGGCAGGCGGAAATCTCCCGGCTTCGGATGGTAGCCATGAGCTTTTCCAGCTTCGGAATCTGCCCGATGTTGGCGCACTCGTCAATCAGGCAGCGCACATGCACCGGTAAGCGTCCGCCGTACACATCGTCCGCCTTTTCGCACAGGAGGTTGAACAGCTGGGTATAGGCCATGCTGATTAGGAAATTAAAGCTGTCGTCCGTGTCGCTCATAATGAGAAACAGGGCCGTTTTCCGGTCTCCCAGGGTGTCCAGCTCCAGCTCGTCATAGGCGGTGACTTCCCGCAGCTCCGCAATGTCGAACACCGCCAGCCGCGCACCGCAGCTCACAAGGATGCTCTTAGCGGTTTTGCCAGCCGCTAAGCGGTATTTGGCATATTGACGGACGGCAAAGTGGTTGGGGTCCCGTTCCGCCAGCTCGTCAAACATCAGGTCCACCGGGTTCTTAAATTCCTCGTCATCCTCCCGGACCTCCATTGCATTGATGAACTCAATGAGGGTGGAAAAATTCTGCTCCTCTTTCGGGGCCTCATAGTAGATGTAGCCGATCAGGGCGGTGTAGAGAAGGGTCTCGGCTTTCTGCCAGAAATCGTCACCGCCCTTGCCCTCCCCCTTGGTGTTGGCAATCAGGGTCGTTACCAGCTTCAAGATGTCCTTTTCGCTGTGCAGATAGGCGAAGGGGTTGTAGTGCATGGACTTCTTGAAATTGATCGTGTTTAGAATCTTGATCCTATACCCGTTGCGCTGGAGCAATTTTCCAGTGTCGATTACGATGTCCCCTTTCGGGTCAGTGACCACGAAGGAGGTCGGATAGGAATTTGACGTACATTGCATGAGGTTCGGCTTCAGAAAAAAGCGGGTCTTGCCGCTGCCGGAGCCGCCGATCACCAGCACATTCTTGTTCCGGGCGGTCTTGGGGTCCTTGGGGCGGCTGTTCATGGTGAGCCGTTCCGTCTGCGTCAGGATGATGTTGTCCTCGAACTTCGGCGCGATATACGGGGCAATGTCCTGGGAATTTCCCCAACGGGCGGACCCGTATTCCGCATTGCGGCGGTATTTCTTGGCATTTTTGCCCTTCATGTAGACCGCCAGCCGGAGGGCCGCGCCGCACAGCAGCCCCACCA
>CAJUOA010000184.1 GCA_910587785.1 uncultured Oscillospiraceae bacterium | reverse complement strand
CACAAGTACGCCGTCACGGACCCCGAGACCGGGAAGCGGCGCGGGGATGGGAAGTATTTGCAGTGGAAATCCGGTTACCGGGAAAGAAATGCAGAAATTGAAAAGGCTAAACTTGAAAAAGTGAATTCTTCCGTGTATAATCAAGAAAAGGAAGATGCTGTCAGATCGTTGATACGATCGGACCAGATTACCAAAAAGATCAACAAAGGGCACCAGAACAAGCATATCAAGGAATCTGGGCATTATATTTCCGGAAAAAGTTATCTATACGGTGATTTGGATACAGCACAGGGCCTTGTTGACAAATATCATGGAACAGGAGAACCGATTTTTACACGCCAAGGTGATTGGGCAAATAAGGAAGTAATCTCTCTGGCGGAACCGATAGGTGTTGCTGTTGATATGCAGACAGGCGCAGAAACTGAAACCGGAAGGTTTACGATCCATTACGGAAAGAAAGGTACACACATTGTGCCAACAAGCAAGGAGAAAAAGTCATGAATTACGCCAGTTTTTATAACGAAAACGCCGGAAGACAGGTGCGTGTAGAAATGACGGACGGCGAACTCTTTACAGGCGAGTTGTTTGCCTATATTTCTGCTGCGGATAATGAGCCGGAACCAGAAAGTATTGTTGTAAACCGGATAGAACTGTTTACGCGTGAAATTCGCCATATTGAGGTAATATCATGACTGACCAAGTCATCGCGGCAATCGAATCCATCCTCCGCCGTGGCAACGACGCAGAAATCCGGAGGAAGGGCGACGGGTATATCGTCCTGGAAATCAAGCGGTCAATCAAATACAGCGCCTGACGGATTGGCGTCAGGTAAGAGCAATTGGAGCTGATAGGAGTAATCCTGTCGGCTCCAATTACTTTTGCGAGGTGAGAGCATGCTGTCCTACTACGGCACAAAACTGAGCCCAAACCAGCTGGAGACGGACGAGGGCTTCCTCATCTGCCGGAACGTGCCCATCGCCCGGACGGGGACCATGGAGTATCTCGCCGGGGAGCTGGGGCTCCGGGAGGGCGCTGAGCGCCTGGTCCCAGTGTCCCGGTCCGAGGAGGAGGTATTCGACACCGCCGCCATGGCCTCCTTCGAGGGCAAGCCGGTGACGGACGGCCACCCGCCGGAGAGCGTGGTGCCGGAGAACTTCTCCGCCTACGCCCGGGGCCACGTCCAGAACGTCCGGCGGGAGGGGGCGTACCTGGTGGCGGACCTCTACATCAACGACGCCCTCCTGGCCAGCGACATCCGAAACGGCGTGAAGCGGGAGGTCTCCTGCGGCTACCTCTGCCGCTACGTCCCCGACGGGGCCGGGTACCGGCAGGAGCACATCCGGGGCAATCACGTGGCCGTCGTGCCCAGAGGGCGGGCGGGCCGCGAGGTGGCGATACAAGATCAGGCCGCCGGGGAGGCGGAGAAAGGAAGAAACACTATGAGCAGATTCGCAAAGGCCATCCTCACCGCCTTTGGCTTGGCGGCGAAGGAGGCCCAGGACGAGGCGGAGGTCCACTCCCTTGTGGACACCGCCCTGACCGCGCTGGACGCCGAACCCGCCGGGGATACTGCCCCTGCGCCGGAGGCGGGACCCGCAGTCGAGACCCCCGCGGCGGACGCCGCCCCCAGCGCTCTGGAGGGGAGGCTGGACAAACTCATCAGCCTCCTGGAGGCCCGGGACAGCAAGCCGGAGGAGCCCTCCGGCGTGGAGGCCCTGGACAAGCTCCTGGAGGAGGAAAAGGAGGCCGATCCGGAGGAACCGGATGAGCCGGAGGAGAAAGCGGGCACGCCCCTCACCGGCGAGGCCCGGGACGCGGCCATGGCCATCCTGAAGCACGTACGCCCGGCGGTGGCGGCCATCGCGGACAGCGCCCAGCGCACCCGGGTGGCGGACGCCCTGCTGGAGGCGGTGCAGAGCCCCGGCACCCTGGAGGCCATCGCCCGGGCGTCCCGGGAGAGCGCCCGGCAGGCCGCTGACGCCGCCGGACAGACCGGCTTCGACCAGCTCTGCGCAAAGCAGAAGGCGGCATATGACGCCCGCAACCCCCACAAAAAGAAGGAGGACAACTGATATGGGACTGCATCCTCAGACCATCGGCGGGGCCATGCCCCACGGCTACGCCGGGAGCTACGCCCGCCAGCCGGATATGATCGTCACCACCCGCCCCGCAGGCGCGGAGATCGTCTTCGGCGCGGCGGTGAAGTACGACGCCGCGGGGGCCGTGGTGCCCCTGGGCGCAGGCGGCACGGCGGATGCCTTCGCGGGCGTCGCCGCCCGGGAGGTGAAGAGCGCCCTCGATTACCTGGACCAGAACACGGGCCGGTACGCTGCCAAGGAGGCGGTGCCCGTCTTCCAGCGGGGGGCGGTCAACGTCATCTGCCAGAAGGGCACCCCGCGGCTGGGCGGCGCGGTGTATGTCCGCACCGCGGCCAACGAGAGCTTCCCCACCGCCGCTGTGGGCGGCTTCGAGGCGGAGGCGGACGGGGCCAACACCGTCCAGCTCACCAACTGCCAGTGGGCGGGCCCGGCGGACGCCGGGAAGGTGGCGGAACTCCGCATCCTGACCATGCAGAACGCGTAAGGAGGAAGAGACGATGAACTATCAGAACATGGGCACCTTTGACGGCGGCGTCGTGGGCGGTGTGCGCACCGGCGGCGCGGCACGGGGCGGGGTGCTGACCCTGGACGAGGCCGCCATCGCCAGCGGCGGGGCGTTCCTCCGCTCGGAGCTGGAGAAGCGGGACCCTCTCATCCGCACCCCCCTCACCAGCTTTACCTATCCCCGGGACATCAATGTCAGCGTGGGCGGCGGCTGGGTGGATGCCATCTCCGCTCAGGCCGTAGGCTACGGCGTCACCGGCGGGAGCGGGGATTCCCCGGTGGGCTCCGGCGGGGCCAACGGCATCCCCGTGGTCAACGCCAACGTGACCACCGGCCTCTACAAGGCCCACGTCTTCCAGCTGGCCCTGAAGGTGATGTTCGTGGATATGCAGAAGGCCAACTACACCGGCCGCTCCCTGGACAGCCTTCTCACCGACGGCGTGCGCATGACCTACGACAAACACATGGACCAGAACGTTTATCTTGGCCTGCCCGCCTACGGCACCACGGGCCTCCTCAACTGTCCCGACGCCCTGGAGACCACCGTTGCCGGAAACGGCGCGGCCACGCCCTCCACCAGGTGGAAGGACAAGACGCCGGACCAGATCCTCGCGGACGTGAACGCGGCCCTCGTCGCCAACTGGGCGGCGGCGGAGTACGATGAGAGCGCCCTGCCGAACCACATCCTCCTGCCCTACGAGCAATACACGGACATCCTCACCCGGAAGGTGACGGACCTGGCCTCGGAGACGATCCTGGACTTCCTCCTGCGCAACAACGCGGCAGTGAAGAACGGCGGCTCCCTCTACATCGGCGCCACCCGCTGGTGCAAGGGCGCGGGCACCGGCGGTACGGACCGCATGGCGGTCTACTGCAACCGGGAGCGCTTCGTCAGCGTGGAGGAGCTGGTGCCCCTCAGCCGGGTGATGAGCACCCCCAACGCGGCGGAGACCTGCTACGACACCGCCTACATGGCGAACCTCTCGGAGGTGGAGGTCTTCTATCCCC
>CAJUOA010000183.1 GCA_910587785.1 uncultured Oscillospiraceae bacterium | reverse complement strand
CAAATAATCTGCCATCAACTCCATTTTGGGGCTTGACTTTTTATTCGCAGGCTTTAGCGCAAAAAAGCCCCGGAAGGAACAAGTCCTTCCGGGGCTGAACGGTGTGGCAATGGGGCGCATCTGTCTAGGGCGGCACCAGCAGGCGGCAAAGGGAGCCGAAAACCGTCATTCGCAGTCTCCCTCTGCGCCAGGCAGGGCAAAATAGGCTTGAAACTCCCTCTGCTGGGCAGGGGTCAGGGAGGCGAAGTGCTCCCCCTCGAAGCCGCACAGCAGGAAGGTTCCGGCGATAAAGTCCCGGCTGTCCGCAGGATTCTCCCGGTTGGGCATGAGCCCCATGTTCTTCCCCAGACTGTTGCAGACCAGCATCACCCGCTGGGGCAGGTAGCACCCGGCCTCGATAGGCCCGCCCACGATCTGCTGGAACGTCTCCAGCGTGTCCTCCACCCGCGCGGGCCGGGGAGCCTCGCCGGGTTCCACCACCAGGATGTCGATCTCTCTTGTCATGCTGAAAATTCCTCCTTTTTTCGTCCGATTTACGCTCCGGCGGCGTCCTGGGCCAGATCGTGGCTCACCAGGGAGGCGTAATACTGCCCAATGGTCACGGGCGCGTTGTAGAGCGCCGTCAAAGTGTACGCCTTGATGTTCTTCACCAGCGTGGTGGTCTGGTTCAGGCAGTCCAGGACGTAGGCGACGTGCTCATGGTCCAGCTTCAGGAACCGGCTCTTCACCATTCCTGCAGCGACCTCCTCCCCGGCGATGCGGATGAACTCCCGCCGGGAACAGCAGACCTCCACCATCAGCTCCACGTAGCCCTCCAGGGTCTCCGTGTCACAGGGGTGCTCGGTCAGCAGGCGGTCGAAGCCGATATTTTCCTTTATCAGCTCTCGGTACCGCTCCATCTCATCCATCCTCATCCGCCCTCTGGGCCTGCCGGCAGGAGAAGACGCATACAGCGCGGGGGCAGGGGGGAGGATGGATGGGTCAGTATCATTCCAGTCAGTTTTATTCTTATCAGTCTTATTTGCTTCCCCTTTCGGGAGGTCAAGACCTCCGTTTTTCGGAGGTGCAGACATCCTTTTTTCGGAAGTCAAGACTTCCCCCTTGGGGCCGCTGGGAGTGGAAGACTTCCCAAAATCGGAAGTCTCGCCGTCCTCCGGGGACAGGGTGAAGTTCTTGACGTAGATGCGGGTGGGACGGCCCTGTCCCTGCTTCTTGCGCTCGATCAGGCCGATGCGCTCCAGGTCCGCGAACAGCCGGACCGCCTTGTTGTGGCCGCAGTCCATCGTCTGCATGGCGTCCTCCTGGGTGAAATAGATATAGACGCGCCGGTCACTGTCCATCCAGCCGTTTTTCAGCGACAGCCCCATGCGGTCCAGCAGGAGGCCGTAGAGGACCTTGGCCTCGATGGAAACGCCCTTGTATCGGGGGTCAGTGAGCAGGACCTTCGGGATGCGGTAGAAGCTGTACTGGTCCGCCTCACTGCCGTAGTAGTAGTCCAGGTTCAGAGTTGACGGCATAGTGGTGCCTCCTTTGAGCTGTTTTGTCTGAAAACGAAAAAAGCCTGCCCCCAACTGAATTTCGTCAGTTGAGGGCAGGCCTCTGATGGGTTATGTTGTTGACCTCACCCGGACGCGCAGTCCGTTCATGGGGAGGCCCTTGTATCCGACGAGGTAGTAGTCCTCACCGTCGTGCTCCACGGTGGTCCGGGTCCAGTAGGGGACGGCGTGGTATTCGTCCGTCACCAGAGCTTCGATGTTGCTGCTACAGTCGTAGAAGTGGCCCTTCGCTGTCCGGTACTTTCCGGCGGTGCCCTTTCGCAGGCGGCTGGTCTCCGTGACAGGCCGGGACAGATAGGCGATGCACTCCTGCACATCCGCCAGCTTGTCGGCCACACGCCACAGCTCGTCCAGCAGGAGAAGCTGTTCGCCGTCAGAGAAGTCGATGTCCAGACCGCTCAGGTCGTCGTAGTCGGGGTAAGTGGAGACCTTGAGGAACCGGGAGATGTCCCGTTCCAGCTTGACAGCCTCCGCAAATACTGTCTGCAAATTTGCCATGTTGAACCTCCTATGTCTGTTGGCCGCGCCAGGTTTCCAGCAGGGAGACGATGACTTCCTCCATCTGCCGGGCGGTGTAGGACGGCGGGAAGTATTGGGTCAGACGTTCCTTTTTGAGGATCACCTGGACGGGGGCGGGACGGTCCTCGGAGAGGATCGCGTCGATAACGGCGGCGGTCAGTGTCCCCTCCTTGCTGTACTGTTTGATCTTCGCAAGCTGATTTTTGACAGGAACCACGTTCAGCCTCTCCATCACTGCTACAAGGTTCTTCTGCTCGTTCTCCGGCAGGCCGGAGAGATAATCAGCGGCGGAGCTGACCGCTAGTTTTTCCTCGTCTACCATTGCCAGCAGAGGAGAAATGAGCTTTGTCAGGGATATGTACCGGGTAACTGTCAGGCCACAACTCTCCCCGGCCTCCTGGGCGATTTTATCCCGAGCAGGCAACTTTGGAACGCCGCGTTCCAAAGTGAGGTCATGCCGCTGTCCCTGATGCTTCAGCGCCTCCAGCTTCATCCTGTATGCAAACGCTTTCTCACTGGGCAGGATCTTCTCCCGCTGGAGGTTGGAATCGACCATAATGATGGTGGCCTCGTCGTCATCCAGCTCCCGCACCAGCACCGGCATGGTGGTCTTCCCTGCCAGCTCGCTCCCCCGCTTGCGGCGGTGGCCCGACACCAGCTCATAGCCGCCCTCCGGTCTGGGCCGCACGATGCCCGGAACCAGTACGCCATACTTGGCGATGCTCGCCGCCGTCTCCTCCATCGACTCATCGTCCCGTACCTGGAACGGATGCCCCTTGAACGGGTGCAGGTCCGTCAGCGGGATGTCCTGGACGCTCTCGCCGGCAGCCTCCGCCCCGCCGGGCTGGAAGAGGGCGTCAAAGCTGGTCATCTGGATCTTCCCGGCACTGCTTTTCGTGCCATGACCTCCTGTGTCAGTGCGGCATACGCGGCGGAAACTTTACCAGCAGGGTCGTGGAGATAGATGCTCCGGCCCTCTGCGCTGGTCTCCGCCGCACGGATGGACAGCGGGATGATGCTCTCAAATATCCGAAGCCTGTCGTCGTAGGCGCTGTGCAGCAGCTCGATGATCTCCCGGGAGTAGTTGGTCCGCAGGTCCGCCATCGTGATGAGGATGCCAGCGATCTCCAGATCGGGGTTGATTTTCCGCTTCACATTTGATATAGTACGGATGAGCTGTTCCATGCCTTTGATCGATAAGTAGTGAGCTTGCAGAGGCACGATCACCTTATCCGCCGCCGCAAGTGCGTTGATGGTCAGCATCCCGAGGGAGGGACAGCAGTCCAGGAGGATCACGTCATACTGCTCCCGGACGCTGTTCAGGTACTCCCGCAGGATCGTCTCCCGGCTCATGGTGTTCACCAGCGTGACCTCCAGGCCGGAGAGCTCAATGTTGGCCGGAAGCAGGTCCACGCCCTCTTCGTAGTGGAGGATGCCCCTGCCGGGGGTGAGGGGCCTGTCCTGGATGATGTCCTCCAGGACCGCCGCCAAGGTGTCCTCCATCTGGTCCGGGTGCTGGTACCCCAGGCTTGCGGTCAGAGACC
>CAJUOA010000182.1 GCA_910587785.1 uncultured Oscillospiraceae bacterium | reverse complement strand
TGCTATCCTGTGACTGGAGTTCAGACGTGTGCTCTTCCGATCTCCAGCTTGGCAGACGGAACCTGACGCCCCAGCAGAAGAAGTATCTGATTGGGCAGAGATATGATGCGGAGAAACAGGCTCATGGCGGAGACCGAAAAAGTGCCGAAAAATCAACGGACAAATTTTGTCCGTTGATTTCCTCACACCAGACCCGTGCCACTATTGCACAGGAGTCAAAAGTAAGCGAGGGGTTCGTTCAAAATGCGGCGAAATACGCCAAAGGCGTGGATGCCGCCGAGGAAGTCCTGCCCGGTATCAAGCAGGAAATCCTCACAGGAGCGATCAAGCCCACGGAAACGGCGGTGGCCGCCGTTGCAAAGGCGGAGCCGGAGGAACGCCCTAAACTTGCTGCCGCTCTGAAAGTCACCAAAGACGGCAGGGCAGATAGGTCAAAAAAACCGCAGCCTGCCTATCACAAGGCCCCGCCCATACCCTCAAAGAGGGCGGATATACAGAAGATCGCGGAAATATCCGCAGAGATGGAGCGCCCCAGGTTTCTCGTTACAGAGGAGTCCATGCTCCATTCGCTGGAGGGGGAGGTCGGCTCGTTCATTGAGCTGTGCGACCATTTCTTCCGGGAGTACCCACGGCTTTTGTCGGATGACCTCTACAAGCGGGAAATCATCCGCATTATGCAGACGCTGAAACAATACATCGTAACCATCGAGGGAGGAACCGCAGAATGAACACGAAAAATCTCTTTTGCCGGGAGATCACCTTGGACAGCAAGGACCTGGTCGTCCCCCGCACTACTTACCAGCGCACCCTGAACGAGGACCGGGTCCGCAAGATCGCCGCCGAGTTCGACGAGCGCATCGCCAACGAGCCGAAGGTCAGCAGCCGGGGCGGGTGCTACTATGTCTTTGACGGCCAGCACACCATCGCCGCCCGGAAGTTCCTCAACGGCGGGCGGGACCTGCCCATCCGCTGCAAGGTGTTCTACGGCCTGTCCGAGCGGGACGAGGCTCTGCTGTTCGCCCAGCAGACGGGCGCGTCCGCCAGCCTGACCGCCGGGGCGAGGTTCCGGGCGCTGGTCTACGGCGGGGACAAGGAGGCGCTGGCGTTCCAGAAAGTGACCGAGAGCGTGGGCCTGTGCGTGGACTGCAAGCAGACCAGGGGCGTGAAGCGGCTGGCCTGCATCAGCACCGCCTTTGAGCTTTACAAGAAAGTGGGGAGCGGCGTCTACCGGGAGGCCATGCAGACCATCGTGGACGCCTGGAAAGGCGACCCGGATTCCCTCCGGGCGGAGACGGTGGTGGGCTGTGTGGAGTTTGTGGACCTCTACCACGGCGAGTACAGCCGCAAGCGGCTGGTGACGAGGCTGCGCCAGACCGACCCGGTGGTGATCTTCCGGGAGGGGCGGGCCATGACCAGCCTGCCGGGGTACAAGCGGTATCTCTACCAGGTGTACCGCATCTACAACGGCTCCAGCGCCAAGACCGCCCTGCCGATGAAGTTCTGAGAAATCAAAGAGGAGCGTCTGCCCGATTGGGCGGGCGCTTTTCTCTTTTCCTGTGAGGAGGTGGGATTTTGAAGATCGGCCTTATAGATGTGGACAGCCACCGGTGGCCGAACCTGTGCCTGATGAAGCTGTCTGCCTACCACAAAGCCAATGGCGATGCCGTGGAGTGGTGGCTGCCGGAGGGACGGTATGACCTGGTATATAAGAGCCGGGTGTTCACTGACACCTACTCCAAGGACACGATCTCTGTCACCAATGCCGACCAGCTGGTCTGCGGCGGCACCGGCTATGGTCCGGGGCCTGACCTGCCGGATGCCGTGGAGCATACCCGCCCGGACTACGGCCTGTACCCGCAGTTTTCCGATACCGCCTATGGCTTCCTCACAAGGGGATGCCCGAACCGATGCGGGTTCTGTATCGTGTCCGACAAGGAGGGGACGCGGAGCGTCCATGTGGCCGACCTCTCCGAGTTTTGGGGCGGGGAGAAAGAGATCAGGCTGATGGATGCCAACCTGCTGGCCTGCCCTGACCATGAACGGCTGCTGGAACAGCTTGCCGCCAGCCGTGCCTATGTGGACTTCTCCCAAGGGCTGGACATCCGGCTCATCACGCCGGACAATGTGGCGCTCCTGAACAAGATACGGACAAAAACCGTTCATTTCGCGTGGGACAACCCCAACACCGACCTGACCGGCTTTTTTCAGCGGTTTTCGGAGCTGTCCAAGGTCAGGGACTTCCGGCGCAAGCGGGTCTATGTGCTGACGAATTGGAACAGCACCCACGAGCAGGACCTCTACCGGGTGGACACCCTGCGGCGGATGGGCTTTGACCCCTATGTGATGGTGTACGAGCGCCCCACCGCACCGCCCATCACCCGCCACCTCCAAAGGTGGGTGAACAACAAGCGGATTTTCCGCACCGTGGAGAATTTTGCGGATTATGAGCCAGCGAAAAAGCTGGGAGGGGAGGAAAAATAACCTTGTCCCATGCGTGGATAGCCTGTCCGTTGTCATTTTCAGGTTTGTCCATCCCATAAGATGTTGAAAGCAGCCAAACTGCAATACCTGGAGGATGGCAGGCCCGTTCCGGCGGCGCACTGTTCCACTGGGGGATTGGAGGTATCTCTATGACCGAAGCGATGAAGAATGTTGACCCCCGCAAGGTGGACCGGGCGACGCTCCGTGACCGCAGCACCGTCCGCATTGACCCGGACGCCCCCACCGAGGAGCGCATCCGTGCCTGGATCGAACAGCTGGGCAACCCGTATGTCTACCTGGACGGCGGCGTGGTGGTGAAATTGAGTTTTGCGGACAAGGGCGAGACCATCGAGGACCGCATCAACGCCCTTTACCTTGCCGGGGCTTGACATCCTTGTGTATTCCGGGGCCCCGGCGCTATGATTTTCCCATAGCCGGGGACCCCGCCAAAACGGGGCTGGCTGACCAAAATACGAGAGGAGGTTTCCCATGCCCCAAAAGATTTACAGGACCGGCATCTATGCCCGGTTATCCAAAGAGGATGCTGACGGGATCGAGAGCAACAGCATCCAGAGCCAGCGGGCCATCTGTCTGGCTTACATAGAAAGCCATGAGGACCTTGAGCTGGTGGACACCTATATTGACGATGGGCGGACAGGCAGCAACACGGACCGTCCGGGCTTTCAGAAAATGCTTGAGGATATGCGCTCCGGCCGTATCGACTGCGCCGTGAGCAAGGACCTGAGCAGGTTTTCACGGAACTATATCGACGCCGGGAACTATCTGGAAAAGATTTTCCCCGCGATGGGCATCCGCTATATTGCCATCAACGACAACTACGACAGCATGGCCCCCGGAGCGGGTTCCGACACCATCACCCTGCCGTTCAAGGTGCTGGTGAACGACATCTACTGCCGGGACATCTCCATCAAGATACGCTCCAGCCTGGAGGTCAAACGGAAAAAGGGCGAGTATGTGGGCGGCTTTGCCCCCTACGGCTACAAAAAAGCCCCGCAGGATAAAAACCGACTGCTGGTGGACGAGGACGCCGCCGAGGTCGTGACCATGATCTTCGGGATGTTCAAGGACGGGTTCCCCATCCTGAAGATAGCGGGGCGGCTCAATGCCAGCGGCATCCCCACCCCGATGGACTACAAGCGGATGCAGGGCGTCAACTTCC
>CAJUOA010000181.1 GCA_910587785.1 uncultured Oscillospiraceae bacterium | reverse complement strand
CCTGGAGACCCCCATCGGCGAGGAGGAGGACAGCCACCTGGGGGACTTCATCCCCGACCAGGAGGCCAGCGAGCCCAGCGAGGCGGCCAGCTTCACCCTCCTCAAAGAGCAGCTGGTGGACGTTTTGAGCACCCTCACGCCCCGGGAGGAGAAGGTGCTCAAGCTGCGCTTCGGCATCGAGGACGGCCGCACCCGCACCCTGGAGGAGGTGGGCAAGGAGTTCAACGTCACCCGGGAGCGCATCCGGCAGATCGAGGCCAAAGCCCTGCGCAAGCTCCGCCACCCCAGCAGGAGCAAGAAATTGAAGGATTTCCTCAACTGACCGTACGGCAAGGCCCGGGTCCCTGGAAGGGCCCGGGCCTTGGTGGTATGTTGTTGGAGGCTGCGCCCTACACCCGCACCGTCCGCACCGGCCCCGCCTCCGTGGGGCAGACGGTGACGATGCACCCGGGCAGAAACCCCTCCAGGCATTGGCAGAGGGGGTCCGGCGTCCGGGTGCGCCGCAGGGCCTCCACCCCCAGGCCCGCCCGCTTGACCGCGGCCTCCCGGGCGGTCCAGAGGCGGAAGAACGCCTCGTCCCCCAGCCCCGCCGCGAGGCGCTTCGGCGCGCTGCGCACCTTCTCCACGTCCACCCCCACCGGCAGGTGGTGCAGCGCGCACACCGCCGCGCCGTGGCTGTGGCTGAGGTTGAAGTGGAGGTCCGGGAGGTCCGGGAACCAGGGCTTGCCCCGCGCTCCCCGGGCGATGGGGGGGACGGTCTCCAGCCCCAGCTCCCGCCGGAGGGCCGTCTCCAGGAGAAGGTGCGCCAAGGTGCGCTCAGCGCCCTCGGGGCCCAGGGAGCCGTAGACGATGAGATCCATCCGCCCCGCCTCACCCGTGCCGCGCCAGGGCCTCCCCCACGGTGTAGATGTCCCCGGCCCCCACGGTGAGGATCAGGTCCCCGGGCCGGGCGAGGTCCATGAGGCACTGCTCCGCCTCCCGGAGGGAGGGGCAGTAGAGGGCCCCCGGAATCTCCGCCGCAAGGTCCCGGGAGGAGACGCCCGCAGTGTTCTTCTCCCGCGCGGCGAAGATGTCGGTGAGGACCGCGAGGTCCGCCTTTTTCAGCTCCCGGACGAAGTCGGCGAAGAGGGCCTTGGTCCGGGAGTAGGTGTGGGGCTGGAAGGCGCAGATCACCCGGTCGTAGCCCAAAGAGCGGGTCATCTCCAGCAGGGCGTGGATCTCGGCGGGGTGGTGGGCGTAGTCGTCGTAAATTTTTGCGCCCCTGCACTGCCCCTTGCACTCAAAGCGCCGTCCCGCGCCGAAAAAGCCCTCCAGGCCCAGCTTCACCGCCCGCCCCGGGATGCCCAGCACATAGGCGGCGCTGGCGGCGGCCAGAGCGTTGGAGAGGTTGTGCTCCCCCGCCACATGGAGGGCGAGGTGGGTGTAGAGCTTACCGTCCACCACCACGTCGAACTCCGGCCTTCCGTGCTCCCAGGTGAGGTTTTCCGCCCGGCAGTCGGCGCTTTCCGAGCGTCCGAAGGTGAAAAGGGGCAGGCCCCGCAATGCGTCCATGGCCCCCGGGGCGTCGGCGTTGGCCACGATGCGGCCATCGGGGGGCACAAGCTCCGCGAATTTGCGGAAGGACTGCTTAATCTCCGGCAGGCCCCCGGTGAAGAAGTCCAGGTGGTCCTCCTCCACGTTGAGCACCACCGCCACGGTGGGGAAGAAGTGGAGGAAGCTGTTGCAGTACTCGCAGGACTCCAAGATGATGGTGTCCCCCCGGCCCACCCGGTAGCCGCTGTGGAGCATGGAGAGGGTGCCGCCGATCATGACGGTGGGGTCGGCCTGGGCGGCCATGAAGATGTGGGTGGTCATGGCGGTGGTGGTGGTCTTGCCGTGGGTCCCGGCGATGCAGATGGCGTTCTCGTAGCGCTGCATGATGGCCCCCCAGGCCTCGGCCCGCTCGAAGACGGGGAGGCCGGCGGCGTGGGCGGCGGCGATCTCGGGGTTGTCGTCGTGGATGGCGGCGGTGCGGATGAGGAACTCCGCGCCCCGGATGTTTCCGGCGTCGTGTCCGATGGAGACGTGGACGCCCATGTGCCGCAGGCGCTCCACGGCGGGGCTCTCGGACTGGTCGCTCCCCTGGACCGCGAGGCCCATCTGGTGGAGGACCTCCGCGAGGGGGTTCATGGACACGCCGCCGATGCCGGCGAGGTGGACCCTCCGCCCGGGGGCGATGAAGGGCTGGATCTTCGTATGGATATGGGTCATAGGAGCTTTTTCCTTCCCAAACGGCGATGGCCGGTAGTGTTTGATTTTTTCACGGAAATGGATTATACTATAAAATGGCCGGTTGTGCAACAAAAAGATCGGCGGGGATATGGACGCTGCCGCACCATTCCACATCCGCAGGGGCGGATAGCATCCGCCCGCACGAAACCGGCTGGGACGCGGTGCCTGTCAAATGGCGCGGGCCATATCCTCTTCCATCCATACTATGTCAATTTTTCCCCCAAAGTAACCCGTTTGCGGGCAGATTTTTTCAGAGGAGAGAGAATGCTTGAAAGGGATACCGGAACATGTGAAGACCATCCTCAGCCGTCTGGAGGCGGCGGGGCATGAGGCGTACTGCGTGGGCGGCGCGGTGCGCGACCGCCTCCTGGGCCGCGCCCCCGGCGACTGGGACGTGACCACCAGCGCCCTGCCGGAGGAGGTCTCCGCCCTCTTCGCCCCCCACGCCCTGCCCACGGGCCTCCGCCACGGCACCGTCACCGTGAAGCCGGAGGGCGTCCCCGGCGTGGAGGTCACCACCTACCGCCGGGACGGGGCCTACTCCGACTGCCGCCGCCCGGACAGCGTGGAGTTCACCGCCTCCCTGGAGGAGGACCTGGCCCGGCGGGACTTCACCGTCAACGCCATGGCCCTGGACCTGCGGGGGGCGCTCGCCGACCCCTTCGGCGGCGGGGAGGACCTGAAGCGGGGCCTCCTCCGGGCGGTGGGGGAGCCGGAAAAGCGCTTCGGCGAGGACGCGCTGCGCATCCTCCGGGGCCTGCGCTTCGCCGCCCGGCTGGGCTTCTCCGTCGAGGCGGGGACGGACAGGGCCCTTCGCGCCTGCGCGCCCCTCCTGGAGCGCATCGCCCCGGAGCGGGTCCGGGAGGAGCTGACGGGCATCCTCTGCGGCCCGTACGCGGAAACGGTCCTGAGGTCCTATCCGGACGTGCTGGGCGTGGTTTTGCCGGAGATAGCGCCCTCGGTGGGCTTTGACCAGCGGAGCGTCTACCACTGCTATGACGTCTGGGAGCACACGGCCCGGGCGGTGGGGGCCGCGCCGCCCGCGCCGGTCCTCCGCTGGACCATGCTCCTCCACGACCTGGGCAAGCCGGACACCTTTTTCCTGGACGGGGAGGGCCGGGGCCACTTCTACGGCCATTGGAGAAAGAGCGCGGAGTACGCCGGGGCCATATTGGACCGCCTCCGCTTCGACCGCCGCAGCCGGGACCTCATTCTCACCCTGGTGGAGCGCCACGACTGCGAGCTGCCGCTCAGCGAGAAGAGCGTGCGCAAAAACCTCGCCCGGTACGGGGAGGAGGCGGTGCGCGCCCTCCTCGCGGTGAAGCGTGCGGACAACCTCGCCCAGGCCCCGGAATACCGGGACCGGCAGGTCCTCATCGGACAGTGGGAGGACCTTTTGAGATCGGAAGAGCACACGTCTGCACTCCAGTCACAGGATA
>CAJUOA010000180.1 GCA_910587785.1 uncultured Oscillospiraceae bacterium | reverse complement strand
CAAATAATCTGCCATCAACTCCATTTTGGGGCTTGACTTTTTATTCGCAGGCTTTTATCTCAGTTTGTCTCTTCGATTTCCAGGTTCTTGACGTGGGCCACCGGGGACTGGTCGGTGCCCTTGCAGACAGAGGCGCGCAAACTGCTCAGCTTCTCCAGGCCGGATAGCGGCTCCAGGTCATCCACGGGATTCTGCCAGTACCAGATTTGCAGGGAACGGAGATCTGTCAGGCTGCGCAGGGGCTCCAGGGAGGCGACGCTGCTGTTGATCTGCAGGTCCTGCAGCTTGGTCAGGCCGCTTAGGCCGCCCAAATCCAAGACCTCGCTGTTGGACTGTTGGGGCAGTCTTAATTGGGTCAGCTTGGTAAGGTTGGCCAAAGGCTCCACATCCGTCAGATTCCCTGTCCCATAAATGCTCAGCTCCCGCAGCTCCGTCAGATTTTCCAGACCCTTAAGGCTGGAGAGAGTAGCTGCCCCTTCTCCATTATAGGGAGTGATTTGCAAGGTACGCAGTTTAGTCAGTCCGGACAGAAATTGCAGGTCCGGGCAGTCGAAATTGCCGTAGAGATACAGCTCCGTCAGGTTGGCCAGCCCTGAAATAGGGGACAAATCCTTCACATCGCCCAGTCCGATGTTGAGGTTTGCCAGCTTGGTCATTCCGGACAGCGCACTGATGTCGGTCAGGGGATAATAGCTGCTGTTCCCGTTTCTGGTATACAGATTCAGGCTCTGCAGCTCTGTCAGCCCCGCCAGGGGCGCAAGGCTCTTCACCTCTGCGGGGATTTCTAGCATCTCCAGTTTGGTCAGGCCGGACAGTGGCGTCAGGTCTGTGACGGCGGGGAGATCGGAATTGCCGGAACGGTTACGGCTGTATATCATGAGATTCCGCAGCTCGGTCAGCCCGGACAGGGCGGACAGGTCGATGGTTTCCACCTCGGAGCTGATTTGCAGCCGCAGCTCCAACAGACCGGTCATTCCCCGCAAAAACGAGATATCGATGATGCCTGGGGCCTGGCCGAAATTGTTGTTCCCGTTCCACTCGTAATAGGTAAGCCTCTTTACATTGGACAGGCCGGAGAGGAAGCTCAAATCCGTCTCCTCTCCCACGCAGTACAGCGAAACCATCTCCAGATTGGTCAGCCCCGCCATAAAGGAGTAGTCCTCCACATTGCAGCCCTGAAAGTTCACAATCCGCAGCTCCGTCAGCCCAGACAGGGGGGAAAGGTCTGTCAGATCCGGGTTATTGTTGACATTAATTTGTTGCAGCTCCGTCAAGCCCGACACCGGGGACAGGTCTGTCAGGTAATTGTCGTCCAGATTCAGATATCCCAGGTTAACCATGTACTTGAGGTCCAGGATGTCCCCGTCGGTCAATCCCAGGCCGTTCAGCTCCAGCTGCATGAGGTCCGTGCTGTACTCCTTCCCCTGTATGGTGATGGAGGGTACCTCCGCTTTTTTCAGCTTGCGCTGGTCCGCCTGCTCCTCTCCCAGGGGGCCGGATACGGGTCCCATCCTGCCGCCGTCCCTGAGGCCGAAGAACACGCCCAGTCCCACTGCCACCGCCAGCACCGCCGCCACGGCGGCGATGACCGGGGTCCTGTTCTTTTTTGCCGCCTGCGGAGCCTGGACCGGAGCCGCCCCCGGCACCTCTACGGCGATCTGGTTCTCAATAGCGCCCAAAAACTCCGCCGCCGACTGGAACCGGTCCTCCGGCTGGACCGCCAGACCTTTCAGAATAGCCCGGTCCAGCCACTCCGGAATCTCGATCCCCGTCTGGGACACCGGCACCAGATCGTCCTGGTCCAGCCGCTCCAGACTCTCCGGCGGCAGTACGCCGGTCAGGGCCGCGTACAGACACGCGGCGCAGGAGTACACATCGGTGTACGGCCCCTGCCGCCCTCTCCGTATGTACTGCTCCTTGGGCGCATAGCCCACCTTCAGGATCACGTCCAGGCTCTTGCTCTTGTCCCCGATGGAGTACCGGGCGGAGCCGAAGTCCAGCAGCTTGACGTTGCCGTCCTTAGATATGTAGATGTTGTCCGGCGTCACGTCCCGGTGGATGAACCCCTCCTGATGCACCGCCGTCAGCGCCCGCAGGACAGGGATCATGATGTTCAGCGCCTCGTCCACCGACACTCTTCCGCCCGCATTGCCGATGTAGCTCTTGAAGCTGATACCCTCGATGTAGTCCATGACGAAATAGGAGGTATCATTGGCGTCAAAGTAGCTGGACACGCCCGCGATATTGGGATGTCCGATAAACTTGGCCAGGGTCCGGGCCTCCTCCTGGAAGCGCTCCGCCCCGTAGGTAAAGTCGTCCTTCTTGGTGTCCATAGCCACGGAGACGGTAGCCCCCTCGATACGGGTGGCGATGTCGCTGGGCATGTACTCCTTGACAGCTACCTTGGTCTGCAGCTGGGTGTCATAGGCCAGGTAGGTGATGCCGAAGCCGCCCTGGCCCAGTACCCGGCCCACGATGTAGCGGTCATTGAGTACTGTCCCGGCCCGGAGGGCTACCGGGAATTTCTTCGCGTTTTCCCCCAGGTCGAATCCGCAATACGGGCAGGGCCCTTCCGGGTTCTCCCGCTGGGAGAAGCAGTTGTAACAAAGGTGTTGGGTCGTAGTTGGCATGGCGTGTCTCTCCTCAAAACAGCGTTTTCTCGTTTTCGGCGAACAGCTTGTCGTTGATCTCCCTCAGCGGCGTGCGGTGGATGATGCCATGGGCGATGATGGCCTCCCGCTTGCGTCTGGGATAGAGGGGGGCATACCCCGCCTGTTTGAGCAGCTTCTGGGCCTCGTCCAGCGTTGCCTCCACCCCCAGGCAGATGCACAGCAGCCGGTCCCGGGAGGGCCTGCGCCGCCCTGCAAATACCTGGTGGAGATACACTTCGCTGATGCCCGCCTGCCGGGCCAGCTCCGCTTTGGACAGTTTTTTCCTAGCAAACAGTTCCGTCAGCAGGCTGAGCATACTGCTGTCGGAGAACTGTTCCTGATTGTCATGGATGTAGGCGTTCAGATTGGGCTGTTCCATCAATTCCTGCTGCAGATCGTCGGTAGATTTGCTTTCCATTGTTCGCGCCCCTTTACTTTTCTTCCAAGATGCTTTATACTTATTTTACAAAATTTCAAACATGGAAACAATATGCCGGCTGCATAGTATAGGGGAAAATTTTTGAAGGGAGGCGGCCTCCATGTATACTTGGCTGTTAGGGCGACTGGACGAAGCATTTGAATCCGTCCGGACTTTGAAGGAGAGCCCCCGGGGCAGCGTACGGCTGATCCGCCACCGGGCCGCCGGACAGCGGTTCATCCTCCGCCGGTTTACCGGAAACGGCGAGGTATACCGGAAGCTGCTGAGCTATTCCTGCCAGAATCTGCCGGTCATTTATGAGGCCGTCAGCCAGGGGGAAGACAATCTGGTCCTGGAGGAATTTATCGAAGGCGACACCCTTGGCTTTCTGTTGGAGGGCGCCCTTTTTTCTCCCAAAGAAACCCGGAAGATCATCATCCAGCTGTGCCGCGCGCTGTGGGTGCTCCATGGTTTGGCCGCCGTTCACCGGGACATCAAGCCGGAGAACGTCATCCTGAAGGGAAGCGAGGCGGTGCTGATCGATTTTGACGCCGCCCGCCTCCACAAGCCGGAGGCCGCGGCCGACACCCAGATCCTGGGCACCACCGGCTTCGCCGCCCCGGAGCAGTACGGCCTGAGCCAGTCCGACA
>CAJUOA010000179.1 GCA_910587785.1 uncultured Oscillospiraceae bacterium | reverse complement strand
CTTTCGCATTTTACATTCAGGCGGTATTCTTATTCTTGTGGACGGGAGGATAGGCAGGTGGATCGCTGATCCCCCAGGATACACTACAAATCAAACGGGAATAGGAGTTATTTGTCATGAAAAAGAAAACACAGAAATTGATTGGCCTGGTCATGGCTGTTGCCGTGGTTGCGTCTATGCTGGCCGGATGTTCCCAGAAGCTCTCCGGTACGGTGGCTACCGACGGCTCCACCTCTATGGAGAAGGTGATCGGGGCGCTGGGCGAGGCGTTCATGGAGCAGAACGACGGCGTGACCTTTACCTACAACCCCACCGGTTCCGGCTCCGGCATCAAGGCTGTCCAGGAGGGCCGCTGTGACATTGGCCTCAGCAGCCGCAATCTGAAGGATGAGGAAACAGCCAGCGGCTTGACGGCCACCGTCCTGGCCTATGACGGCATCGCCGTCATCGTTCACCCGGACAACCCCGTGGCCGACCTGGACGTGGAAACCATCGCCAAGCTCTACACCGGCGAGATCACCAACTGGAAGGATGCAGGCGGCAGCGACGCGGCCGTAGTCCTCATTGGCCGGGAGGCTGGCAGCGGAACGCGGGACGGCTTTGAATCCATTACCGGCACCGAGGATGCCTGCCAGTACCGCCAGGAACTGACCTCTACCGGCGATGTGATTACTGCCGTCTCTCAGAATCCGGACGCTATCGGCTACGCTTCTCTAGCTTCTGTCAGTGACAGCGTAAAGGCCCTTACCGTGGGCGGCGTGGCTCCCACCGAGGACACCGTCAAGGACGGCAGCTATGTGATCCAGCGTCCCTTCGTGCTGGTGACAAAGACCGATGCCAAGCTGTCCGAGGCCGCCCAGGCATTCTTCGATTTCGCAACCTCTGCCGATGCCTCTGACTTTATCAGTAAGGCCGGCGCGGTGGCGGCGAACTGAACCCCTCTCGTAGAGCGGCGGCTTTCTCTGCCGCCGCTCCTACCCATTAGGAGGCTCAATTTATGGGAAAACATCAACGGTTTATAGAAAACCTGATTCACGGGATATTCCTGTTCCTGGGTCTGGTCACGGTGGGCTGTGTCCTGCTTATTACGGTATATCTGATCCTGTCCGGAATCCCTGCTATCCGGCAAATTGGCCTGCTGGACTTCCTGTTGGGAGACACCTGGGAATCCACAGCAAAAGAACCGTCCTTCGGAATTCTGCCTTTTATCTTGACCAGCATCTATGGAACTGCCGGAGCTATTCTCTTTGGCGTACCGGTTGGCTTCTTCACGGCGGTATATCTGGCAAAGCTGGCCCCGCCAAAGGTGAAAGCTGTGGTGGAATCTGCTGTCAGTCTGCTGGCGGGCATCCCCTCGGTGGTCTACGGTCTGGTAGGTATGCTGGTGCTGGTTCCGGGAATACGGCAGCTCTTTCATGTGCCGGACGGGGCCAGTCTGCTGGCGGCGATCATCGTGCTGGCCATTATGATCCTGCCTTCCATTATTAAGGTGTCTGTCACTGCGTTAGAGGCGGTCCCGCAGGAATACGAGGATGCCTCCCTTGCTCTGGGGGCTACACCCATCGAAACCTACTTCCGCGTATCCGCTCCGGCAGCAAAAAGCGGCATAGCGGCGGCGGTAGTACTGGGGGTGGGCCGGGCTATCGGAGAGGCTATGGCGGTGATGATGGTGTCCGGCAATGTGCCTAATATGCCGTCCCTGTTCCAGAGCGTCCGTTTTCTCACCACGGCAGTCGCCAGCGAGATGGCCTATTCCAGCGGATTGCAGCGGCAGGCCCTGTTCTCTATTGCCCTGGTTCTCTACTTATTCGTGCTGCTGCTCAATGCCGCGCTGAATTTCTTCCTGAAACGCAAAAAGGAGGGCTGACCATGCAAAGCAACTGGATCACGACCAAACGGAAGGGTTACATTGGCCTGATGAGGGGCTTGATGGCACTGTCCACAGCTCTGACCTGTGGAATTGCCCTGTTCCTGATTGGATATGTTCTGATAAAGGGACTCCCCAGTATTACCTGGGAACTGCTCTCCACAAAACCAAGCTATCTGGCGGGAACGATTGGCATTTTGCCGGATATTTTGAACACAGTCTATATCATCGTAGCTACGCTGCTGATTGTACTTCCCCTGGGAGTGGGTGCGGCCATCTATCTGACAGAGTATGCCTCCAGCCAGAGGTTGGTGACGGTCATTGAGTACGCGGCAGAAACCCTGTCCGGCATTCCGTCCATTATCTTCGGGCTGGTAGGGATGCTGATTTTCGCCAACAGCTTCGGTTCCTGTCTGCTGGCCGGGGCATTGACACTGGTTATTATGAACCTGCCTACTGTCATGCGTACCGCACAGGAGAGCTTGAAAACCGTGCCGCAGAGCTACCGAGAAGGGGCTTTCGGCCTGGGAGCCGGAAAATGGCGGGTCGTTCGGACGGTAGTACTCCCTGGCTGTGTGGATGGGGTAATCACTGGCTGTATCCTGTCGGCGGGCCGCATTTTGGGGGAATCGGCGGCGCTGTTATTTACAGCGGGATTCGCTCATGTTCTGAACGGCTTTCTCAGCGGCCTGGGCAGTCCGGGAGCCACCCTTACTGTGGCGTTGTACCTCTACACCAAGGAGCCGGGGCCGGGCGGCGCACAGGCATCCTTTGCTATCGCCGCGATTCTGATGGCACTGACGCTGACCATCAATTTTGCCGCAGTCCTGGTTGGCCGGATCTTCAAAAAAAGGAGAGCGTTATGAGCAGTATTGTTACCGCAAAGGATTTGTGCCTGTGGTATGGGACGGCCCAGGCACTGAACAATATCAATATTGAAATTCCGGAGAAGAACATTACCGCCTTTATCGGTCCCTCCGGGTGTGGGAAGTCCACCTTTCTGAAAACACTGAACCGGATGAACGATTTAATTCCTGGCGTGAAGATCACCGGCGAGGTGCGCTATGGGGAGCAGGATGTATACGCCCCTGGTCTGGATGTGAACTTGCTGCGGAAGGAGATCGGCATGGTGTTCCAGAAGCCCAATCCCTTCCCCATGAGTATCTATGACAACATCGCCTACGGTCCCCGGACCCATGGTGTCCGCAACAAGGCCAAACTGGACGATATTGTGGAGCGCTCCCTCCGGGGGGCGGCAATCTGGGACGAGGTGAAGGACCGACTGAAAAAGAACGCCCTGGGCCTCTCCGGAGGCCAGCAGCAGCGGCTTTGTATCGCCCGCGCCCTGGCTGTGGAGCCGAAGGTGCTGCTGATGGACGAACCCACCAGCGCCCTGGACCCCATTTCCACTTCCAAAATCGAGGAGCTGGCGATGGGCCTGAAGGAGCAATATACCATCATCATCGTGACACACAATATGCAGCAGGCCGCCCGCATTTCGGACTATACCGCCTTTTTCCTGCTGGGGGAATTGATTGAGTACGGTGAGACAGAAAAGCTGTTCTCCTGGCCGGAGTGCCAGAAAACGGAGGACTATATCACAGGGAGGTTTGGATAATGCGGAGCAAATTTGACGAGCAGCTTGCCCTGATGAAAAATGAACTGATTCAAATGGGCGCACTGTGCGAGGAGGCGATCTCCCTGGCGGCAAAGGCTCTGACCGAGGGGGACAAGATCCTGGCGGAGAAGGTCGGGCCGCTGGACGGGGAGATCGACCAGATGGAGCGGGATATTGAGAGCCTGTGTTTGAAGCTACTGCTCCAGCAGCAGCCGGTGGCCCGTGACCTGCGGCAGATTTCCGCCGCGCTGAAAATTATCACGGATATGGAGCGCATCGGGGATCAGGCGTCCGATATTGCGGAGATCATTCTGGCCATGCTGTCAGAGGGCTATGTCCCGGAAGATGTGGGCCATATCCGCGAAATGGCGCAGGAGACAATCAAAATGGTCACAG
>CAJUOA010000178.1 GCA_910587785.1 uncultured Oscillospiraceae bacterium | reverse complement strand
TCGTATTTCATGCCCCTATTTTACCACTGCACCTTATTTTCGCAAGATGTCTATTCCAGCAATGAACGCACCATCCGTAAATACCTGAACGTGCTGAATCCCAACAAAAAGCAGTTGGAAAAACTCAACAAACTTCGTGCGATGGCAGAAATGCCGGAACTCACGTTTTAAGGGAAGAAATCTGTTTGATGTATTGATTGTCACGAAGAATGCTGACGATGGAAAGCCGTGTGATGGGAAACTGTCACGCACGGTTTGGAGCGGGGGAAAAGGTGAATGGTAGTGCTATTGTACCGCTGGAAGCCTTACCTATCGCTATCCTTTGAGATGGTTGCCGCCGCTATGGAGAGCAAGCGCCTGGGCCTGTGTCAGAAATCCCTGTTCGTCGTCCCTAACCACCTGACGGAGTAATGGGGCGGCGATTTTCTGCGCCTGTATCCCGGCGCGAAGGTGCTGGTGGCTACCAGAAAGGATTTTGAGCCCGCACGGCGCAGGAAGTTTTGCGCTCGCATCGCTACCGGAGACTATGACGCCGTGGTCATCGGCCATAGTCAGTTTGAGAAGATTCCCCTCTCCCCGGAGCGGCAGAGGGCGGTTATCCGGGAGCAGATCAGCGGTGTGATCGCCGCCATCGCCGACGCCAAGGCTAACGATGGAGAGAAATACACCATCAAGCAGATGGAGAAGACCAAAAAATCCCTGGAGGCCAAGCTGGAGAAGCTGGCGGCGAAGGAGAAAAAAGACAACGTGGTCACATTTGAGGAGCTGGGCGTGGACCGCATCTTTGTGGACGAGGCACATTCATTTAAGAATTTGTTCCTCGCAACAAAAATGCGCAATGTGGCAGGGATTTCCCAGACGGATGCCCAGAAATCCAGTGATATGTTCGCAAAATGCCGCTATATGGATGAGCTCACCGGCGGGCGCGGGACCACTTTTGCCGCTGGAACACCCGTTTCAAATAGTATGGTGGAGTTGTATACCATGATGCGTTACCTTCAATTTGACACATTGGAGGAGAACGGCCACCGGCATTTCGACGCCTGGGCGGCAGACTTCGGTGAGAAGGTCACAGCCATGGAGCTGAAGCCGGAGGGCACGGGATTCCGCGCCAAGACCCGCTTTGCTAAGTTCTACAACCTGCCGGAGCTCATCAGCATTTGGAAAGAGGCGGCAGACATCCAGACGGCGGATATGCTCAAACTCCCTGTCCCAGAGGCGGAGCACATCACCGTCACGACCGAACCCAGCGCGTTTCAGAAGGAGATGGTGGCGGAGCTGGGGGAGCGGGCCGAGGCCGTGCGCAACCAGGAAGTGGACCCGTCCACCGACAATCTGCTGCGGATTACGTCCGATGGCCGCAAACTGGCGCTGGACCAGCGGTTACAGAATCCGCTGCTGCCGGATGATCCTGAGAGCAAAGTTAACGCCTGCGTCAAAAATGTTTTCAGGGAGTGGCAGGACAGCAAGGACATTCTGGGGACACAACTGCTGTTTTGCGACCTGTCTACCCCCAAAAGCGATGGAATATTCAGCGTCTACGACGATATCAAGGCGAAGCTGACCGCCCTGGGCATCCCTTCGGAGGAGATTGCCTTTATCCACGACGCCAACACGGAGGCGCAAAAGGCGGAGCTCTTCGCCAAGGTGCGCCGGGGGCAGGTCCGGGTCCTCCTTGGCAGTACCCAGAAAATGGGGGCGGGGACCAATTTGCAGGACCGCATCGTGGCCTCCCATGATCTGGACTGTCCCTGGCGGCCGGCTGACCTGGAACAGCGGGCGGGCCGCTCCCTGCGGCAGGGCAATATGAATAAAACGGTCAAAATGTTCAAATATGTCACCAAAGGGACCTTTGATGCCTACAATTGGGGGCTTGTGGAGAATAAGCAGAAGTTTATCGGTCAGATCATGACCAGCAAGTCCCCAGCCCGGTCCGCTGAGGATGTGGACGCCACTGCTCTCTCTTACGCCGAGGTCAAGGCCCTGGCTACCGGCGACAACCGCATCCGGGAGAAGATGGACCTGGATGTCCAGGTGTCAAAGCTGAAGATGCTCAAGGCCGAGCACACCTCCCAGCAGTACGAGATGCAGGACAAGGCGCTGAAATACTATCCGCAGAAGATCGCGGAGACGAAGCTGTTCATTGAGGCGCTGGAGAAGGACCTGTCTATCGTGCGGGCCCATCCGGTCAAAGACGATGCCTTCACTATGACCGTCATGGGCACGACGTACACCGAGCGCAAGGCGGCGGGCGAGGCGCTGATCGCCGCCTGCAAAACGATGACAGACCCCGAGCAGGTATTGGATGCGGGCAAATACCGGGGATTCCCCATGCAGATAAAGCTGGACCAGTCTTGGGGGAGCGATCAATTTGTCGTCACAATGAAACAGCATTTGACCTATACGTCTGCCGCCTTGTCTAATGATCCGGTGGGCTGTGTTGCCCGCGTCAACAATGCCCTGGAGGGCATTCCGGAGAAAATCGACGCGCATCAGACCTATTTGGTGACCCTGGAGAAGGAGCTGGTCAATGCCCGTGAGGAGGCGGAACGGCCCTTCCCGAAGGAGGACGAGCTGCGGCAGAAGTCCGCCCGTCTCGCCCAGCTCGACCGGGAGCTGGAGAAGCCCCGAAAGAAAACTGTAGAGCGGGATGGCGGACCGGATGCTGACGATGGCGGCGCACCCGCACGGGAGCCGTCTTCGCCCTCCGTGCCCCAGGGTGATAAACCATCCATCCGGCAGGCCCTGCGGGACCACATCCCACCCACACCGGTGCATCCCAGCTCGGATAGGAGCCAAAGAAGGGAGGCGGCACTGTGAGGCAGAACGAGGGCCGGACCATCGGCCTCTACACAAAAGTTTCCCCGGAGGAAAAGGAGGTGATCGACCAGAAGATGGCCCTCCTGGGGACCAGCAATCTGCGGGCTTATCTGAGAAAAATGGCGGTGGACGGGTATGTGGTTCAGCTTGATATGTCCAGCGTGGTGGAGCTGGTGAAGCTCCTGCGCTCCATCTCCAGCAATGTCAACCAGATTGCCCGCCGCTGCAACAGCACCCGCAGCCTCTACGCTCAGGACATGGAGGACCTGCGTCAGGGTTACAACGCGGTATGGCAGGGCGTCAGTGATCTGCTGAAAAAATTTGAGGCGCTGTGACGATGGAGGGCGGCAGGAACGGGTTTGATGTTCCTGCCGCCCCGTTTTTACATTGGAGGAGGTGGCATGTTGCCCGGGGTTACGAAAGAACAAATTACGAAAGCAAAGGCATGGGACCTGCTCTCCTATCTGGAGGCCCACGACCCCCAGGAACTGAAACGGTGCGGCCCCCGCGAGTACTGCACCAGGACCCATGACAGCCTGAAGATCTCAAACGGAAAATGGTACTGGAACAGCCGGGGCATCGGAGGCCGGACGGCGCTGGACTATTTGATAAAGGTCCGGGGGATGGACTTTGTGGATGCGGTGGAGGCCCTGTCCGGCTGCCGCGCCCCGCCGTCGCAGGAGCGGCCTAAGCCAAAGCCTCCAGGGCCCTTTACGCTCCCGGAGGCAAGCCGTTATCCCTCTGCCGTGGTGGCCTACCTGCAAGACAGGGGTATCCACACGGAGTTGATCGGCGCGTGTATTGAGACCGGTACGCTCTATGAGAGCCGGAAGCATCGAAACTGCGTTTTTGTCGGGAGAGATACGGAGGGCTGTGCCCGGTCCGCCTGCCTCCGGGGGACGCGGGACGGCTTTCGGATGGATGTGGCGGGCAGCGATAAACGGTACAACTTCTCACTGCGGGCCGCTGACCCGGATTGCCCTCGACTGGCTGTTGCGGAGAGCCCGATTGACGCCCTCTCCCTGGCTGCGCTGGTGAAGCTGTCCGGGGGCGAGTGGCGGGACAGTCACTACCTCTCCCTCGGTGGGACCGCGCCCCGCGCTATGCTTCAATTCCTCCACGATCATCCCTACGTTACCCAGGTCAGCTTGTGCTTGGACAATGATAAGGCTGGGATCGTAGGCATGGAGCGTTTAGAAAACGCTATCCGGGAGGACCCGGAGCTGTCCCAGCGGGTGACGCTGATCTACCACAACCCGTCCCCTGCGGAGCATGGGAAAGATTATAACGATTTTCTCTGCGCACATGTCAAAGCGGTGCGGCAGCTCCACCAGCGGGAAGAGGCACGATGATATATTTCCTCATAAAATTTCCAAAAGCTATGGAATAGCGGGATTTGATATGCTATAATCACACAGTAACAGGTTAAATGATGCTGTACGCGGCGATAAGTGGATATACTTGTATAAGCCGT
>CAJUOA010000177.1 GCA_910587785.1 uncultured Oscillospiraceae bacterium | reverse complement strand
CGTATTTCATGCCCCTATTTTACCACTGCACCTTATTTTCGCAAGATGTCTAATTTTTCTTCAACGGAATTGATTTACCTTTTGTTTGAGTTGGAAGTTGAATTTAAAATCAGAGTCCCTGTTGACGCTTTATCTGAATATCGATTTTGTAGTATAGCCCAAATTTGTGCGGTAATTCAAAAATTGATATAGAAGGTAAAGATGTTGAGAAGCTATCCCCATACTCTTATACTGTATCCGTAAAATTTTCAAGAGGAGGTGTATCATGGTGCCTAATTTAGTGAAGCAGAAGCGAATGCCGGACTCAGTTCTGGGGTATACTGTCAATGTCCCCGTCTGTAACTGTGATGGTGCGTGCTTTAGTCCCTGTAGCTGCATCTACGGTAGGAGTAGTGGTGATGTCGAGACATACGTTACTCTGCGTAGTTACGAAATGGCCGGCTTTAACTCGGGCATGGACCACTCCACTCTCCATGATTCCTAAGAGTCGGAGCTTCCCTCTAGGCAAGAGTATTCAAGCAAAATTAGGATTACGAGGGTGATTGGTAGGCGCAACAAAGTTCCGCACTACGCCTTAGCCTCTCTATCTGCAAGTCTTTACTCCTTGTTAGCAGAGGGAGATTCAGAACAGAAAATGTATATGAGTATGTCGGATATAGGTCTGGCAGTGCACAATTTTGAGGCACTGCCGGACTGTTGGTTATCAAAATATTGCAAAATCCTGATAAAAGAAAGTGAGTTTAATCCAATGAAGACAAACATATTTCTGCGAAGCACTCGGCGTCAGCCGATGCGGGCCGTGTGCCTCGTGCTGGTGATGCTCTTCGTCACCTTCGCCTTTGTGGGGCGGGTGTCGGAATATCTGCTCATCAAGCAGGAGACAGAGCGGCTGGAGGGCTACTACCGGGCCATCGGCACTCTGGAGGGGACCCCCTGGACAGACACCAGACAGGCCGCCGCCTACCTGGAGCAAAATCCTCTGGTCCAGGCGGTGAATACGTTCAACTACACCTCCGGGGTCATTGAGGACGATATCTGCAATGCGGATACAGAAACGTGGTTCCAGGATATTTATAAAATGTACTTTTACGGGACTTTGCTCCAGAAAGACAGCTATGAATATGTTTTTCGTATAGACACAGTATTAGCGGGTATGCCGGAGTACATCCAAGTAGGAGACTTAGTAAGAATCTTTCCCCAAACCAGTGGCTGGGGGGGCGAAGAAGCGGCGAACTTGCCCAAAATCGGGGAACGCTATCTGGCTGCAAGCCATTACCACAGCTATAACGCTTCTATAGAAGAACTTCCCGGCGGGGCACGAGGGGTGCGGGTGGAGGCCATGCCGCTGACGGAGGGGTGCTATTTCTACTCTGTTCCGGCGGAGGGAGAGGCGGACTGGTCCGCTCCCGCGCTCCAGGGGGTAGAGCGGCAGATCCGGTATGTCCGAGATCAACAGCACTCCCTGAACATCATCCCCCTCCAGGACATGAGTGCCCTGCCCATGGTCCAGGAGGACGAGCCGGACATCTATCTCACCGATGGGCGGTGGCTGAACGGCGGGGACGATGCCGCCGGGAGCAGGGTCTGCGTGGTCAATGCCAATTTTGCCTCTTTGCGGAATCTCTCTCTGGGGGATACTCTGACGATTCGGTTACGAGATATTCCGTCTTATATTGGATACTCCAATGATGCAGATGAGGGAATAGAGACCAGGACAGATTCTTATGAGATTGTCGGCCTCTACGATTATATGACCACTTATCCAAAGACTACGGCACGGAATTATACTTATATCCCCGCCTCAGTCGTACCGGACAGCTTTCAGGGAACTACATCAAAGACGGTAGACACGAATCTCTTTGAGTATGTTACGAGTACTTTTACTGACAAGGGAGCGGCACCTACTCCTCCCATGCCCGGGACAGTCAGTTTCCTTCTGAAGGACGCGGAGACCCAGGCCCAGTTCGAGGCGGAGACGAAAGACGCTCTGGAGGCCATGGGCTTCCATGCGGCGTTCCTGCCCAACGGCCTGGAGGCGTTTCAGACCGCTTCCCAGACCATGCGGCAGTCCTCGTTCTACAACGCCCTCATCTACACCCTGATCCTCACCGCGGCCCTGGGGCTCGCCATGTTCGTGTATTTCTTCCTGCGGCGGCACGAGCTGGCCATCGTCCGGGCGCTGGGGGTGCCGGTGGGGCGGTGTGTGAGGGAGATCTCTCTGCCCATGTTTCTCCTGGGTCTCGCGGCAACCGTGACGGGTAGTCTCCTGGGCTGGCGCTACACTTGGGAGAACGCCGCGGCCACTCTGGACGCCCTCTCCGCCTTCGGAGACGGGACGATCCAGCCCCTGCCGGTGACGTTCCTGTTCCTTCTGGGCGGCGGGGCGCTGGTCCTGATGGCCCTGCTGACGGTGGGGACCGCCTGGGCGCTGGCCCGTATCCCGGTGCTCCGGCAGGTCCAGGGCGGCGCACCGGCGGGCGCAAAGAAAAAGGCCGCATCTCCTGACGCGGCGCAGGTGGCGGCACCTCAGTCCAGCCCCGCCATCGTCACCTGGACCGGGGCGGCGCTCCTGCGAAGGCCGACGGTGCGAAAGGGGCGGCGCACCCTGGGCATCCGGTACACGATGCGCTTTGTCTGGCGGCACATCGCCCGGGCGAAGGGAAAGACGGCGCTGGCCTTCGTCCTGGCGGCGGTGTTCACGGTTGGCCTCGCGGCCATCCGGCTTGCCATCGCGACGGACCGGGAGGAGATCGAGCGGCTGTATCAGAACACCACCGTCACCATCGAGCTGATGAAGGCCGACTCCACCCAAAAGACCCCCGGCGGCGCGTTCCTCTTCGAGGACACGGTGCAGACGGTGCTGGACACCGGCTATATCACCGACGCCTATTTGGAGGGGGCCAACGACTGTAGCGTCTTCCGCTACGACGGCGGCTGGACGCCGGGGCAGGTGCTCTCCATTCGGCCCCAAGGGCAGACGGACAGCACCATCCGCTCCATCGACAGCGTGGAGGACTTCCTTGCCACCGGCAGTGGCACGGCGGTGCAGATCACCTACATGGACGGCTGGGACACCTCCCTGTTTGGGGAGGATTGGTCCGCAAAGGGAAGGGACGCCCTCTATCCCATCGTCCTGCCCAAGGAGACCTTTGACGCGCAGAGCGTACAGCCTGGCGACGCACTGGGCGTGTCCTGCAAGGAGGCGTTCCGCATGTGCGCCGTGGCGGGGTACTACGAGGGCCAGGCGTCGGGGGAGTCCGGCGGCGCGTTCGGGTACAATGAGAACGCGCCCATCCTGATGCCCACCAGCGCCCTGCGGGCGATGATGCGCAATATGCTCTACGGCAAGGCGGTGTTCACGGTAGACCCGTCTCAGAACAGGGACCTCGAACCTCTCCGCGCCGCCATCGACGCCCTGGCCAATACGCCGCATATCGGCGGTGTCCCGGTGCGGACGGTAGTGTGGGACCAGGAGCTACGCATGGCGGTGGAGCCCCTGGAGAAGGCCGTCGAATTGATGGAGCTCCTCTACCCGGTAGCGCTGGTGCTGAGCCTGCTGTCGGGCGCGGGGGCGGCAGCGCTGCTGGTGGTTCTCTCGGCCAAGGAGGCGGCGATCCTGCGGGTGCAGGGGACAAGCAGAATTCGCACGATTCTAATGCTCGGATTACAGCAGATATTTCCCTGTTTTGCAGGCCTGCTCATTGGGCTAACAGGTATTTTGCTCTATATCAACGGAGCAACACCGGATCTGAGACCGTCCGTCGTGTCACGGGCGGCGCTGTGCGCTGTGGCGTACTTGCTGGCTGGAACTTCAGGAGCTATCGTCAGCGCTGTTACTGTCATAAGGAAGAACCCCCTTGAGATGTTGCAAGTGAAAGAATAGGAGGCAGGCATGAGCGAATTAGTGATTGAAAACGTGAGCTATCGTTATAAAAATGCGGACCGTCTAGCCTTGAATGGTGTAAGCTGTGCTTTCAAGCCCGGGCAGGTCACAGCAGTAGTTGGTCCCTCAGGGAGCGGGAAGACCACGTTGCTCTCCATTATGGCGGGTCTGGATCGTCCTGCGGAGGGTCAGGTGTTGCTCGATGGGGTCGACCTTGCGGGCATGGACCTGGACGCCTACCGGCGGCAGGATGTGTCGGTTATCTTCCAGGCGTTCCAGCTCTTCCCGCTGCTGACGGTGATGGAGAATGTCTGTTACCCCATGGAGCTGAATGAGGTAGCGCTGAAGGATGCCAAGGAGCGGGCGAGGACGTTGCTGTCCAGCGTCGGCATCCAGGAGGAGAAATTACGCCGGTTTCCGGCCAACC
>CAJUOA010000176.1 GCA_910587785.1 uncultured Oscillospiraceae bacterium | reverse complement strand
GGAACATGGACAGCAGCCCCTTGGCTTTCAGCGACAGGGCGGTGTCCTTCAAGTGGTAGTTGGACATTACGGTGTAACCTTGCGTCCGTTCCACGCGGTAAACGGCCATATGCAGATCACTTCCTCATTCAGAAATTAGGGTATCTACTGTTTCGTCAGTTTCAAAAACCTCCCCCCTCTCACTTTTTTCGTATCACCAGCCGCTCAAACATACGACGGTACCCGCTGTCCTGGTCTTGTAGATAGAACCGAACGCCTCCCCGCAGATGCTTGGGCAGATCAGCAGGAATTGTCCGGGCGACGGTGCTGCTCAGACCTAATATCTCAAACTGCTCCGGGCAATGCTTTGTAAGAAAAGAAACGGGGACGCCCATAGCGCCGTTGTAGTCACCTGGGAGCATTGCAACCTTGCCGACCTCAATGGCGTCATAGTTGACATATCTGGGGTACAGTTCCGGAGAATAGCGGCAATCCAGCAGCAACGGCTTATGGCGTTGGGGATGGTCCAAATTCGTGTACCAGAACACATTGCCAAATTTGCGGACGGCCCCCTCCGGGGTGAGGAACGACTTCACCGCAGTCCTGCCCAGCCACAGCTTGCCACCTTGCAGCAGGGGAAAGACTTCTTTGTAGGTAATGGCGTTCATGGGGCCAATCATAAGGAAATATTTCTGGTACTCGACCAAAAGGGCCAGATACTCCCGCCACAGGCTGAACGGGGGATTTGTCACAATAATCTCGGCCTGCCGCAGTAGCTGTATGCACTCATCAGAACGAAAATCGCCGCCCTGGGTCAGCATCCTTCGGGAAATGGCCACGCCGCCTCGCTGCTCTTCCAGAACTGTAAGGCAGGCGTCCGGGGCCTTGTAAGTGGCGGTCAGTTGTTTCAGTCCATAGTCCTCAAAATGCTCCTGAAAAAAGCGCCAGAAGTTTGAAGTTTCTGGGCTGTCGCAGTTGCAGTAGACTGACCGCCCTTTGAAATGCTCCCGGCAATGGGGCAGTTCGGCCTCAATGTCAGACAGCTGGGTGTAAAACTCGTCATTTTTTTCACGCTGTGCCGCTTGCAGATTTGTGTTCCCAGGCATCAGCGGGACAGCCTCTCAGCCACATCAAGACAGGAAGATACCTCGTTGCCCCAAACATCCCAGCCGGGAGTTTCCTGCCGTGCGAACAGCTCCACGCGGGGAACGTCCCCCATGAGAACGACAATGCGCTCCCGAACGGCATCCGGCTTTTTGCTGTGCTGTTCCACCGGGGAGAGAATGACCTGATGGACGGCGGCGGACTGCCGTTTGGGACTGCCCCTGGTCGCCAGCAGGCAGATTTCAGCATTGGCCCTGGTCCAGTACCCCAGGCCCCAGAACAGGCCGGGAGATTTTCGGTTCTCCTTCACCCAGGTGAACGCCACAGTCTTATAGGCAAAGCCCCACGCCTCCGCAACCTCCAGCGCCTCTTTCAGCATGGGGAAGGTGGCCCATAAGAACAAAACACAGTCCTCGGCGGCGAGATCAGCCACAGGCAGGGCTTTGATGTTCTCCAGGCGCATGGTGGAATAGTGCTGTTCCGCAGAACGGCCCATGCCCTTGTTGGACCACGCCCGGAACGCCCAGGGCGGGTCTGCCAGTATCACGCTGTACTTCTTCACTGGCGCTCCTTCTGCTGGATTTCCAGGGCAACGCAGCCATAGCGGGCGATCAGAAGGGCGTTGACGATCAGGCAGAACGCCTCGGTGTCGATGACCTCCCCGTCCGCCAGATCGTTGAGGGCGATGCCGTCCCCGCTGGCGTAAATGTCCCTTGCCGCGCCCAGCAGCGTGTAGCCGTGGGGAGAGATGCCTTTGGTGGTGGCATAGCTGAACATGATACCGTCCCGGCAAAAGCAATTCGCCGTCCGCATGGCGGTGTCCGGGTCTGCGGTGAGAAGGTACATGGCGGCGAAGTAAGCCGGGGTGTCCCGCCTGCGGTCAGAACCCTCGCGGGCTTTCAGCGCCTCCATCCGCTGCCGGTGGCCCTCGTTCAGCCACAGGGAACCGTGGAACAGCTGGACGGCGGTGCGCAGTTTGGCGTTCAAGCGGGGGTCATGGGGAAAGCTGTCCAGCAGGGCCTCCTCGTAGCCGACAACTCCGGCCTCGATGCGCTCCGCCAGCCAGGGGCATACCGCATGGGCGCAGCCCCGCTTTTTCCCCCTGTATTCGGTGCAAAATCTACATTCCACATCCTCCATCTTATACTTGAAGTGAGTGGGTTGACGCATGGATTGGTTTGTACTCCTTTCCCGGACATGAAAACACCGGACAGAGGCGCTTACCCTGTCCGGTGATGCTCGTCCGAATTGAATTTTTGATGTTACCGCTCCTGGCTCCGCTGGCGCTTTTTCATCCAGCTCTCCAGGAGGCCGATAATGGTTTCCTCCATCTTCTTCGGGGTATAAGATTTCGGAAAATACTTGCGCAGAGTATCGCCGGTAAACACGATGCGGTCAACCTCCGGCTTTTTCTGCTCCGACATGACGGACAGCATGGTGTCCTCGGTCAGTTTCCCTTCCTGGCTCATTTTCTTCATCCGCTGGGCCTGGGAAAGGGAAGGGGTGGTCTGTTCGCTCTCGATAGTTTCCACCAGAAGGGCCTGTTCCTCCGGTTTCAGATAGGAAATTTCCACGGCGGGGGTCATGGCGATCTTCTTATCGTCCACCATCTGTTGCAGCTCCGGGGAAAGCTCCGTTAAGCGGATATACCTCTGTACCTGACGGCCACTATCACCAGCATCGCTGCCGATTATGTCTGCGGCCTCTGTTTTTTTCTCAGGCACGGGGTCATCTGACTTCCCGACAACTTGTCGGGAAGTTAAGTCCGTCCTCTTTCCCTGCCGTTTCATAGCCTCCAGTTTCATTTTATAGGCTTTTGCCTTTTCAATGGGCAGGATATTTTCACGTTGGAGGTTACTGTCCACCATCGCAATAATGGCGGCGTCCCTATCCATGTTCCGAACGATCACTGGCATGGTTTCCAAGCCAGCCAGCTCACAGGCCCTTTTGCGCCGGTGGCCGGAGATCAGCTCATAGCCGCCGCCCTCCCTGGGACGGGCAATGGCGGGGACCACCACGCCGACCTCCTTGACGCTCTCCACCGTTTCCTTCATGGCCTCGTCATCCCGAACGGAAAAGGGATGGCCCTCAAAAGGAAAAAGCTCCGCCAGGGGTATCTCTACGATTTTCTCCCGCGCAGCGTCCTGACGGCTTTCCTCCGTGGTGAACAGGTCATCTACTGACGCCAGCTCTACTTTTTTCGCGCTGCTTTTCAATCTTCATCACCTCCTGCGTCAGACTTTTGTACGCAGCGGCCACCTTCCCGTTGGGGTCATGGGTGAAGATGCTCTTGCCCTCGGCGCTGGTTTCCTTCGCCCGAACGGAGTGAGGGATTTCCGAAGAAAAGACCTTGATCTTGCTGCCGTAGGTGTCCCGCAGCAGGGCGGCGATCTCCTTTGCGAAATTGGTACGGCTGTCCACCATCGCCAGCAGGATGCCGTCGATCTGGAGTTTCGGATTGATCTGCCGCCGCACTTTGGAAACGGTCTGCAACAGCTGCTCCAGGCCCTTCGCCGGAAGATACTCCGCCTGGACGGGGATAATGATACGGTTGGCCGCTGCCAGGGCGTTGACCGTCAGCATACCCAGGGAGGGCTGGCAGTCCAGCAGGATGTGGGTGTACTGATTTCTCACCGTGTCCAGGTACTGCCGGAGAATCGTCTCCCGGCTCATGGCGTTCACCAGGGAAACCTCCATGCCGGACAGCTGGATGTCGGCAGGCATGAGGTCGATGCCCTCCGGGTGGTGCAGGATGCCCTCGCCGGGGGTGATGGGCTGGTCGTTCAGCACCTTCCCCATCATGTCCGAGAGAGTAATGGGCAGGCGATCCGGCTGGGGATTGCCCAGGCTGATGGTAAGACTGGCCTGGGGGTCACAGTCAACAGCTAACACCTTTTTCCCCGCCTGCGCCAGACCAGCCGCCAAATTGACGCAGCTGGTCGTTTTGGTTACACCGCCCTTCTGGTTCACAAGGGCGATCACTTGTGCGTTCATGTTCATTTACTCCCTTGCCACAAAATAGAAAAGGACGCTTTTACACAAGCGCCCTTTAGAAAAAAGTATTGACATCATATCTCGGTCAGTGTATCATAGCAGAAAAGTACACTTTAGCCGGGCTTGTTTTGGATTTTGCACGGAGAATGGCGCAAAAAAATGCAACCTCTCTCCTGCGCATTCAAATCGTTCCCACCCCCGTTTGAGGGGTTGCACAACGACTGTGCTGGGAGAGCGCTTGAATGGCATTCAAGAGGTCAGCGGTTCGATCCCGCTTAT
>CAJUOA010000175.1 GCA_910587785.1 uncultured Oscillospiraceae bacterium | reverse complement strand
TGGTCAATTTGCGCAGCAACTTTTCATCGTCGATATCGTTTACCCACCAGTAACGGTCTTTGGGGACTGTGTGCAAGATCCCGCTGTTAGGCAGAGTGCCGCGCTCAGTCTGGCCCGCCTCCTGGCACGGAAAATCATCGACTGTCACGCCGTCAGGGAGGTCTTCCTGGCGGCGTATGTACCTGCGCTCAGAATTGAACCATTGCAGGTCAAATTCATAGAGTTGATCGATAGCTGTCTTTTCCATTCCAGCCTTCTCATACTGCCGGCGCAAAATTGCCCATTGCTTTTCGAATTTACGCCGTTCCAAGGCGTAATTGAATTCCATTTAGAGTTCCTCCGTTCCATTTGAATTTGGGGTGAGATCCAAATTCGAAAACGGAGGTGAGCGGCATCTGGCACGGAGCCGATACAGCGTGAAGAATTGATTGTAATTTCTTGCTTTTTCTGCAAAATTCGACTTCAAGGGCAAAAGGAATGACTCTTGTAGGCAGATGCGCGCCCTCAACCCCTCAGCGTCCAGCACTGTAAAATCTGGTCGAAAAATGTCGAAAATAAAGAAAGCCAAAAGCAACCACAAGGATGCTTTCAGCTTTTCAAAAAAAGGACGGTATTCAGATGGAAATTCAAAACATTTTATCGTGAAAGGGTTGCACTGTGATCTTACCTGTCACAAAATGAGTATTCAGACAAAAAATAAGAGTCAGCTCCCCCAAAAAGGCGCTGACTCTTTGCTTGCGAGACTAAATCGTTTTTGGTTGCGTATAAGTTCACAGCTCAGTGCTGTCACGCTTTTCGGGACCGCAATGAGAGGGAGGCGGGGCAAGTGGTATCGAGCTTCAGGATTTTGCAGCGTCAGCTCACTCTATGAGAATTTTGAAGACCGGTCTGACGCTGCCGGCCGGGACCCGGCAGAGCGTTCCCCGGCTTCATGCACCAATAGCCGTAGGATGTAAGTGCATTGTACAACGTCGATCTGTTGCGGTCATAGGCAGCCACGTCGGGCCGAACATCCTGCAATGACAGGAATTGTGAACAGAAATTTTGCCATATAGCAAATTTACTGCATACACCTATGATTCGCTCTTTCGTCCAGCCGGTTCCGTCCGGCTTAGGTCCAGGCTGCGGATTTTTTTCCGCAATGGAAGGATAGCAGAAGGGGATACGGACAGCTCGTCCAGCCCCATGCGCAGGAAAGTCTCTGTCAGCGTCTGGTCAGCTCCCAGCTCACCGCACAGCCCCACCCAGCAGCCGTGCCGGTGTCCGGCCTCCACCGTGTGCTGGATCATCCGCAGGACTGCAGGGTGGTGGGTGTCATAGAATGTGTCCAGCCGCGGGTTCTGCCGGTCGATGGCCAGGGTATACTGGGTCAGATCGTTGGTACCCAGGGAGAAAAAGTCCACTTCCTCCGCCAACTCGTCGGCAATCATCACCGCCGCAGGGGTCTCGATCATGATGCCGATTTCCAGATCACCAATAGCGGTCCCTTGAGCGCGCAGTTCGTTTTTGCACTCCTCCAGGATCTCCTTGGCGTCCCGGACCTCCCGGAGAGAGATGACCATGGGGAACATGACCGATATCGCGCCGAAGGCGCTGGCCCGGAGGATGGCCCGGAGCTGCGTCTTGAAGATGTCCTTCCTGGTCAGGCAGATGCGGATGGCCCGATAGCCCAGCGCAGGGTTCTCCTCCCGGTCCAGTCCGAAGTAGGCGGCCTGCTTGTCCGCGCCGATGTCCAGGGTGCGGATGATGACCCGTTTCCCTGCCATGGTCTCCGCCACCCGCTTGTAGACCGCGAACTGATAGTCCTCGGAGGGGAAGTCCTGGGAATCCAGGTAGAGGAACTCGCTGCGAAAGAGGCCGATGCCCTGGGCGTCGTTTTGCAGGACCAGCCCCACGTCGCCTCCGCTGCCGATGTTGGCGTAGACCTTGATCTCCCTGCCGTCCAAGGTGACGTTGGCCTTCTTTTTGAGGCTCTGGAGGAGGGCCTCCTGCTTCAGGTCGCTTTGGCGTTTCTCCGTCATGGCGGAGAGAAGCTCTTGGGCAGGGTCGATGTAGACGCAGTGGTTATAGCCGTCCAAGACGGCCAGTTGGCCGTCCCAGCTCTCATCGAAGTCCACACCGATGAGGGCAGGGATGTTCATGGTACGGGCCAGGATGGCGGTATGGCTGTTGGAGGAGCCGTAACGGGTGATGAAGCCCAGGAGCTTGCTCTTGTCCAACTGCACAGTCTCGCTGGGAGTGAGGTCGTCCGCCACCAGGATGACGGGTTGGTCGTCCTGGGAGCTGCCATCCTCCTGGCCAGTGAGGACATTGACCACCCGGCGGGAGATGTCCTTCACGTCTGCGGCCCGGGCGCGCATATATTCGTCCTCCATGGCGGCAAAGGCGGCGGAAAAATTTTCACCTGTGACGGAGGCGGCGTACTCGGCGGTGGCGCCTTGGGTCTCGATGATGCTCCGGACAGCGTCCAGGTAGGGTACGCCCAAATAGGTATAAACGCCATCATTCAAAGTGCCTTGGACCTTTCCCGCCGTTGTGACCACAAGGCCATCGCTGGTTTCTTCCGGGGAAGACTGCTGACCGCCCTGGGCAGAAGAAACGATCTGCGAGGGGCCTGCTGTGGAGCTGTCCGCATGGTCGCTGCTCGTGCTGTTCCCGCAGGCTGTCAACAGGGAAAGTGTCAGTATGCCTGTCAGAAGCAGGGCAGTTATTGTCTTGAATTTGCTCATCTGTATTACCTCCATTCAGAGTGCTATTTGGGCTGTGCTTTACTTGTTTTTAGATAATATCCAGCGTTCCTGGATGCCGCGATCTCCACATCTGCTTGCAACTCTGCCAGCTTCTTCCGCAGGCGTGAAATGTGGACCCAAATCACGTTGATCTCCGCATCGCTGTCATATCCCCAGACGATTTCAAAGAACCGTTCTGCCGGTATCAGGCTGGAGGGGGAGCGCAGGAGCATTTCCAGCATCTGATACTCTTTATTGGGAAGCCGGAAACTGCCATAGGGCGAGGACACCTCGAAGGAGGCGCAGTTCAGCGTGATATTTCCGGCCTGGAGCAGTACATCCGCTTGTCCGTTTTTGCTTCGGGTCATTGCCCTGATACGAGCCAGCAGCTCCCGTGCGGCAAAGGGCTTTGCCAGATAGTCGTTAGCTCCGCTGTCCAGGCCCAGCACCTTGTCATCCACCTCGGATTTTGCGGTCAGCATCAGGACAGGAATTTGATTCCCGCTGGCGCGGAGCTTCCGTAGGACACTCAGGCCGTCCAATTTTGGCATCATAATATCCAGGATCAGCGCGTCATAATTTCCGGCATCCAGATAGGCCAGAGCATCTACACCGTCATAGACCGCATCCACGGAGTAATGATTTCCCTCCAGAATGGCGACCAGTGCTTTGGAGAGGGACTGTTCATCTTCTGCCAGCAGCAATCTCATGATCTGCTCTCCTATTCCGCGTTCCAGAAGAACCGCAGGGCGTTATACATATACTCGTTGGCGGCGCGGCCATCGTGGGCGTAGCCCTCCCGCTCCCGGAAGGACAGGTTGCCCTCGGCCTCGCTGTCTCCGAAGGTAAAGACCTCCGAATCCGTCCCCATATCCATGACGCCCCGCTTGAAGCCGGAGTAGGGCAGATCCAGGTTTCGGCCCTTCTCGTTGCAGATCACAGCCACCTCCTCCTGGAAGGGATACACAGCTTGGATGTATCCGCCCACGAGGGCCTGCATGGCCTCCAGGGTGTCGGGGATCTCCCGCACCTCGCAGGGCTTCATCGGTTCCACCACTAAAATTTTCATGATCGTTCACCTCGATTTTTCTTCTTTTTTACCTTCTTTCGATAGGTATAGTTGAAATCCGGCCTGGGCAGGTCCGCCCTCATCTGATCGGCTTGGTAGCAGAAGATGTGAAATTTCCCCTTTTGAGGGAAAAGCCGCAAATGATAGCGGTACCGCTGGGTGTCGATGCGGAAAGCGTAGAAGGTCTGCCTGCCGGACATCCGCGCCTGGGGATGCTCCTGGCAGAATTGCCGCATAGACTGGAAATTTTTCAGCGGTCCGTCACGCCGCAGCGTTTCAACCATATCCCGCAGTTCCGTATCAAAAACGGGGGATTTCAGGGCATTGTTTCCCCTGATCCAATCGGTTGTTGTCCCGTTGCCGTCAAGCACACCCCGCAGGCAGCCCACATGGGCGGCCTCCTGGAGCTTGGTCGTGAACAGCGGAGAGACATCGTCCTCCGGCACATCGAAAAACGGATATTTTTCACCGATCATGGTACTTGTTCCTGTCTTTTTTGGGGTCCCGCACCGGCGTTTGGGGAACAGGCGGGCGCTCCTGCTCCCGATCCATCTCCCGCAGCATCTTCAGTGTGTCCCGGAAAGCCAGATACCGCT
>CAJUOA010000174.1 GCA_910587785.1 uncultured Oscillospiraceae bacterium | reverse complement strand
AGATGCTATCCTGTGACTGGAGTTCAGACGTGTGCTCTTCCGATCTGGGGGTTTCCCCTATGCCGCCTCGTTTTATGGGATTCGTGCGCTTTGGGCCAGCGAGATCGTGCCGGAGTGCGTCTCGGTGACGAAAAAGCACTTCCCGGACATGGAACACGTTGGCGACATCACCAGACTGGACGGCCACACGCTGCCGCCCGTGGACATCATCACCTTTGGCTCCCCGTGCCAGGACCTTTCGGTGGCATCCGGCAAGCGTCTCGGCCTCGCGGGGGAGCGGAGCGGTCTCTTTCTGGAGGCTGTCAGGATCATCAGAGAAATGCAGGAGGCAACCAACTATGAGTACCCCAAATTCGCGCTCTGGGAAAACGTCCCCGGCGCTCTGTCGTCCTCTGGACGGCGTGACTTTAAGGCTGTGCTTGAAGCGTTCACAGAAACCGAAGTTCCAATGCCTGGTTCTGGACAATGGGCAAACGCCGGCATGGTACGAGGCCGAGGCGTTGACCTCGCTTGGTGCGTGTACGACGCCCAACACTTCGGAACAGCACAGCGGCGCCGGCGTATCTTTCTTATCGCAGATTTTAGAGGCGAACGCGCCGGCGAAATACTCTTTGTCCCCAAAAGCCTGCAAGGGTATTTTGAGGCGGGCGGAACGCCGCGGCAAGGACTTGCCGCCTATGCTCAAAATGGCACTGGAGCAGCAGGCGGGGAACTGAGCGGCCGTCCGCTGCTGGTCTATGAGAACCATTCCCAGGACACACGCTATAAAGGGCCTTTGGACGTGGCCCCCACGGTATCCGCCACTTATGGGATGGGCGGGAACAACCAGCCGTTTGTGGTGAAAGGCTCCGGGGATGACACATTGAACGGTCAGGGCGGCTCCCCCAGTGACAGTGACGGGGACACAGGCGCAGGAAATGCGATCCCCGCCATATCCATGCGTATCCGCTGCGGATGCGAGGGCGGCGGGAAAGGCCCCCTCCTCCAGATCGAGAAAAGCGGGACGCTGGCGACCGGGAACGACCAGTACCTCTTTGTGCCGCAGGGTGCGGTGGAGATACTGAACGACCAGGGCGGGGACTCCCTCTGTGTAGAAAAGGGCGGCGTTTCGCCCACGCTCCGCAGCCAGACCCACGGCAACCTGCCCATCACCGCATACGCCATCCAAGGCTCCATGATCGGCAGGGCGGACGGGAACGGGCCGCAGGGGGATGGTATCAACGAGAATGTGTCCTTCACCCTCAACACCATCGACCGCCATGCCGTCTGCATGGAGACCGCCCCGGTGTGCATGGCGACTGGGCAGGCCAACGCCGAGGTCATGGAGGACAGGTCCCCCACCCTTGTGGCCGGGCATGAACAGCCCATCGTGACCCACCCGCAGATCGCCGGGACCCTCTGTGCCTCCGGCGCTGGGCTTTCCCGCCCTGCCGGACAGGGGAACGAGCTGGACTTCTGCGTGGTGAGCGCCGGTTTCAAGCACAAGGCCAGCAGTCAGGCCGGGAGCCTCGGCTATCAGGAGGAGACCGCCCCCACTCTTTTAGCGGGCCAGCAGGGCGCTGTGATGAAAGCCTATGTCATCGGCGCCTACCATTCCGGCGGGATGCTGTCGGACAACCCCAAGAGCGGCTTTTATGAGACGGACACCTCCCGGACGCTGGACTTGAACGGCGGGAACCCCTCCTGCAACCAGGGCGGCGTTGCCATCGTGGAGGAGACGGACGGTGCGGAGGCCGCCGCCGTGGACTGCCGCAACCTCCGGGAGACGGAGGAGGTCAGCGGAACACTGCTGGCAAAGGCGGCAACGGGCGGCTACTCCCTGAACTACCAGAACCCCGTCCGCACCGGGCTGTGCGTGAGGCGCCTCACCCCCACCGAGGCGGAGCGTTTGCAGGGCTACCCGGACGGGTGGACAGAGTACGGCGTGGACGGCAGGCCCGTCAGCGATACGAAACGTTACCAGATGCTCGGCAACAGTGTGGCCGTACCCTGTGTTGCGTATATCATGCAGGGCATCCGGGATGCGGTCAGCCGGGAGGGCGCGTAACGTGCTGTCGTTAGTGCCTGTTACCCTGCGGGAGGCAAACGAGTTCGTGCGCCAGCACCACCGCCACCACCAGCCCACCGTGGGACACAAGTTCTCCATCGGCGTCCAGGAGGACGGGCGGCTTGCCGGGGTAGCCATCTGCGGCCGCCCGGTTGGCCGTTTTCTGGACGATGGGTTCACGCTGGAGGTCAACCGCCTGTGTACGGACGGGGCGAGGAACGCTTGCAGTATGCTCTACGGGGCGGCTGTCCGGGCGGCGCGGGCCATGGGCTACCGCAGGGTCATCACCTATATCCTGGACAGCGAGTGCGGGACCTCCCTGAAAGCCTCCGGCTTTGTCTGCGAGGGGCCTGCCGGGGGCTTGGAGTGGACGGGCCGACGCAAGCCCAGGGACAGCGGGCAGTATCCCCGCCAGATGAAAACGAGGTGGGTAAAATTTCTGAGACAGGAGGACTGATAAAATGGCTGACACGGAACTGAGCAGTAAACTGTATGAGAAGATGTCGGCGGAGCAGGACAAGTTCCGCTCGTGGCTGCTGGAACAGCCGCCCGCCGACATTCTCCTCCACGCCGTGGAGTACACGGTGCGTGAGGACATCCTGATGGAGATGGAGGCGCTGGAGCTGCCGGACGACCAGGCAAGGGCTTTGCTGGCCTCCCCGGATGCGATGTCAGACATCTACAAGACCTTTTCCAAGATGGTGGACACCGGGCATATGGATGTGGTCCGGGAGAGCATCGAGGACCGGGCAGCTGAACTGAGCATCGAACAGGCGGTGCAGGAGGAGGTTCAGAGGGAAATGGAGGCGCAGGGAAAACAGGAGGCCGTGTATCTTGTTGACCGCTCATCCCTGCTCCATCTGAAAGAAGTCCAAGGCGGGGATTTTGAATATGCTGTGTTCGACAAGCAGACCAAGCAAAAGACAGCCGAGGGCATCATCAGCCTGGACGAGGTGCTGGACGGCATCGACCCCACCCATGACCATCTGGCGGCGGCGCGGGATGCCGCCATTGGAGCGGCTGGGCTGTATGGCGGGCCGCTGGGCGGCAGCGATGTGGCCCAGGTGGGCCTGACCTCCCTGAAAGACTTCCGTGATTCGGACATCCGCCGCCGCTCCATCTGGGAGCCGGAGACCCTGCCAAAGGATGACCTCCGCTTTATCGACAGCGGCTACAACGAGCAGTTCCGCCTCCCCAACGGCGGCAGGATCGAGGTGGAGTACCCCGACCGCACCTTTTCCGCCCCGTGCGAGTATATTGACGATTACCACGCCTATATCGGCACAGAGGTCTACCATATGTGCCAGTTTGCCGAGGTTCTGGAGCGGGGCGGCGGCGTCTGCCGCCCGGAGGCGGTGATTGAGGCGGACGCGGCGGCGTGGAAGATCGGCTGGGACAAATTCCTTGCCGTGGAGTGTGGCGCGGGCCAGTGGGACTACCACCTTTATGACAGCCAGATGGCGGAACTGAAAAGCGGTTCCCTTGAAGTGGTGGGCTGCTCCATGAACGAGGTCCGGGATATGATCCTTGCGGAGAACAAGCTGGGCCACCGCTCCATGACGCCCACCGACTATGGGATGCTGATGGACAAGGCGGCAGCACGGGCGGAGGAGGTGCGGGGCGAAAAGCGGGAGTCTGTGCTGGGACAGCTCTCCGCCCTGAAAAGCGGCCAGAAAGACAAGGCCGCCCCCGCCCCGGAGAAGAAACACCGGGAGGAGGGCCGTTGAGCCGCCAGAAACTGAGCCTTGCGGAGCAGGAGACCATCATCCTGTGGGACAACGGCACAGGCACGGCGGAGGTCTACACCCATGACGCAAGGCTCACAGGCAAGCTCCGGGAGCTTTCCCAGCGGTTCCCGGAGGCTTTTGTCCTGAAACGGTCCGGGCCGGGGAGGTCCGTGACCTACCAGATACCCAAGCGGTGCGTGGGCATCCGCCCCCCGTACAGCGAGGAGCGCAGACAGCAGCAGAGGCAGGACGCAAAGGAGCATGGCCTGCCGTTTTTGACAAAGGAGGAGCGGAATGCCGGATATTAAGAAATGGGACGAGGTGAACGGCGCGGACGATGCCCCCGGCCGCCTGACGGCGTTTCTGGAGAGCGCCACCGACGCCTATGCCATTTTGCAGCTGAGGCGCACGGACGATACCCTCTATGAGCGGTTCGAGTCCTACGCCAGCTTGCAGAGGCAGGGCAAGGAGCCGGACGTGGACCACTACGAGGTGGTCTACCACGGCGCCCTGCCCCAGGCCCCCGCCACGCCGGAGGAGGTGATGGCAAGGCTGGAGGCGTTCTATGTGCAGTTCAACACCGCCCACCCGGAGGACTTTACGGGACACAGCCTGTCGGTCAGCGACATCGTGGCGCTCAAGGTGGGCGGCGTGGTATCCTGCCACTATGTGGATTCCATCGGCTTTAAGGAGC
>CAJUOA010000173.1 GCA_910587785.1 uncultured Oscillospiraceae bacterium | reverse complement strand
AGCTGACCTCCGTGCCCGCCCCGCCGCTCTCGCCGGGGTCGTTGAGGTAGAGGGCGAGGTAACATTTCGCCGGGGCCGTGAAGGTCACGCCCCGCAGGGCGTTCAGAACCCCGTTCTCCAGGTAGTCGCAAGCGTACATTTAGTGCCTCCTTTTGACTGCTGTAATGGTGACGTTGGCCGCACTGGCGGCGGAGACGTTGCGCAGGACGATGACGCAGGGCGTCTCCGCCGTGCCCTCGTAGCGGATGTCGTTGCGCCCGCTGTGGATGGGTACGGAGACCGTCCGGCCAAAGGCGAAGGGCGGGTTGTAGGACCAGGTGATCGTAAACTCGCCGTGCTTGAGGTGCTGGGCCATGGGCGGTGCGCCGGTGATCCGGGCGGTGTAGTACTTGTCCGGCTCCCTGTCGTAGCTCAGACGGCCCGTGCCGGAGAGCCAGTAGGCGATCTCCCGGCAGACCTCAGCCACCGTTTTGCCCTTGGGGCAGGCGAAGGTGCAGAGGATGGACTCCTGCCGCTCGTCGTAGACGCCGCCGGACACGCCGTCGTAGTAGCCGGACCGGCCCGGTATGGCGATCTTACCCTCCCGGCGGGGCGGGAGGATGGTCCGGGACTGGTCCACGGTGTGGATGCCGTAGACACTGCTGTGGGTGCCTCTGAAGGTAAAACCGCTCATAGGACGCCTCCTCTCCCTCTGGTCTCCCGCGCCACCATGTAGTAGAGCTTTTGGGTGACATTGTCGATATCTGCATCACTGCGGACCTCCATGTGGTCGATGTTGAGCTGGATGACCGGCCTGTTGTCCGCCGTCTGCCGGACTGCTGCGGCGATCGCCGCCGTCTGCTCCGCTGGAGACGGATTCCGGGGCTCCAGGAAGGTGGAGGGCATGGCGCGCTCCATGCTGTGCAGAGCCGCCTGGGCGGCTTCGGTGTAGGCCGCCTCCAGCCGGGCCCGCTCGCTCTCCGCGCCCTGGATGATACCCTCGATGTCATAGCGCCCCACCTGCTGGAACTTCTTGGAGGGGGACGCCTGGGCCACCTCTCGCTTGTAGGCGGCGAGGGCCGCACGACCCATTTCGGCATATTTGCTGACCAGAGCTTGCCGCTGACTTGCTGTGCCGTCGATCAGGCCCTGCATATTATTGGAGCCGATGGTATAGGCGTCGTCCTTCAGGTCCATCTCCTGGATGGCACCCTCCATGTCTTTGACCAAGCCTTTCATTTTCTCGCTGAAATCTTCTTCCATCTCAGCGACGGTGTTGGAGAAGTTGTCCTTCCCCTCCTCCACCTTGGCCAGCTCTTCATTGAGGGCTTTGATATCATCCTGACCGCCCTTGACGATGGCGTCCAGGATCTGGGCAGATTCGACTGAGCCGTCCGACAGCTTCTTGACTAGGCCCTCATCCACGCCCATCTCCATGGCCTTTTTGATGTTTTCGGAGTAGGTCTCCATGTAGGACACCTGCCCCTTGAGGGTGTCGATGAAACTGTCGATGGAGGTCTTGGCACTGCCGTCCATCTCCTCGAAGAGCCCCAACTGACCCTCGATACTCTCCATGGCCTTGTCGTAGCTCTCCTGATAGGCCGCCTGGAGAGTATCCATCTCACTGGTCAGCGCCTCGATCCGGGAGGTCATGGTCTCCGTCTTCTCCGCCGCCTCCGCCTGCCGCTCGCCGTACTCCCGGGACGCCTCCTCCAGGGCGGCGATCTCCTCCGCGTTGGCCTCCTGGGCCTCGGTGAGGGCGTCGATATTGTTTTGCAGGGTCAGCACATTCCCGGAGCCGGTCTCCCGGGCCTCGTTCAGCGCGGCCTGGGCGGCCTCCAGCTCAGCGGCGATCTGCTTCTGCTCCGTGTAGAGCTCGCTGAGCCGGGCCACCTGGGCCTCGTACTCCTCCTGCTCCCCCGCCTTCTCCACCAGATGCTCCAGGGCGTCCGTGGTCATGTTGATGGAGTCGCTGGCGGCGTCGTAGGCAAGGCCCAGATTGGGGACTGCCTCGTTGAGCTCCGCCACTTTTTCAGCAATGATGGTCTTCTGCGCCGCGGACTTTTCCTCCACGGCCAGAAGCTCCTCCAGGGCCTCAAGGGAGGCAGCGGCGGACGAATGCTGGGCCTCCATAGTCGAGGAGAGCTCCTCGTAGGCCGCCTTGTTCTCCTGGAGAGACGCCGTAAAGGCTTTGGTATCCTCATTGGCAGATGTGGTCATCACAGCAAAAGCTCCGATGGCTGTCACCGCTGCTACCGCTGCCGCGGCAATGAGCGTGACCGGATTAGCCACTAACAGCACTGCGTTCAGTGCAGCGGTCGCTGCTGTGATGGCCGCAACGCCGGTGGCCAGCGTCCCCAGTCCTATGACAACAGCCGCGACTGCCTTAACAACTGCCGGATGTTCTGCAACAAAATCCGTGGCCCAGGTGAAAGCATCCGCGCCCGTGTCATAGAGATCTTCCAGGGCGGGATTGAGCTGGTCCCCGATGGCGATCTTCAGGTTCTCTGCGGCGTTGGTCATGCGCTGGTGGGCGTTCTCGGTGGTGTCGGCCATGGTTTTGTAGGCCGCCTCGGTAGCCCCGGCGCTGTTCTGCATCTCGCCCAGAACGCTGTTGAAGTTCTCCGCGCCCTTGTTGAAAATGGACAGCGCGCCCACGCCCGCCTCCGTGGAGCTCCACAGCTCATTAAAAGCGGTGGTATTGCCGCCTACGCTGTCGCCGATGATAGCCAGGACATCGCCCAGGGACGCGCCGTCCTTTGTGAGCGAGGCAAAGGACTGTCCCGTCTGCTCCTGGAGGACCCCCGCCACCTTGGAGCCGGAATCACCCAGCTCACTGAGCATGGCATTGATCTTTGTCCCCGCCTCCGATGTGGCCGTACCGCTGGCGGTGAGCACCGCATAGGCGGTACCCAGGTTGTCCATCTCCACATTATAGGCGGCGGCCAGGGGAATGACACTGCCCACGGACTTGGCCAGCTCATCCACGCTGGTCTTGCCCTTGTTCTGGGTGGTGATGAGGATGTCGGAGACTTTCCCGGCCTCCGTGGCGGACAGGCCATAGGCGTTGATGGCGGTTGTGAGCACGTCCACGGCGGTTTCGGTCTCCGTGAAACCGCCTGCTGCCAACTTAGCCGCCTGCGCCACAGTCTCCACTGCCGAGGCAGTATCTACACCGGCGGAGATGGCCGAGTAGGTGGCCTCCGCAATGGCCGAGGCGGACTTCCCCGTCTCATTGGAGAGGTCGATGATCTGTGCTTTGATCTCATCCATGGAGGTGGCAGAGGTATCCGCGATAGTGGCCACCTTGGCGATGGAGGACTCAAAGCCCTCAGCGGCGGCGGAGCAGTCCATTAGGGCCTCCGCGATCTCTTGGACGCCCTTGGCGATCCCCGCAGATGCCAGCGCGGCGGCGAGCTGGTCGATGGCGTCTTTGGATTTGTCAACTTCTTTGCCGTATTTGTCAATGGATGTCGCGCAGCCGTCCGCGCTCTTTTCAGCCTCATCCAGGTGTTGATTATTCTTTTGGATGGCCTCGGCAAGATCCGCCTGCTCGACCTTAGCGCTGTTAAGTTGCTGCTGCCACTCCTGGACACTCTTAGCGGCGGCATAATTCGATGCCTCCGCATCCTCCTGCGCCTTTTTCCAATTATTCAGTTCTTTTGTCAGAGCCTGCTGCTCAGGCCGGGTGTACTCAGCGGAGCTCTTCAGCGCCTCCAAAGCGGCACTGCATTCTTCCACCTTTTTCCCAGCCTCAGCAGCCGCATCTGCGTATTTTTTCTGATAATTCTGGGAATTTTCCAGGGCTTTTTGTAGTTCTTGGACCTTAGCCTCCTGTTGAGTGTGCATATCAGCCAAGACTTTGCCCTTTTCCGTCAGGGCCTCCATGGAGTTGGCGTTGCCCCTGAAGGAGCTCTCCACTAGAGCCAGCGAGGACTTCAGTGTCTTCAGCTCCCCGTTGCAGGCGGAAATGGCCTGTTTATATTGGGCTTCACCCTCAATCGCCATTCTGGTGGAAATAGTGCGTATCGCCATCAGTCATCCTCCCGCTTCCGCTTTGGCTGGTGGGCCTGGATGTACAGTTCCCAGAGGTCCCCGGCCTCACCCGGGGTAGACAGCAGCGTCTCCCGCCGGGTGAGGCCGCACAGGACCCCGATCCGGATGTAGTGGGCCCGGGTCAACTTGTTTTTTTTTGCTCGTTCAGCTCCGACAGGCCCAGATCGACCTCATCGTTCTCCGGCCTGATCTCCCGGCCATAGCCCAGAGTAATGGCCGACACAACCGCCAGCTTCAGCCGGGCCAAATCTGTGGGGACCATGGTGACGGCGATATCTTCCGCACTGCACAGAGGCTCCGGCTCATACCCCATACTCCGGCGGCACAGCTCCCCCTGCTCCGCCAGAATGGCAGCGGCCCCGCAGACGGCCTCAAAGCCGGTCCTGGAGTTGGCCTCCATGGTGTCTGTCAGCTCCTGCGCACCGCCAAAGCGCTCCTCGATCTGGAACATGGCCTCCACGGTGAAACAGAGGTGCCGTTCCCGTC
>CAJUOA010000172.1 GCA_910587785.1 uncultured Oscillospiraceae bacterium | reverse complement strand
TCGGCATTATATAGAGTGCGTTCCAATTGTTAGGAATGTCCAGTCCGTCTTCAATCTTGAACGTATTGCCAACACACCAAAAATCGCTTTCGTTACCAGCATTGTGGAAAAATGACAGGCTGGTATCGATCAGGCTGCAATTCTGGATAGTCAAACCGAGATTGATCGCCGAGATCAATGCCGGCTGATGCTCTTCTACAGGCATGAATGTGATGCAGCGAAGTAGGATGAGCCTTTTGGTCAAATAACCTGACGCAGACAGCTGGGACATTTTTATGATGGTCGATCCTGGATTACCGGTCAGTGTTATATTGGTTTTTTCATCGCTAAATCTCAGATCTTCAGAACACGTATACTCTCCACTGAGGAGGACGATTTCTCCGCCACTACGAGGCAGCGCATCAATCGCCGCCTGAATCTCCACCTGATCGTCGGCGCCGTCGCAGAGGTAGTCGCAGTCCGCGGCGGTCCAGCCCGCAGTGGAAGTGCCCACCACGAAGCGGCAGGTCCGTTTGCCGGAGACAGTGTCGAAGGCCTCGTTGACGCTGTTGACGCCCCGCTGGGCCCGGTTGACCATCTCCATGAGGTAGTTGTAGCCGTGCTGATGGGTAAGGCCCGCCTCCTCGCCGGTGGGGGCCACGATCTGCTCCGCCTGCCAATTCTCCGGCAGATCGGCGGGCAGGGGCTCTTTGATCGGACGCTCTGCCATGTCATGTTCCCTCCTTTACTGTAAAGCTGTGCCGGATGGAGGTGCGCTCCTCCAAAAGCGGCACATGGACCGCACTGCTGGTCAGGACGTTCCCGTCCTTGTCCAGCAGCTCCGCGAGCTCCACCTCTGCCGCCTGGTCCCGGGCGACGGTGTAGGTCACACTGCCCACGTTCCCGGTGGTGGACCGGGAGAGGGCGGTGATGAGGAGCGTCCCGTTGACCCGGGCGGCGGCGATGTCCCCCGCCACCAGCTCCGCCGTCTGGCGGAGCAGTTCGGGACGGATGCTGGGTGTGTCCGGCATTTTCAGTACCTCCAATTCCTCGACTGTGACAAAGGGCTTCTGCCCCAGGGCCCAGCGGCCCAGGATGTAGTTGTAGGTCATGCGCACCCGGGCCGCCTTCTCCCCCAGCAGGAGCCCCTTCCGGACCCGGGGCCGGGGCACGTAGACGATGTGGCAGGGCTTGACGATGCCCAGCAGGGCGGAGACCTCTCCGTAGCGGAGGGGATCCCCCACATCCGCCTCGATATAGAGGGTAAAGTTGGGGTAGTCCACCTCTACGTCGTACTTCCCCGGGCCGAAGATGAGGTCCAGCCGCTCCCGGAGGAAAATCAGCGTGAAGGGGGGCCGCAGGGAGAGCCGGTTCAGCACCCGCAGGCGGCGGAAATCGATGTCCTCCCCCGGAGAGGGAAGAATCCGTAAAATAGCCTCCCACTGGGCGGTGGTCCCCTCATCCATCGTCTGGACAAAGAGGTTCTGGTGGATGCGGTCCATGGCCTCCGCCATAAGGCGGAGCTCCTCCCCCTCACTGCGGCAGAGGTACTGGAAATCCAGGATGCGACGGAACCAGTGTGGGTAGTATTTGCAGATGTTTGTCTCAGGCACGGAGCTCCACCTCCCCCAGGACGGGGACCTGCTGGAGCTCCCCGGTCTCGCTGAGGGCCAGGTCCTCCGCGCCGCCGTTGAGCGTCAGGTCCGTGACGTTGATGACCCCTCGGACGGAGAGCATGGCCGCTGTCACCCGAGCGGCGTAGACCCAGCTCGCGTAGTTGGTCCGGCCGGAGGTCTCCGGGGTGTCCCAGTCCTGCCGGATGGAGAGGAGATAGGCCTCCACAGCCTCCACCAGCAGGGGCCGGAGCTGGTCCAGGGTGTACCCTCCGCCGATGGAGAGGGAGGCGGAGACAGCTACCGTCACCGCCTCCGGGGCCGTGACGGTGACGGTGGCCCCGATGGGGGCGGTGCCGTAGCCCAGGCCCTGGTCCGGAGGCGGGTCGACCGTGTTCTGGACCGCCTCCACCAGCTCCGCCGAGGCGGGCATCCAGTCCGCCCCCAGGACGCTCAGCTTCACCGTACCGCCGCCCTGCCAATGGGGGTAGACCTGCAAGCCGCCCACGCCGTCGATGGCGAGGACCACCCGCTTGTAGTCCGCCACGTTGCCGCCAAAGGGCTGTTCGGTGAGGGCGTCGATGGCCCGCCTGCGCAGGCTCTCGTCGTCCTCCTCGTCGTCTCCGGCCACCAGGATGTCCGTCAGCTGGGCGGAGGTCAGGCCCTGGATGTAGGTGATGGGCAGAATGGGGCCCGTGTAGCGGTGGCCGATGGTGCCCGGCGTCTCGCAGAGCATCCGGTACTGCCCGGGGCCCACGCGCTCAATGGCCTCAAAGTTGACGCTCTCCGCGCCGTCGATAGTGGAGAACCGGGAACCCAGGGGGATGTCCACGTTGAACACCCCCAGCCGCACCGCCGCCGACGCCGGATACCGCCGCACGTTGGCGAGGACCGCCAGATAGTCCAGGTCCTGCCCCACGGCTGTTTGCAGGTACGCCCCCCGCTGGACCTGATCCAGCTCCAGGTAGAACTCCTCCAGAGCGTAGGCCCCTGCGCCGATGGCGGTCTGGATCAGGGATCCCTCCCGCTTGTCCAGGCTGTCCGGCACCCGGTCCAGCTGGGCGCGGAGGAGGTTCCGGTAGGTTTTGGATGTAAAATCGATCATCTGAGCGGCACCTCCAGTCCAGAAGCTACGTCCCCGAACACCGTCAGCACCGTGAAGCGGACGGATAGGCTGACGCCGGAAAAGCTCCACGTGAAGTCCTTCATCCCAAGGATGCGGCTGTCCGGGAGGAACGCATCCTCCAGACGCCGCTGGAGCTCCGAGGCGGCATAGCCCGGCTCCGTGCCCAGCAGGCCGTTGTAGTCCGTGCCGAAGTTGGGGGTGTAGATCTGCCACTTGAACCGTTCCACGCTGACGATGATCTCCACCGCCTGCCGGATGGCCTCCCAGCCGTCCCCCCGGCCCCGGATGCGGCGGGTGACAGGGTCGGCGATCCAGGTCAGGGTGGGCTGGTCCTGGAAGACCACGCCCCCTCTCAGGTCGATGTCAGCTCTTGGCAGCACGCTGGGCCCCCCTTTCAAAGATGCGGGAGAGGATGATGGCCTGCTGTCCCCGGCAGACCCGGAGCAGAAGCACCTTGTCCCCCTCCTCCAGCGCCCGGTTGAGAAGGATGAAGCCGTCTCTCACCGGGAGCTTTTTTCCGTCCTCGTAGCAGATGATCTCCTTCTCCAGGAGGCGCTTGTCAGAATCGAAGGCGTCCTGCTCCAGGCCGTCCTCCGTCTCCAGGGAGCCTTCCAGGGCGGGGCCTGTGTCCCCCTCCTCACCGCTGTGGGTGTGGTCCAGGTCCGGCAGGGCATGGCCGTGGCGGAAGCCGGAGGTGGTGTGGAAATGCTCCAGAACCGGGATCTTCTTCTCAATGACCGGCTCTGTCAGCCACAGCACCTCCTCCGGCAGGGCGTCCATGTCCTCCCGGACCTTGACCTTCAGCGGCTTTGCGCTCACCACCGTGCCCACGGCCAGGTCCGAAAGGCCGTAGGAGCGCATAGAATCCTCTATCATCGCGTGGAGGATGTCGGCGATCTCCATGTCACTCTCCTAACTCCTGGACATCGAAGTCCATGGTGTGCAGGTCGTTTTGAAAGGTGTGGCTCACCCGCTCCAGCAGGCACAGCCGGTGGAGGGAGATGTCCCCCAGCTTGGGGATGTCCAGCATGAGCATCTGCCCCGCCCGGAGGCCCACCAGCCCCAGGGCCTGGACCTTCAGGGTCCGAAAGCGCCGGTTGTGGTACTCCAGCATGGACCGGGCCATGGACTCCACCTGGGCGTCGTTGAGGGCGGTGTCCACGCTCTGGTAGAGCTGGAGGAGCCCCCAGCGGCTGATATTGCCGCTGTCTGTCACCTGGAACACATCCGCCCGCCCGGTCTCCTCATTGGGCCGGGCAAGCTTGATGGAGTTGTAGGTCTCGTGGTCGATGTCCGTCTTGTAGGAGTAGTTGGTCAGCAGGGACCTCTCCCCCACCACGCCGGCGGCGATCATGCTCCCCGCCTCCCGGAGGGAGAGGGCGCCGCCGTCGTCGAAGAACGTGTAGAGCTTCCCGGTGGCGAGGAGGGTCTTTTGCAGGGCAGTAGAGATGATGTCCAGACAGCTCTTCTCCTCCATGATGAGGGAGGGAATGGGCCACCCGGTGTCCTCCAGGTCCCCCACAGTGAGCTGGAGGTCCTGGGCGATCTCCCGGATGATCTCCCCGGCGGTGCGGCCTACAAAGCAGTAGCTCGCCTGCGCTTTTAGATAGCGGAGCTGGTCGTAGCAGATGACATCGATGACCGCGTACCGGTCCCGGGTCTTGGTGAAGACCCAGCCCAGAAAGATCAGCTGTCCATCCACAGAGAAGCGGACCGGGTCGCCCTCTACGAAGGAGATACCGGAGGCAAGGATGTTGAACTTCAGCGTCCCCGGGGAGCCGGTGCGGTTGGTGGTGTAGGTCACTTGAGTGACCTGGGGTGCAACGTCCCAGGCTTTGCCGGTGCGCTTCTC
>CAJUOA010000171.1 GCA_910587785.1 uncultured Oscillospiraceae bacterium | reverse complement strand
GGCGGCAGTGGGAGCGGTACCGGGAGACGCTGGGGGACGGCGTGCCGAAGACCTTTGAAACGTTTCGGAGGCACAAGTATGCTGTCCAGGACCCGGAGACCGGGAAGCGGGTCGGGGATGAGAAGTACAAACTGTGGAAGCTGGATTACCGGCGACAGGCTGACCTTCTACAGCACCCGGAGAAAGCACTCCCAGGAGCGGACACGGCCTCTGCGGCAGAGGCGAAGTTTACCAGGTATTTTTTCAATCCGGGAAATCGAGATGGGCAGAAAAAAGGGGATGCTTTTTCATCACGGTTGGGGTATAATGCAGGTAACTGGGAGAAAATGCGCGCTGAAATTTTGAAAGCTGCGCCCAGGTATCCAGCGACCCTGCGCGGGTCCTCGGCATATGGCAGCAGCTATTCCCAGGACGTGGTCCTATACGGCTTGAAAGGGAAACCCGCCAACGTGCAGATCGGGTGGATCGTTCATCCGGACGGGACCGCACATCTGGTCACCGCGCATATGGAGGAGATATAGATGGCAAAATATCAGGAATTTGATACGGTGCTGTTGAAAGACGGGCGCATTGTCACGATCGTTGAGGTACTCGGACCAGGTGCATACATAGCGGATGTAGGGCATTCGCCGAGAGACTGGTCGATCATTTGGGACCTGACAGACGATGACATCCTAAGATTAGCCGCATCTGAGGAAATCGACCGGCATGTGGAAGAATCCAACCGGCAGTTAAAGGAGCAAGGCTATGTCTGACCAAGTAATCGCCGCTATCGAAAACATTCTGGATCGCGGGGAGCGCGGGGAGCGCGTGGAGTTGTTGAAAGGTCCCGGCGGCGAGGTAAAAATCCTCCGTGTCCGGCGGGAGATTGTCCCGGCGGGAAAAGGAGCCAGGCGTGGCAAAGAATGACTATTTTGTGATTGTATACCGGATTTTGACCTATCTGTACGCCTGTTTTATGTCCGGAGATCAGCCGCTTCTGGAGATGTTCGGGCCGGACGCGCTGGGGATTAACAGCGGCTACTGGCTGAATGTGATGGAGAGCATATCGGACGAGGGATATGTCAAGGGCATCGTTCCGGTCCAGAGATTGGGCGCGGCAGCGGGAATAAAACTGGTCAATCTTAAGATCACCCAGAAGGGGATCGAATATCTGCAAGGGAACTCAAAAATGCAGAAAGCAGCGGATTTCCTGAAATCGGTGAAAGACATCGTGCCGGGATTTTAATAGAGGACCTCGCCCGAAACGGTGGGCGGGAAGGACCGAACGGGGTCAACTATCGAGGATTACTCGGCAGTTGACCCCATTTTATTTTTCGATCAGAGGTGAAAGAAGACCATGCTGGCCTACTACGGCACACAACTGAGCCCCCACATGGACCGCACGCCGGAGGGCTATCTCATCTGCCGGGACGTGCCCATTGCCCGGACGGGCCCTCAGGAGTACCTGGCGGGGGAGCTGGGGCTGGAGGGCGACCCGGAGCGCGTTGTCGAAGTCAACCGCTATCCGGAGGACGTCTTCGACCCGGCGGTGCTGGCTTCCTTTGAGGGCAAGGACGTGACGGCGGGGCACCCGCCGGAGAACGTGGGCCCGGAGAATTTTTCCAGCTACACGAGAGGCCACGTCCAGAACGTCCGCCGCAGCGGGGAGCACATCGTGGCGGACCTCATCATCAAGGACGCGAACCTGGTTTCCGACGTCTGGAACGGCGTGACGCGGGAGGTCTCCTGCGGTTATCTCTGCCGGTACGTCCCGGACGGGTCCGGTTACAAGCAGCAGCACATCCGAGGCAATCACGTGGCGGTGGTCCCCAGAGGCCGCGCGGGCCACGAGGTAGCGATACAAGATCAGGCCGTCCAGGAGACGGAGAAAGGTGAAACACATATGGACGAGGAAAACAAGAAAACTGCCGCGACATCCGCTCCGGACGAGACGCCGGAGGAGAAGCAGGAGGCGGGGGACGCCTGCGCCCAGGACGCGGAGGCGGAGCGCGCCCCCGCGGACGGCGGCTTGGGCAGCAAGCTGGACAAGGTCATCGAGATGCTCGGCGCACTCCAGCGCAGGAGCGGCGGCGAGGAGGAGCAGCTCCACGACGAGAACACCATCGACGCCGCCATCGCCCGGCTTGACGGCGCTCAGGCCGTCACCATCCCGGCGGAGACGGAGGAGCCGTCCCCCGTCTCCAAGGACGCGGCAGTGAAGCTGCTGAAGACCATGCGCCCGGTGGTGGCCGGAATGAAAGACGCGGCGGAGCGGTCCCGGGTGGTGGACGCGCTACTGAGCACCATCAAGGGCCCCGACATGGTGGGCCAGGTGGTCCAGGCCGCCCAGGCCAGCGCCCAGAAGACGGCGTACGCCGCTCAGACGTCCGCCTTTGAGGCCCGCTGCCGGGAATCGGAGGCCGCCTACGCCGCCCGGAACCCCCACAAGAAGAAGGAGGACTGAGTTATGTACGGATTGAACCCCCAGACCATCGGCCAGACCATGCCCCACGGTTACGCGGGCAGCTACGCCCGTCAGCCGGACATGATCGTGAACACCCGCCCCGCCGGGGCGGAGATCACTTTCGGCGCGGCGCTGAAGTACGATGAGAGCGGCGCGGTGGTCCCCATGGGCGCGGGCGACACGGCGGAGAACTTTGTTGGCGTCGCCTCCAGGGAGGTGAAGAGCGCCCTGAGCTACCTGGAGCAGAACGCGGGCTCCTACGCCGCCGGGGAGGCGGTTCCCGTCTTTCAGCGGGGTACCATCAACGTCAAATGTGCCGTGGGCACGCCCAAACTGGGCGGCAAGGTATGCAGCTTCCCAAGGGCTACGAAGCCCATATCATTCCTCGCAGTTCCACCTTCAAGAACTTCGGTGTCATCCAGGCCAACCACATGGGCATGGTGGACGAGAGCTACTGTGGGGACAATGACCAGTGGTACTTCCCGGCCATCGCCATGAGGGACACGGTCATTCACGCTGGTGACCGCATCTGCCAGTTCCGCATCGTGGAGCATCAGCCCACCCTGAACTTCGTTGCCGTTGAGACTCTGGGCAACAGCGACCGGGGCGGCATTGGCAGCACGGGGACGAGGTGAGGACATGAGCAGATATGACAGCTCTAGCCGTTCTGGTCTGAGCACTTGGGACGTTCTCCTTATTGTTTTCATCGTGCTGAAACTCATCGGGGTTATCAACTGGGGATGGGGCTGGGTTCTGGCCCCGCTGTGGATTCCGGTTCTGCTTGTTGTTATCGGGTTCCTGGTATCTTTGATTTTCGACTAAGTATAGGGCTGGCTTCGTGCCAGCCCTTTTTTTGTTTTTCTGCCTATGGGTAGGAGGTGATTTCCATTAAATATTCGACAGAAAAAATCAACGCTGTCTACTACGGCAATGAGTACGCCATCACCAATCATACCCCCATCATACATAAAGACGACCGGCAGGAACTCAAGAACTATATAGAGAAAGTGCTGTACGCCGTCTTTAGCAAGTACCAGTCCAAGAAGAAATAGTGGAGGTATGTAAGATGGTAGATTTCATTTATGCCCGCCAGTCTGTAGACAAGGAGGACAGCATCTCTATCGAGAGCCAAATCGAGTTGTGTCTGCGTGAGGTTGGCAACAACCAGCACAAGGTATTTCGTGACAAGGGTTATAGCGGCAAGAACACAGAGCGTCCAGACTTTCAGGAGATGATGGCCGAGGTCAGGGCTGGTGGTGTTGGTCGTATTATCGTGTACCGACTCGACCGTATCAGCCGGTCTGTGCTCGACTTCGCCAACGTCATCAGCGAGCTCCAGAAGTATGGCGTCGAGTTTGTGTCCATCACAGAACGGTTCGATACCTCAACCCCCATCGGAAAGGCTATGCTGATGATAGTCATGGTTTTCGCCCAGCTTGAACGCGAGACCATCCAGCAGCGTGTCATCGACGCATATCGCTCTCGCAGCCGAAAGGGGTTCTACATGGGCGGCAGAGTGCCGTATGGGTATGAGCTTGAGAACATCGTCATGGACGGAATCAAGACCTGTATGTATCGCCCCATCCCAGAGCAGATACAGATTGTCAAGCTCATCTATGCTCTGTACTCGCAGCCGCAGACATCCTTCTCCGATGTTATCAAATACCTGAGCACTCACGGGATAAAGAACCAGTCGGGCCACAATTTCAGTCGGATGCGTGTGCGTGACATCATCACCAACCCGGTATATGTCAAGGCTGATGCAGATGTATATGAGTTCTTCCGCGCTCAGGGAACCGAGGTTGTCAATGATGTTTCTCAGTTCATTGGCACCAATGGTGCCTACCTCTACACTGGGGACAGGGCTACGCAGAGGAAAGCTATCTGCCTTGATGGTCAGGTGCTGGTCATCGCTCCGCATGAGGGGTGTATTGACTCGGATACATGGCTGCGATGCCGGAGGAAATGTTTGAACGTGCGCCAGATTGCAAAGCCGGTCAAGGCCAAGAACACTTGGCTCGCCGGAAAGATAAAGTGCATCCACTGTGGGCACGCTCTGTCCCTGAGAGCATACCCCCGGAAGCGCACCGCTCCGGCTCGGTATTATGTGTGCAGCACCAAGTATGTCTCCGCCTCCTGCGACGGCATTGGAGCTGTCCAAGCCTCGGATATTGAGGATAAGGAGCTTCCTGTATACTTCAAAGCAGGGAGTTGACGAAAAAAGATACCTCAGGT
>CAJUOA010000170.1 GCA_910587785.1 uncultured Oscillospiraceae bacterium | reverse complement strand
CAGCGTGGTCTTGCCGCAGTTGGGGTTGCCCGCCAGGGCAATCTTGATGTCCATATTCAGTCTCTCCTCTCGAATGTTAGATGCGGCTAACTTTTAGCCAAATTTTTCAGCCGACCTCGATCATCTCCGCGTCGCCCTTGCGGACGGACAGCTCGTAGCCCCGGACGTTCAGCTCCATGGGGTCGCCCAGGGGGGCCACCTTACGGACGAAAATCTCCACACCCTTGGTGATGCCCATATCCATGATCCGGCGCTTCACCGGGCCTTCGCCGTGGAGCTTCGCCACGGTCACGGTCTCGCCCACCTTCACGTCTTTCAGCGTTCTCATGCTGCTCTCCTCCTTCTATATTGTCTTAAACCAGGATGCGGTTTGCCATCGTCTTGTCCAGCGCGATGCGGCTGTCCTTCACCTGCACGATCAGGTTCCCCGCGATCTCGCTGACCACCGTCACGGTGCTGTCCACCACAAAGCCCAGCTCCGCCAGATGCTGCCGCACATCATCCTTGCCGGAGATCTTGCGGATCGTGACGGTCTCTCCCGCCTTGGCCATTGTCAGCGGCATCGTTCCTTCGCCTCCTATCCTGCGAGGTTAGTAAGCTCTAACCTCAAATCCGAGGTTAGTTTACTACAACTAACCTGCTTTGTCAAGCGTCAAAAAAGAAAAACTTGCTTTTTGCGTTAGAATGTGCTAACCTATCCATAGAAACAGTTTGACAGGGAGGCGCTTTTTGTGAATATCCACGAATCGGCTGAGGACTATTTAGAGGCGATCTTAAAACTCCGGGAAGATCATGGGATGGTGCGCTCCATTGATATTGTCCATGAATTGGGCTTTTCCAAGCCCAGCGTCAGTATCGCAATGCGAAATCTCCGGGAGAACGGATATATCCACATGGACGATGACGGCTACATTACGCTTTTGCCTCCCGGTGAAGAAATTGCCCAGCGCATCTATGACAGGCACAAGCTGCTGACGCAGGTTTTTATTCAGTTGGGTATTTCCTCGGAGACAGCGGCAGCGGACGCCTGTAAGGTAGAGCATGATCTGAGCGATGAGACCTTTGAGAAAATCAAGGCCCACGCCGCTGGCGGAAATTGTCCCCTGAAACCGATTTGACCGCATAGGAGAAACCGGCCCAAGGCTTTTGGGGCCGGTTTTCTTATGCTATTTCAGCTTGATTCTAACAGACTTGTCATGCTCCGCAGGCTGACGCCTAACGTAGAGAGGTTATGCAGCATGGCGGAGGTAGCCGGAGGCAGGACGCCAAATGCTCCAAGGGCAATCAGGGAGCCGTTGAAGCCCATGACAAAGCGGTAATTGGAGCGGATGCGTCCGGTCAGCCTGCCAGCGATCCGCCGCAGGCTGACCAGCTCATGGAGATCATCCGCCGCGATAGTGATGTCCGCAATTTCTCTGGCAATGGCCGCGCCGTCACTGATGGCAATGCCCACATTGGCCTTGGACAGCGCCGGGGAATCGTTGATGCCATCCCCGATCATGATGACAGTATGGCCCTTTGCCCGTTCCGCCTCCACAAAGCCGGCCTTATCTGCGGGCAGAATTTCCGCACGATATTCGTCCACGCCTACCTCTGCGGCAATGGCGGCGGCGGTGCGTTCGCTGTCTCCGGTGAGCATAACGGCCCGCTGGATACCCAAGCCGCGAAGCTGCCGGATCACAGCTCCCGCCTCTGGCCGCAGGGGATCGGAGATACAGACCACAGCGGACAGCACGCCGCCGATGGCCAGATACAGATGGGAATACTGATCCGGCAGGGAATCGTACCGTTCCTGTTCTCCCTCTGGAATGGCACAGTGTTCGTCCTCAAAGACAAAGTGGGCACTTCCGATAATCACACGCTGGCCGTTGACTTCGCTGACAATACCGTGGGCCACAATGTACTCCACCTCGGAGTGCATTTCCTCATGGGACAGCCCCCGCTCCCGGGCGGCCTGGACAACCGCGTTGGCCATGGAATGGGGGAAATGCTCCTCCAGGCAGGCGGCCAGGCGCAGCATATCCGCCTCGTTCTGCCCGCCGAAGGGAATGACCTCCGCAACCACCGGGCAGGCATGGGTCAGAGTGCCGGTTTTGTCAAAGACCACCGTATCCGCCTGGGCAACCGTTTCCAGGTACTTGCCGCCCTTCACCGTCACATGGAACCCGCTGGCCTCCCGCATGGCGGAGAGGACGGCCAGGGGCATTGCCAGCTTCAGGGCACAGGAGAAGTCCACCATGAGAACGGACAGGGCGCGGGGGACGTTTCGGGTCAGCAAATAAGTGAGCAGACTGCCCGCCAGAGTATAGGGCACCAGCCGGTCCGCCAGATTGGCCGCACGGCTCTCCGCTGTGGACTTCAGGGACTCCGACTGTTCAATCATGGCCACGATCTTGTCATACCGGCTGCTGCCAGACTGGCCGGAGACCTGGAGAACGCACTCGCCCTCCTCCACCACCGTCCCGGCGTAAACAGTCATGCCCGCCCGCTTGGGGACCGGAATGGATTCCCCTGTGAGAGATGCCTGATTGACCATGACCTCGCCCTCCGTGATGATACCGTCCAGAGGGATCAGACCGCCCAGCCGGACACAAACCCGGTCGCCGGTCTGGATTTGAGACAGCGGCGTAAGGACTTCGCCCTGGGGCGTTCTCAGCCAGACCCGGTCAATGTTCAGCGACATACACTGTGCTAAATCGCTGACAGACTTTTTGTGGGTCCATTCTTCCAGCAGTTCTCCCAACCCCAGGAGGAACCGCACCGAGGACGCGGTGCCAAAATCGCCACGGAGCAGGGAGATACCGATGGAGAGGGCATCCAACACCTCCACAACCATCTGCCCCCGCAGGAGGCATCGCAAACCACGGAACAAATGGGGGATCGCTTTCCAAACAGTATAGGCGATCCGGAGAGGAGCGGGGAAAAAGAGGACGGAGACGGCTTTCGCCGCTGCCATGCCCACCAGCTTTTCCTCATACGTCCGATTCAGCGCACGACTGCTGCTGACAGGGGGATGCAGGCCGTCCATCTGGTAGGAAAACTGGCTGAACGCCCGAAGAATCTCCGCCTGGGAACCTTGATACTCCACAATGGCGCATCGGGTCCGCTCGTGGACGGAGGCACGGATGACTTGGGGAAGTCTCTGTAGATAGCACTCCAGCAGATCGGCCTGCTCCAGAGTCATTCGGGGCTGGGCCATTTGGACCCGGATACGGCCCCGGCTTCGATGTTTGAAGATGTATGTTGTAAAGGGTAAGGTTCTCACCTTGCCGAATACAACATAGCTGCGGCTCATTTGTGGCAAAAATGGCATAAGCAGTTGTGAGAAAGGCGGTGATACCGCAAACTTTGTCGTTTCCTGCAACTGCACCAATATTGACCACAGATGGAGGCTATATTATGGAATTGACCTACACAAAAGTCGGAGATTATTACATCCCGGACCTGATCCTGGACGATCAGCCGGACAAACCCCTGGGGCGGTATGGCCGGATGCACCAGAAATTCTTGGAGGAACACCACCCCGGCACTTATAACCGGCTGCTGCTCTCCGGAAAACTCTGGACACACCTGATTGACACTGACACCACCTGTAATGAGCGGATGGACCGGCTTATCCCCGTCATGGCTCAGCGCGAGGGCGTGACAGAGGCACTGAAAGCGGCGGACCAGATGGAATGGGTAAGGCGTATGAACAGCATCCGCAACCGGGCGGAAGAAATGGTCCTGCACGAATTGGTCTTTGCCCTATAAGAAAGTGCGGGGGAGCGTGGTGATTGCCGCGCTCTCCCGCGCTTTTTTTGCGTTATTCTTTCCCTCTGCTCTTGTAAACATTATAGCGGTTTTTACATTGAGGGCTGCAAAACTCGGCGTTGGGGCGGCTGGCGGCGAAAATTTTATTACAATGTTTGCAGGCTTTCAGCGTGCTGTTCGTATCTGTCAGCATAAAGCTGAACATCATTTGCAGGCACAGCAGCAGGGAGTGAAAATCCCATATGATCGTTGGCCTGTCCAGTAGGGCAATGTGGTAGGTCGGCGCGATACCGCCAAACGCCGCCATCCCCTGCCGGTAGAGGTCTCGGGTCATTTCGTCCAGTACATCATAGTCGTTGTAGTAGAGGAAACTGGAATAAAAAGAAAATGCCAGGTCTTTGAACTGCCGCGCCAGCCAGTCATACCGTTCGGCATACTCACGCTGAAAGCTCATGCTCACCGCCTGGGGCGCGTCCTGCATGGTCAAGGCCAGCGCCATCATTGCCCTGTCGCCTGTCAGATTCCATTGGGATTTCGTCCCCTTCTTCTGAATATCCAGCTTCTCAAAAGGAAAGAACAGTGACAGATAGTCCTGAGTCGGCAGGGATTCCTCACGGATAAAATGATTTTTGGGCAGATACACGGCCTCATAGTCCATGAAGGACGGCGTGGTGGGCAGGGCGGTCAGAAAGCCCAACAGCCCGTAACGGCTGACAAATCCCATGACCGCCTCCCGGACAGCAGCTTCGCCCTTGCGGTTCATCTGCAAAGCCCCTACGTTCAGAGCGTCCAGCACCATCCGCTCCGCATCCTTCAGAGGGTCGTAGACCTCCGGCTTCGCTCCCTTTGCCGGAGTGATATAAAAATGGCCGTCCCCGGCTTTCTTGTATTCAGTGTGAATCAATAGTTAAACGAAGAAAAAAGATGACAAATGATGCAGTAAG
>CAJUOA010000169.1 GCA_910587785.1 uncultured Oscillospiraceae bacterium | reverse complement strand
GAGCGCACCACGATCGAGCTTCAGGCATACTCCACGACCCCCAGCATCCCCGGCGTGGGCGGTCTCCCCGCCCTGGACAATGTCCAGCTGGCCAGCGGCGCCTCGGGCGCTTCCATGCTGGTCGTCCGGCTGAGCGATTAAGCGAGGCCAACCGTCCAAACAGATAGAAAAAAGGGCTCCCGCTGGTTTTACCGGCGGGAGCCCTCTGTGTGTCCCCGAAGCGGCGCAGCCGCTTTTTTGAGAAAGGGGACCGGCCGCGCCCGGCGCATCCGTGCCGGATGGCGCTGGGGGCGCTGCTGATCCAGCGGCGGCTGAAGTGTAGCGATGTGTGGCTGGTGAAGCACATAGGAGAAAATCCCGTATCTGTAATTCTTCATCGGAATGAAGGAATATGGGCCGTGTCCCTTCGGGGCGTCCACGCTGGCAGCGTTTCGGAAATGGTTCAGCGAAGAGGACATGGCGGCGATCCTGGAAGCATCCATTCCCCAGCCGGAGGAGGATCGCATACACCGGAGGCCAAGCGCCATGTGCACGGAGAAACGGAATATGAGGTGATTCTGGTGGACGCAACAAAATCGCTTATTGAACGTCCTAAAAAAGCAAAAGCGATACTACTCGGGAAAGAAAAAAGCGGCACACGATGATACCTTCTTGGATAATATCATTCGTTCCGCCTTCTGTTCATAATTTGTTTACTCATTCAAATACCCTGGCCCTCTGATATATTTATATTGACATCAATTCCCAGCCGTTGTATTATAATAGACAGACTTTGGGGAATTTTGTTCTCTTTCTGGTGATAGACGGGCATAAAAAATGAGCCTCTCCTGCGCATCCAAGACACTCTCGACCCTCATCAGAGGGGCAGTACAACGCTTGTGCTGGAGAGCGCTTGGATGGCATCCAAGAGGTCAGCGGTTCGATCCCGCTTATCTCCACCAAGATGAAGGACGCATGTCCCCGGAAGGGATATGCGTCCTTTTACATTCGGCAGGAAGGGGGGAGGCCCATGCTGTTTTGCGACCTGCTGTCCACCGGCAGGGGCGTCACGGCCCTCATCGGCGGCGGGGGCAAGACCACCGCCATGTACACCCTGGCCCGGGAGCTGTCACCACGCGGGACAGTCCTCTGCTGCACCACCACCCGCATCCTCCCGCCGGACCATCTGCCGGTGCTCCTGTCCCCCGGGGAGGAGGCGGTCTCCGCCGCCCTGGCGGACCACGGCTGCGCCTGTCTGGGCACACCGGCGGAAAACGGCAAGCTGTCCGCGCCGGAGCTCCCCATGGCCCGTCTCGCGGCCCTGGCGGACTACGTGCTGGTGGAGGCCGACGGCTCCCGGGGCCTGCCGGTGAAGGCCCACCTGCCCCACGAGCCGGTGATCCCCCCCGAGGCAAGGCGGACCATCCTGCTGGCGGGGGCGTCAGCCTTCTTCCGGCCCGCAGGGGAGGCGGTCCACCGGCCGGAGCAGTTCTGCCGCCTCACCGGCGCGGCCCCGACGGACCCGGTGAGGGCGGAAAACCTGGCCTCCCTCATCCTGGGGGAGGGACTGGGCGATACGATCTTCATCAACCAGGCGGAGAGCGGCGAGGCCCTGAGAGAGGCCCGCCGTCTGGCGGCGCTGCTGCCCCTGCCCCTCTTCGCCGGAGCCCTTCAGAGAGGAGAATGGACATGCTTGTCGTGATCCGAGGCGGCGGCGACATCGCCACCGGCATCGCCCTGCGCCTGCACCGGGCAGGCATGGAGGTGGTTATCTGTGAAACGGCCTGCCCCACCGCCATCCGCCGCACGGTCTGCTTCTCCGAGGCGGTGCGCCTGGGGGAGGCGGTGGTGGAGGGCGTCACGGCCCGCCGGGCGGACCTGGAGGAGGTGCCGGACATCCTGGCCCAGGGGGTGATCCCCGTGCTGGTGGACCCCACCGGGGCCTGTATCGACCCTCTGGTGTCCGACGCGGTGGTGGACGCCATCCTGGCCAAGCGGAACCTGGGCACAACCATCGACATGGCCCCCGTGGTGGTGGCCGCGGGCCCCGGCTTCACCGCCGGGGTGGACTGCCACGCAGTGGTGGAGACCATGCGGGGCCACTACCTGGGCCGGGTGGTCTACGACGGCTCCGCCCTGCCCAACACCGGCGTCCCCGGCCTCATCGGCGGCAAATCCGGCGAGCGGGTCCTGCGAGCCCCGGCGGACGGCATCTTTCAGGGTGTCCGAAGGATCGGCGAACAGGTCCGGGAGGGGGACACAGCCGGGTACGTGGACGGCATCCCCATGCGGTGTACTGCCGGCGGCACGTTGCGGGGCCTCCTGGCCGACGGCGTGCCGGTGACGAAGGGCATGAAGTGCGGCGACGTGGACCCCCGGTGCGAGCCGGACCACTGCCGCTGTGTCTCGGACAAGGCTTTGGCGGTGGGCGGCGGCGTGCTGGAGGCCATCCTCCATTTCAGCGGCGCGCTGGAGGCGATTTTGTAGCGGCAGGGCCTCTTGGGGAATACAGACACTCTGCACACATAAGCGATATGTTATGAAGGAGGCTCTCATGCTTGATGTAATACCGAACACAGAACAACTGACAATGTTACTGGGGAAGCCCTTATACGAGATATGGAACCAATTATGCACCTTGATCGACGAAAAATATGAAATGGAGCGTTTGTGGGGCACAGGCGGCAAGGCGTGGACATATGAATATAAATACCGCCGGGGCGGCAAAACGCTGTGTGCGCTGTATGCGAGGGAAAACTGCGTAGGATTTATGGTCATCTTCGGAAAAGATGAGCGCCAAAAATTTGAACAGGACAGAGAGGATTACGCAGAAGAAATTCAAAGGGTCTATGATGAAGCACAGACGTATCATGATGGAAAATGGATGATGTTTGAGCCGGTAGACACGTCTTTGTTTGATGATCTTATCAGATTATTGGGAATCAAAAGGAAACCGAATCGAAAATAGAGGAATTTAAAATACTGTAAAGCAAGGAGAAAACGATGGAAAACGAAGTGAAGCTGACCAAGCTTGCCAAGTGCGCCGGGTGCGGCGCGAAGGTGGGGGCGGGGGTGCTCTCCCAGCTCCTGGAGGGCATCAAGGTCCATGAGGACCCGGACCTGCTGGTGGGGTTCGACAAGAGCGACGACGCCTCGGTCTACCGGGTCACGGACGATCTGGCCCTGGTGCAGACGGTGGACTTCTTCCCCCCCATCGCCGACGACCCCTACCTCTTCGGCCAGATCGCCGCCACCAACGCCCTCAGCGACGTCTATGCCATGGGCGGCGAGCCCAAGCTGGCATTGAACCTCATGTGCGTGCCCAAGACCATGCCCTCCGAGGCGGTCCACCAGATGCTCCGGGGGGGCTACGACAAGGTCTACGAGGCGGGGTGCCTCATCACCGGCGGCCACAGCATCTTTGACGACGAGCCCAAATACGGCCTGGCGGTCACCGGCTTCGTCCACCCGGACAAGGTCCTCACCAACAGCGGGGCAAAGCCCGGGGACGTGCTCCTTCTGACCAAGCCCCTGGGCATCGGCGTGCTGACCACCGCCCACAAGGGGGACCTGGCCTCAGCGGAGAGCATGGAGCTGGCCTACAGGCTGATGACCACCCTCAACAAGGGGGCCCGGGACGTGATGGTGAAGTACAACGTCCACGCCTGTACCGACGTCACCGGCTTCTCCCTCCTGGGCCACCTGCTGGAGATGGCCCAGGGCAGCGATACCCAGGCCGTGGTGCATGTGGACCAGGTGGACCTCATCCCCGAGGCCCTGGAGCTGGCCCGCACCGGCGTCCTGCCGGAGGGCATGTACCGCAACCGCACCTTCGCCGAGCCGTCGGTGGACATGGGGGACACCCCCCTGCATAAGCAGGATGTCCTCTTCGACCCCCAGACCGCCGGGGGGCTCCTCATCGCCGTGGACCCGGCGGACGCCCAGGCCCTCCTGGAGGAGCTGAAGCCCGCGGTGCCCAGCGCCCAGCGCATCGGCGTCATGGAGGCATACCAGGGCGGGAAGCGGATCTTCCTGCGCTGACCGTACCCGCATACCGCTCCCCCCAGGGACGCCGTCCCTGGGGGGATTTTTGACAGAAAGGAGCGTTCATCATGCCGATCGTCCACGACGCTGTTCTCTACTCCGTGATCCGGGAGGAGCACCTGGTCCACAGCGGCTTCTTCCTCCACGAGTATTTCTCCCTCTTCGCCTCCGCCCCGGTGGACTGCCTGCACATCCGGGCGGTCTGCGGCGGGCAGGAGCTGGGCCGGGTGGGCTCTAGCGGCTCACCACGATTTTAGGCGGGTCTTGCCTCCTGGAGGACACGGTAAATTTGGTGCGGGCCGTCTTCTGACCTCAATTTTTTCTGCCCGGGTGCTTGACAGCACCGGCCATATGTGGTATATTTAGCGTATCAAGTGCGAAATGCACTACAAAGGAGGTTTTCTTTATGAAAAGAAGATATGGTTTGCTGGGCCTGCTCTCAGCCATTGGCGTCCTGGGAGCCGCTACCGGCCAGGCGTCCCTCTGTCCCTTTTTGGCGTTTGCCCTGTTTTTCGGATGCTTCTTCGTGACGCCCGACGAAATGTTTGTGGAGTGGATGCGGAAGGCCGCGTCCTGGGCGTTCTATGCGGACCTGGCACTCACGACAGCGGTCACCTGCGTCTGCATCGCGGCGGGATATCAGCCGGACGCCGCCCTGCTGCGGGGCGTGGGAGCGGGCTTCGGGACATCTCTGCTGGTCTTCTCCTCCGCCTGCGCCTGGTTTG
>CAJUOA010000168.1 GCA_910587785.1 uncultured Oscillospiraceae bacterium | reverse complement strand
GATTGGCAGAATGTTAAACTCCGCCTGCCGGCCCTCCATGTAGAAGTCCCTGCCGAACTGCGCAGCGGATGCGCCATGCGTACATGACAAGAAGTGCAGTCTCGCCCGCACCGTGCCGGTGGCCCGGTAGTCTCTCAAAAGAATCGTGCTTCTCGGAGGCGAACCCAACGATGGGCACCGTAGGGCCAGGGAGTTGCGGCGGAGATTCGGCTACCATCGGCCCAGAGCACACATTGGGAAAAAGAGTCAAACAGGTCGTAGCGTAAATAAAAAACCCCCGTAATCAAGGAAGATTCTTAAGAAACGTAGTTTCTTAAGCGGCTTTTTGGTGACTTTTTGTCCGAACAAAAAGTCACCGAGGGTCCGGGGGCGCGGAGCCCCCGAAAACCAAAGGGCAGATTTTGTTTTCCTTTGCGTCCATACTAACAGAGATCAATTTTTGAGAGGAGGCAAACTGTTGGAAGACATCCAAATCATCGAGCTCTACTGGATGCGGGACGAGGCCGCCATCCGGGAGACAGACGTAAAGTACGGCACCTTCTGCCACCGGGTGGCAATGAACATCCTCCACAGCTTCCAGGACAGCGAGGAGTGCGTCAGCGACACCTACGGCCGGTGCTGGGACACCATGCCGCCCCAGCGGCCGGGGAGTCTCCGGGCCTACCTGGGGACCATCATCCGAAACCTCTCCATCAGCCGCTACCGCAGTGCCCACGCACAAAAACGCTTCGGCGGCGTGGAGGTGCTCCTCAGTGAGCTGACGGACTGCGTCCCGTCACCGGAGAGCGTCCAGCGGACCGTGGAGGCCGTGGAGCTGGGGGAGCTCATCAGCCGGTGGCTGGAGGGCCTCCCGAAGGAGGACCGCGCCCTCTTCATCCGCCGCTACTGGAACGGCGATGCGGTGAAAATCCTCGCTGGTGAGCTGGGCGCACGGCCCAACGCCGTGACAAAAAGGCTTCTGCGCCTGCGGGAGGCACTGCGGAAAAATCTGGAGGAACAGGGGGTGTGCGTATGAGAAAAGAGGAGATTTTTTTCGATGCCATCACCAACATCCGGGAGGACCTGGTGGAGGCCGCGCAGAACTACGACTTCCACCGCCGGGTGCGGTGGGAGCGCTGGGCGGGACTTGCGGCCTGCCTCGCCCTCGCGGCGTTTCTGAGCCTGCCGTTCCTGCTCCCCAGCGGAGGGTCCGGCAGAGATCCCAACAGTACCGCTGACCAGACCGCGCCCTCTGCGCCGGAGGCCGTCCCGCCCACAGAGGCCCCCGCCGGAGACAGCGGCGGCGAAGTCAGCGGGGAACCGGCCCCCGGCGCTTCCGAAGGAGCGGCGCTCCTGCGCTTCAAGGCCACCGTCCTGGAGGTCCGGGAGAACGGCCTCCTGGTGGAGCCGGACCCGGACGCGGGCATCGCCGTTCGGGTGGAAGTGCCCCTGGATGGCGTCGCCAACCTGCCCGCCCTGGCGGTGGGGGACCGGGTCGCCATCACCGCCGCCGCAGTCCAGGAGACAGAGCCCGCCCGCCTCACCGGCGTGACGGAGATCACACCTGCGGAATGACCCTTGACACGCCCGCCGCTGTGTGGTATACTCGTCCCGATTCCAACAGAGAGGGGGGCGAGTGGATGTCGGTCATCTGCAAATAACAGGACAACGAACATTTTGTTTTCATCTGAACAAGATGTGTGCTTTTGTCGCGCTTATTTGCAGACTGCTGAGGAATCCACCTGCCGGAAGGGGCCTGTCTGTCCTATGGGAGGACAGACAATGCGCCGCGCTTTGGCGCGGGCGTTTGGTCCCGCTTCTCTGATACAGTGAGACTGCGCTTGAGGCGGCAAAGATGACCCATCGTTCAGACGGGTCATCTTTTTTGTTGTCCTGCCGCTGTGAGAAAAAACTGTCACACTGTGTAAGGAGAAAACAGACCATGAACCGCGAAAACAAACGCAAACAGTTTGAAAAAGGATACTACAAGACCCACCCCTGCGCCGAGAGCTTCACCTGCAAGCAGTGCGGACGCCTGGTGGTCTCCGGCGGCGCGGGGAGCGGCCACCGCAACCACTGCCCCAACTGCCTGACCAGCCTCCACCTGGACGTGGAGCCCGGGGACCGGGCCGCGGACTGCGGCGGGCTCATGGAGCCCATCGCCGTATGGGTCCGAAACAAGGGGGAGTGGGCCGTCGTCCACCGGTGCCGCCGCTGCGGGGCCCTCAGTTCCAACCGCGTCGCCGCCGACGACAACCCCATGAAGCTGATGTCCATCGCCATGAAGCCCCTGGGCCTGCCCCCCTTCCCACTGGAGCGGATTGAGGAGATGACAGCCCTCATGGCCGGGGACGGGAAGCTCCAGTCATGAGAGAAAAATCCCCGGAGGCACTGCCTCCGGGGATTTTCCCTAATTTTCGTTCAGCCACGCGGCATTGCTTGGGCGGCCAAGGCCCACGCTCGGGGTACTCTTGACAGCCTTGACGGATTCCCCGTCGTGGAGGACGGCCAGACAGACGTCGTCTATCCCGTTGGAGTACCAGCCGTTCACCACAGAGTTCACCCCGCCGCCTGCATCCGCCGGGGCTTTGGCGGGATCGGCCAGCTCATAGCGGACCTGTCCCACAAAGATATCCACATAGGGGGCGCAGTCCAGGTTGGTGTAGCTCGCTTTCCAGGAAAGGGGCTCGATGCGGTATTTGCCGGTGAAATAGGACCGGTAGTCCGTATCCCAGGCCTGCATCTTTGCCTTCACCGCCTTGCCGGCCTCCCCGTCCAGGGCCACGCCGTCCTTGTCCAGCCACAGGACTGTCACGCCGTCAGCCATCTGCCACTGGGGCTCCTCGGGCAGAGGGCTCCAGGCCTGGAAGGGCTGCTCCCCGTCCACCGTGAAGCTCTTGGCCATGGCGGCGAGGGTGAACTTGTAGTCCTCCCACTGGTCCTCGGGGGCACGGCAGCTGACCTCCAGCTGCTTTTCCCCCTCTCCGAGGAAAAATATGCGGTTCATGGTGCCGTCGTCATCCCGATAGCAGGAGACGCCCCTGGGGCCCTTCTCCAGACTCCCGGGGCCCACGGCCAGCTCTACGCTGGACCCCAGCTCCGGCACAGCGGCGAGGTGGGTCTCATCTCCATCAATCCGCCACTCCTGGGGCACCAAAATGGACCACCCGTCTCCCTCGTGGAGCGTGCAGGGAATCTGCTTGCCGCCCACGGTGAGATAGCCGTCCGGCCTGCCAGGCTGGGACGTCTGGACCTCCTGGGGCGGAGCGGGGGGCTCGGGCTCCTCGTCCTGCTTCCAGGGCTGGGTGATGCCCAGGCCCGCCCCCACCGCTCCCAGGGCCACGACCCCGGCAGCAATATATCCCATGGTCTTCGTCTTCAGCTTTTCCATATGTAAATCCTCCGTTTTTTCTATTGGGCGCTCCTCTAGGCTCTTAGGGACAGTATACCATGAAAAAGCCGCAAAGTCGAAACATCTTTTTTACGATTTGGCAACAAAACTGTTTCGGAAGATTACATGGCCCGGGCTTTCAGCGCCTCCACCATATCCGCCCGCTCCCAGGGCAGGTCCACGTCCGTGCGGCCGAAGTGGCCGTAGGCGGCGGTCTGCTCGTAGATGGGGCGGCGCAGGTCCAGGCGGGAGATGATCTTGCCGGGACGCAGGTCGAAGATCTCCCGGACGATCTCCCCCAGCCGCTCGTTGGTCAGGGCGCTGGTGCCCTGGCTGTCCACCAGGACGCTCACCGGCTCGCTGACGCCGATGGCGTAGGCAAGCTCAATGTGGCACCGCCGGGCCAGGCCCGCGGCCACAATGTTCTTGGCCACGTACCGGGCCATGTAGGCGGCGGAGCGGTCCACCTTGGTGGGGTCCTTGCCGGAGAAGCATCCGCCGCCGTGGCTCGCGGAGCCGCCGTAGGTGTCCACGATGATCTTCCGGCCTGTGAGGCCGCTGTCGCCCACGGGGCCGCCGATGACGAAGCGGCCGGTGGGGTTGATGTAGAACCTGGTATCCCTGTCGATGTACCGGGCGGGGATGACGGGCTTCACCACCGTCTCCACGATGGCCTCCCGCAGGTCTTCGATGGAGATTTCCGGGCTGTGCTGGGTGGAGACCACGATGGCCGGACAGCGGAGGACCTTGCCCTCGCCGTCGTACTCCACGGTGACCTGGCTCTTGCCGTCGGGCCGCAGCCAGGGGAGCTCCCCGCTCTTGCGCACCGCCGCCAGACGGCGGCAGAGCCCGTGGGCCAGGGAGATGGGCGCGGGCATCAGCTCCGGCGTCTCGTCGCAGGCGTAGCCGAACATCATGCCCTGGTCCCCCGCGCCGATGGTCTCGTCGCTGTCCCCGTCCACGCCCATGGCGATGTCCCCGCTCTGCTCGTCGATGGCCGTCATCACCGCGCAGGAGCGGGCGTCGAATCCGCAGACCGGGTCGTTGTAGCCGATCTTGTCCACCGTGCGCCGCACTACATGGGGGATATCCACATAGCACTTGGTGGAGATCTCCCCCATCACCATCACCATACCTGTAGTGGTGACAGTCTCGCAGGCTACCCGGCCTGTGGGGTCCTTGGCCAGGATGGCGTCCAGCACCGCGTCGGAGATCTGGTCGCACACCTTGTCGGGATGTCCCTCCGTTACCGATTCAGAGGTAAAGATACGATTTGCCATAGTTTTCCGTCCTTTCTGTTCTTTCCGCGGGAAAACGAGAAAAAGCACGCCCGGCGGCGTGCTTTTGGAAAATTTCGCTTTCCTCATCTTGCGCTGACCGCCGGATTTGGCACCTTGCAGATTCGCAGGTTGCCGTGGCTTCATTGGGCCGTTCCCTCCGCCACTCTTGATAAGGGT
>CAJUOA010000167.1 GCA_910587785.1 uncultured Oscillospiraceae bacterium | reverse complement strand
GCCAGCGGCATCCCCACCCCGATGGACTACAAGCGGATGCAGGGCGTCAACTTCCAGACAGCTTTCCGCACCAGGGAGCGGTCTGAATGGGAGTATGTGACCATCAAGCGCATCCTCTCCAACATCGTCTACACCGGAGTGCTTGTCCAGGGGAAACGGGGTACGCCCAACCACAAGGTACGCTCCGTCCGCCCCAAGGAGGAGACGGACTGGGTACGGGTGGAGAACGCCCATGAGCCGATCATCTCCTGCACCGACTTCGAGGCGGTGGCGGAGCTGATGCGCCGGGACACCCACTGCGTCTCCGGCAGCGACCGGCACAGCCTCTTTTCCGGGTTCCTGTTCTGCGGGGACTGTCAGGCATCCATGACCCGCAAAACGCAGAAACGGGGCGGCAAGCAGTATATCTATTACAACTGTGGCGGCAACAAGCGCACCCGCCAGTGCAGCCCCCACTCATTCAGCGAGGCAAAGCTGACGGACATCGTGTTCCACGCCATCCACGACCAGATCGAGGTGGTACTGCATCTGGATGAAGTCCTGCGGTTCATCGACACCCTCCCCCAGCGGGACCGCAGGGTGTTCAGCTACGAGGCGCAGATGACCCGCTTGGAGGAGGAGATACAGCGGTATAAGAAACTGGAACTTGGGCTGTATGAGAACTTCGTGGACGGCATCATCAATAAGACGGAGTACACCGACTTCCGGGAGAACTACCGGGGGCAGATCGAGGAAAAACAGGCGGCGCTCCAGCGGCTGAAACGGGAACAGCAGGACGCCGCCGCGATGGGCAGCCAGAACCGGGCATGGGTGCAGGTTTTCGCACAGTATGAGAATGTGCAGGAGCTTGACCGCCGCCTGCTGGTGGCTCTGGTGGATAAGGTTTTCATCTACGAGGATAAGCGTGTCGAGATCGCCTTTCGGTATCGGGATGAGTTTGAGAGGGCGCGGGAGATCGCTAAAAATTACGCCGGCCGTCAGGTTCCGGCGGCGGGCTGAGAGGGATAGATTATGGCACGAAAGAGCAGAAAAGCGCAGGTGCAGAGTACGCCTGTGGTGGAAGTCAAAAAAGAAACATCGGCGCTGTCCACCGCCATCTATGCCCGCCTGTCCGTGGAGAACAGCGGCAAGGACGATGACGGGAACTCCCTGCAAAACCAGATCGACGTCTGCCGGGACTACCTGGACGGATGCCCCTGGCTCCGGCTCACGGAGGTATATTCCGACAACGGACGGACGGGGACCGTGTTCGACCGTCCGGCGTGGAACCGCCTGATGGATGATGTGCGTTCCGGGAAGATACAGTGCATCGTGGTCCGTGACCTCAGCAGGTTCGGGCGCGACTATGTGGAGACGGGTAACTATCTGGAAAAGATCTTTCCGGCGCTGGGGACGCGGTTCATCTCCGTCAAGGAGAACTTCGATAACTTCACCGCCAGCGGCTCCACGGAAACCTTGTCGGTGAGTCTCCAGAACCTGGTGAACGCCATCTATTCCAGGGACATCTCCAAAAAGGTTTCCACGGCGCTCCGGGCGCAGATGGAGACGGGGACGTTTCGGAACCGCAACCTCCCCTACGGCTACCTCTGGAACGAGGATAAGACCGCCTATGTGGTGGATGAAGATGCCGCCGCTGTTGTCCGGCAGATTTTTGAGTGGAAACTGCAAGAGGTATCGGTCTACACCATCATCGACCGGCTGAAAGCGGACGGCGTGGAAAGCCCGGAGCGGCACAAGCGCAGGGTCGGCACACGCAACGGGGACAACATCCAGGGGCAGGGCTGGTGTCCCTCCACCATCCGGGCCATCCTGCAAAACCGGGCGTATATCGGGGAGATGATCTGCGGGAAGTCCGAGAAGGCGCTCTACAAGGGGCTGAAAAAGCGGCTTGCCGCAAAGGAGAACTGGGTCGTGGTCCTGGACGCGCACCCGCCCATCGTCACCACCGAGGAGTTTGAGGCGGTGGATCGGCAGCTGCAGGAGGGCAGCGCACACCGGGAAAGCACGATGGAGTGGTCGGCGGACATCCGGGCCGGGATGATCGACCTCTTTGCCGGGAAGATATTCTGCGCCGACTGTGGAAAGCGGATGTACTACAAGCGGCAAAGGGTATGCGGCTGCAAAAATGTGGTATTCCGGGGCGTTTATGATTGCAGTACCCATATGCGCCGGGGGCATGACACCTGTTCCAGCCATTCCATCCGGCAGGACGCTCTCAACGAAAAGGTGTTCCACATCGTCCATGACCAGCTCCGGGTGGCGCTCGACTATGAGAAGCTGCTGAAAGCCATGCGGGGCAGCACCGGCGAGGCGAACATCCGGGAGAAGTACAACGCGGCGGTGTCCAGCGTCAAGCTGAAACTGAACGCCCTGAAAAAGAAACGGACGGGCCTGTATGAGAACTATGTGGAGGGCATCCTGAACGAGGAGGAATACGCCTTTGCCAAGCAGACCTACGAGGAGCAGTACGAGGCCCTGAGCCGCCTGCTGGACGAGGCGGTGGAGCGCCGGGAGCGGTTCCTGCAATCCATCTCCCCGGAGAACAAGTGGCTCACCATGATGCGGGGCATTTCCGAGGAGACAAAATTGACGCAGGAGCTGGTGGACGCGATAATCAAGAGGGTGCTGGTCTACGACAAGGACCACATTGATGTCGAACTGAACTATAATGATGTGTTTGAGACCATGTGTGAGTGCGTTGAACAAATGAAGGAGGCGGGCTGAGATGACGGATTACAGGGTCGGCATTTATATCCGGCTCTCCCTGGCGGATGAGGATACCGGGAGCCGGAAAACAGAGAGTGACAGTGTGGGCAACCAGCGGGAGCTGATCCATCAGTTCCTGGACCGCCACCCCCAGCTGAAAGCCGCTCCCCGGTTCGAGTTCGTGGACGATGGCTACACCGGGACGAATGAGAACCGCCCCCAGTTCCAGGCGTTGATGCAGGAGCTTCGCACCGGGGCAATCAATGTGCTGGTCACAAAGGATTTTTCCAGATGCCACCGGGACTACACGCAGATGGGCAACTACCTGGAATGCGTCTTTCCGTTCCTCGGCGTCCGCTATATTTCCATCAATGACGGCTACGACAGCGATGACTACAAGGGCGTGACCTCTGGCATGGATGTGGTACTGCGGAACATCATCTATGAGGCGTACAGCAAGGACCTGTCCATCAAGACCACCACGGCGAAGATCATCATGATGAAGCAGGGCAAGTACATAGGCAGTTTCGCTCCCTATGGCTTTCGGTTCCACCCCACGGTCAGGAACAAGCTGGTGATAGACGAGGAATCGGCGGCAATCGTGCGGCGTATCTTTGATATGACCCTGCAAGGCTGCGGCAGTACAGAGATTGCCCGCCGCCTGAACAGCGAGGGCATCCTTACCCCCGGCGCGTACTTCCGCATGAAAAATCCGGGCAGCAACCGTTTCAAAAAAGCCTCTGAAAAGAACGGCTGGACGGCGGCAGCGGTGCTGAACATCCTCCACCAGTATGAGTACACCGGGGCGCTGGTGGGGCGCAAGCGGTACAAAGCCAGCCTCCACGAAAAGCGCACCGTCCCGCAGGACAAAGCCGACTGGATCATCTATGAGGGGGCGCATGACGCCATCATCAGCAAGGAGGACTTTGACCGGGCGCAGGAGGCCATCCGGCAGAGGCCGAGGCGGGCCAGGGGGCCGGCCCAGGAGTACCCGCTGAAAGGGCTTCTCAAATGCGGCAACTGCCATCGGACATTGAGCCGCATCCATAGTTCCGCCGGATATTACTACCGATGCACCAAGAGCAAGGCGGATGAGAACAGCGACTGTCCCAAGGGCAAGCTGTTCACCGAGAAAGAGATCGAGGGCATTGTGTTCCGGGCGGTCAAGCAGATGCTGGCGGTGTGCCAGGAGCGCAGGGCGCAGAAGTCCGCCCTGGTGCTGACCCGCAGGGAGCGCATCGCCGCCTGTGTTGCGGAGCTGCAAAGGCTCCAGCAGGAACAAGAGCGGTACAAGCAGGAAAAACTCAGGGCATACGAGAATTTCAGCGGCGGCACACTGTCCAAGGATGCCTACCTGAAACAGCGGGCAGAGATAGACAGCAAACTATCCGAAGTCAAAAGTGAGCAGGACAGTCAGGAACAGCTTTTGACCGACCTGGAGCGCATGGCTTTTCAGGACAGCGCACGGGAGGACGATGTGTTCACCACCTATGCCGGGGCAACGGAACTGACGGCGGAGCTGGCGGGGACATTCATCAAGGAGGTTCTGGTGTCCTCTCCCACAGAGATTGAGATCGTCTGGAAGTTCCGGGATGTGTTTGAGTGCCGCACCGATACGAATGAGGAGGAAGTACATGATGGATAAGAGAAGAACGGCTGCAATCTATATGCGGGTTGCGAGAGCGCCCAGGGCGTGGATATACTGCCGGACAGCGAGGCCGGATGCCTTTGCGCTGAGGGTCCAGCAGAACGCACTTTACGACTTTGCCGGGAAGAACCGCTATGAGGTCGTGGGCTGCACGGCCAAGCATGAGAGCGGCGTGGAGATGGCCCGCCCCGGTCTGGCGGAGATCACCAACGCGGTACTCCGGGGCGGGGTTGACATCCTGCTCGTTCACAGCACCTCAAGGCTGGGGCGCGCCCCCTATGCCACGCTTGAATTTATTGGCTGGCTGGCGGAGCATGGCGTGGAGATCGTCTGCATGAACGGCGAACTCTCCGCTCTGGATACGGGGCGGCTCCTGCGGACGATGCAGGCTGTGCGGAACAAAGCTGACCTGTGATTGCGTTCCTCATAAAGCGGATGCCGGAGGCGGTCTGAACAAGACCTGTTAGCCGCCTCTGGCATCCGTAAAAAATTTGGTGCTTTGTCAACACAAGGAGACCTTTCCCGCCTGGGCAGGGATTTTGTGGAGGTGGGCCGTTATACGGACGTCATTTTCCCTTCCCTCG
>CAJUOA010000166.1 GCA_910587785.1 uncultured Oscillospiraceae bacterium | reverse complement strand
ACAAAAAGTCACCAAAAAACCGCTTAAGAAACTACGTTTCTTAAGAATCTTCCTTCATTACGGGGGTTTTTTGTTTCCGCTACGACCTGCTTGCCTCTTTTTCCCAATGTCTGCTCTGGGCCGATGCCGCTCGCATCTCCGCCGCCACTCCCTGGCCCTACAGTCTTCTGCGTTGGGTTCGCCTCCTAGGCGCACGATTCTTTTCGAGACTACCGGGCCACCGGCACGGTGCGGGCGGGACTGCCTCCCAGTTCGCAGGGCGAGACCCTGATCGAAACCCTCTGCTCCCTCGTACCCAACAAAACAAAACCGCAGGCCCTGGTACGCTCTGCGCGGTACCAGCACCTGCGGCTGCATCCAAACAGTCCGCCTGAATCAGTCCACGATATCCTCCTCGTCCCCCCAAAGGAGGTACTCCGTCAAATCCTTCGCCAGTACGGAAAAAATAGCGGCCGCAGAGCCGAAGACCTCCGTATTCTCCAGCACCAGCCGTCCGCTGGAGAGACCGGCGCAAAGCGCCTCCACAGCATCCCGGTATTGCCGCACAAAGCCGTTATAAAACGCCCGGACACTCTCCTCCGTGCGGTCCTCGGGCAGAAGACGCTGAATACTGGAGATACTCAAACTCCGCTTGAGCGTACAGATGACCACCAGAAAGGCAATATGCACCCGGGAGTACTTCTTTTTCACCGGCGGCGGGACAATCTTCATGCGCACATAATTATTGATAATGCTTGCAGTAATCGCCCGGTCCTCCTGTCCCCGGCTGACAGGAGCCAAATACTCCGTCAGGAGGATAATGATCTGATCCATGTACAGCTCCAGCTGCGGCAGGCCCTCCCAGTCCGGCAGAGCGAATTTCTCCAGGCCCCTTGCCCACTCCCTCATGCGCTGGCTGTACCGCCGCTCCATCTCGCTGTCCATAGGGTCCTCCTCCTGTTTTTTGTCTGCTCCAATTATAGACCATCAGAAGGTATAATGCAATACGCTTTATCAAAAATTAAGAAAGAAAAACGCTTGACACATTTGCTTAAATCGGTTATACTAATATTGAATATTAGATATAGCTGTTTTTCGAACAGAAAGGAAGTGCCCTTATGGCAAAGGAAAAGATCGTACGTGCGCAGACCCGGAGGGAAGAACTGGCCAACACCCTCTCCCACGGCCTGGGAGCTCTGCTGGCTCTGGCAGGAGCGGTCCCCCTGCTGGTGCGGGGACTGGCCGCAGGGTCGGCCAAGACCGCGCTGAGCCTGACCGCTTACGGCTTCAGCCTGGTCCTGCTGTATACCGCCTCCGCCGTGTACCACGGGGTGCGGAACCCGGACGTAAAGCGGGTCCTGCGGGTGATGGACCACTGCTCCATCTTCGTGCTCATCCTGGGGACCTATATCCCCATGTCCCTGCTGGTGGTGGGGGGCCGGACCGGATGGATGCTCTTCCTCACCAACTCCACCCTGGCGGTCATCGGCATCACCCTCAACGCCGTTGACCTCAACCGCTTTGACAAGGTCTCCCTGGTGCTCTACGCCCTGATGGGGTGGCTGGTGGTAGTGGCCCTGCGGGCCATCGTGGCGGCACTGCCGCCCCTGGGCCTGGGGCTCCTGGTAGCCGGAGGGCTGGCCTATACCGCAGGGATCGTGTTCTACAAGTCCCAGCGGCGCTACGCCCACTTTATCTGGCACCTCTTCGTCCTGGCAGGGAGCATCCTGCAATATTTCTGTATCGCGCTGTACTGCGTGTAAGGCGCGAAGCGCAAATTGCGGGTCCAGGGGCTCAGCCCCTGGTGGGGTGCAGGGGCAAAGCCCCGCTGGGTCCAGGGCAAAGCCCTGGCGGGCTTGGGCAGAGCCCAACATCCCGCAGTCAAAACCAAAGCGGCCCCCACGTCCTGTGGGGGCCGCTCAATTTACTGTGCCGTGGAGAAGTCCCCCTCCCGCTCGGCCCGCCGCAGGCGGCTGAGGGTGACGGGCGTCATGTTGAGAAAAGAGGCGATGCACTTGTGGGGCGCCCGGTCGATCAGGCCGGGATAGCTGTCCAGAAACCACTGATACCGCTCGGCGGCGGAGGTGTGGACGAGGATGCGCCGGTGACAGGACTGCTCCGCGTAGGCCTCAGAGATGCGCCGGACGAAGATAGCGGTCAGCTCCGGATAGCTGAGGATATGGGGCATCAGCTCGTCCAGATCGAAGGATACAAAGGCTGTCTCCTCCAGGGTCTCCACATACTGGTCCAGGTGTCCGCGCTCCCAGTCAAGGCTGTTGATGCGCAAATCGCCGTACTGAAAGGAGAAGCACTCCGTGATCTCCCCACCCCGGTCGTCCAGCAGGTACCCCCGAAGAAGACCAGACACCATAAAGCTCACCAGGTGGTGGTCGGAGTCCGGCTCCGTCAGCTGCGTTCTCCGGGGCACGGTCCGAAATACGGCCAGCTCCCGCAGCACATCCGCCGCAGGCCCGTCCAGATGCAGAAAACGCAGCATCTTGTCAATCTCGCTCATCCCGATCCCCCTCCACAAACTCTTGTAAACAGATGTTTACCTCATCTTACCACAGGCTGCGGCCGGTGTCATTAACATGGGTTAATTTGTTGCAAACTTTGCGGAAAACAGGCAATTGCCTCCTTCTTGCGGACAGCTTAAATTGAACAGTTCCTCTCCCCCGCTTTGAGGGCGGCACTGTAGAGCTCATTTCGGTTGAGTCCCGCGGCCTCGGACACCTGCCGGACGGCGTCCTTCATCCTGACCCCCTTCGCCCGGAGAGCGAGGACCTGCGCCGCGCCCTGCTCCAGGGACACAGCGGCCTCCTCCCCTGGCTCCGCTCCGGCGACGACAAGGACGAACTCCCCGCGGGGCTCGTTCTCCCGGTAGTACTCCACGGCCTGGGCTAAGGTGGTGCGGCGGGTCTCCTCGTGGAGCTTGGTCAGCTCCCGGCAGAGGGCGGCCTCCCGGTCCCCCAGGACCTCCAGGAGGTCCGCGAGGGTGGTCCGCAGGCGGTGGGGGGCCTCGTAGAAGACCATGGTGCGCTCCTCCCGGACCAGGGGCGCGAGGCGCTCCCGGCGCTCCTTCCTCCCCACGGGGAGGAAGCCCTCAAAGGCGAAGCGCCCCGTAGCAAGCCCGCTGACCGCCAAGGCGGTGACCAAGGCACAGCACCCCGGGATGGCCTCCACGGCCACGCCCTCCGCCGCGCAGAGCTTCACCAGGGCCTCGCCGGGATCGCTGACGGCGGGGGTCCCGGCGTCGGTGACCAGGGCGCAGGTCTCCCCGGCCAGGAGCCGGGAGAGAATGGCCGGGCCCGCAGAGGCCTGATTGTGCTGGTGGTAGCTCACCAGGGGCTTTTTGACGCCGAAGTGGTTGAGGAGCTTCAGGGACACCCGGGTGTCCTCGGCGGCGATGAAGTCCGCCCCGGACAGGGTCTCCACCGCCCGGGGACTGAAGTCCCCCAGGTTGCCGATGGGGGTGGCGACTAGGTAGAGTTTGCCGGTCATAGTGTCCTCCCTCTGTGAACGGCGACAGCACCCAGAGCAGGTGCTGTCATTTTTTCAACGATTTATGTGGAATTATGGATTACGGGTCTATTATAGGCAGTGAACGCGGGGTTGTCAAGGGGGGCCGGCGGGTTTGAGAGGCCCGCCTGCCGTTCGCGGCAAGCGGACCTTGCGCTTTAGGGCCGGCAGCATTTATGATTCAGCCGGTTGTATCATGAATTCCAGATTTCCCGCAGCGCCACATGCGGCCTCATACTTCTCAAATACCACGACGATCTGCCCGTCCTGGTTCAAATAGAAATCCGTATCCTCAGAGATCAAATCAATGACCGACAGATCCTCCCACAGAAGGCTGCGCTGTTCGTCGCTCCAGCCCGCAATCGCAGCTTCTATGCGCTCTGCCACGATCTGCCGGTAATCCGGACCGAACCAGTCTCTCAGCGTGATGACCCTGCCGCTCTCCAGATCGATATTATAGTAGAGGTCGCATTTATATGCGGCAAATCTGGTTTCACGCTGCGACACGACAAAGGACACGCATTCCGGGCTGATATACTTTGTCTCGTAGTCGATCGTGATGCCTAAGGGAATAAAATCCTTCGGGTCCCCTCCGGTTTCGACAAAGGCGTCATAATACTCCTTTGCCCGCTCCTCGCCTGCCGCCTGACAGTCGCGCACCACCTTTTGGATCTCCAGGTTTACCCGGTCCTCCAGCTCTGTGTTCCCTGTGTTTTCTATCTGCGGGATTCTGGAATCAATATACTTGAGCTCATCCTCCACATGGTACTCCCGGAACAGGAAAACCCGGCACAAATCTCCAACCACCGGGATCTCACAGGCCGCCGCCGCAAAGGCGGGCGACAGATTCAGCGCCGTAACCGCGCAGAGGAACAGCACAGCGGCAACAGGGCCCGCCCTTTTGAACAGAGTTACAGTCCTGTTCCTGCGCCGCCGCGCCATCCCCTCGGCGATCGCGCCCTGGACCACCTCGTCCAGATTGCCGGGGATCTCGATATTGTCATAACCTCTTCTGTCAATCATCTTCCAAAACCTCCATATCCAATTTCAAATGCCTGATCGCCCGGTGCAGTCTGGACTTTACTGTGTTCAGATTGGTGGACGTGATCTCGGCGATCTCCTCATACTTCAGGTCCTCAAAAAAACGGAGGATCACGATCGTTTTCATATCCGGCGGCAGCTTGTCGATGGCCGCATATAAGTCGATATACTCGTTTTTGTGCGCGTCGGTCAGATCCCCGGCAGGCGGGACCTGCTGCGCCTGCAGCTCCTCCAGCGGTATGACTCTCCTGTTTTGGCGCAGAAAAGAAAGGCTTTCGTTGATCAATATCCTATAGAACCAAGTCTTTGCATACGCGGGATTTCGCAGTGTGTGAAAGGACTGCAGCGCCTTTACGATCGCGTCATGGACAATGTCCAGCGCATCTTCTCTGTTTTTTACATAAGACCTCTTGCGAAATTAAGCTAAGCGGTCAAAGTTGCAGATGCCAGCAACCAAG
>CAJUOA010000165.1 GCA_910587785.1 uncultured Oscillospiraceae bacterium | reverse complement strand
CATTCGTCTTGAAAGGAGCTGCATTTTTATTGCATAAAATTATTATTCCAACCGGGATCACCCAGAACAGCAAGGACCTCCTGGCCAGCCCGGAGATCGCCAACATCCTGGAGAACAGCGACTTCATCTATATGCTCAATCAGGCGGCAGGGGACCGGCAGATACTCGCCAAGCAGCTGAATATCTCCCCCCACCAGCTTTCCTATGTCACCCACTCCGGCGAGGGCGAGGGGCTGCTGTTCTATGGCAACGTCATTCTGCCCTTCATCGACCGTTTCCCGAAGGACACGGAGCTGTACCGCATTATGACGACCCGCCTGAGTGAGATCATCCCGGAGGGCGGCGCATGAGCGAGGCCGTCTACACCAAGCAAGACCTGCTGACAATGCAGGGGTGGCCGCTGGAACGGAAAATACAAGTTACCCAGGCGAAAATCCTGGAATGGTATTACCACTATCATGGAAGGGTAGCGGTTTCGTTCAGCGGCGGGAAAGACTCGACCGTGCTATTGGATTTAGCACGGCGGGCCTTCCCCGAAATCCCCGCCGTCTATGTGGATACGGGCCTGGAGTACCCGGAAATCCGGGCCTTTGTAAAGTCTGTCCCTGATGTGACTTGGCTGCGCCCGGAGCTGGCCTTCCCCAAGGTCATTGAGCAGTACGGTTATCCGGTCATTTCAAAAGAGGTCGCGCACCGTATCTATTACGCCAGAAAGGGCAGTAATTGGGCGGTCCAGAACTTGAGCGGCTGTGATAAAAACGGAAATTTCTCGCAATTTTATCAGCGATACAAAAGATGGAATTTCCTCGTTGACGCGCCGTTTCCCATTTCTGCCCGCTGCTGCGATGTGATGAAAAAGAGGCCCATCCACCACTATACGCAACAGACCGGAAACAAACAGATCATCGGCACTATGGCCTGCGAGAGTATGCGGCGGGAAAGGGCCTATATGCAGACCGGCTGCAACGCATTCCTCAAAAAGGACCCAACCTCCCAGCCTATGTCGTTCTGGACAGAACAGGATGTATTGGCCTATCTGCGCATGACCGGCATTCCCTATGCCTCCATCTATGGGGACATTGTGGAGCAAGGTGACAAGCTCATTACCACCGGCGCACATCGAACAGGCTGTATGTTCTGTATGTTCGGCCTACACCTGGAAAAGCAACCGAACCGCTTTCAGCGCATGGCCCTGACCCATCCCAGGCAGCACGATTTCTGTGTCAACACCCTGGGCTGCGGGAAGGTGCTGGACTACATCGGCGTACCTTATCAACCTGTGACGAACGAAAGGAGCGAGTGACTATGGACAACGAACTGTATCTCATCCACCTGGACGATTACCTGAGCCACATCGACGGCAAGCTGGAGATGTACGATCTGCTGCTGGAGCTGGTGCGGTCTGTGCGGAAGGACCTGGAGGCCGGGGAGCCGTCCCAGGCCATGCGGACGCTGTGCGCCTACGAGCAGCAGGCCCACGAGCTGTACGAGAGCTGGGACATCCCCGATGCCTACGCCGAGAGCGGCGACCCGGACGATCTGGCCCAGCTGATGGAGGACGAGCTGCTGCCCGCCGATGACGGGGACGATGACGGCGATATGTCCGCCGCCGGACGCCTCCTGCGGGCCGCGGCCCAGCTGACCGCCAGCACCCGCACCATTCTGGGCGTTGCCAATGAGATCGTGGAGTTCGAGGAAGAGATCGACCGTGTTCTGAACGACAGCGAGGGGCCAGAGAACGACTGTGCCGGTTAAGGGCAAGTCCCGCCTCCAGTTCACCGATGCCGAGCAGGACGGGGGCCGTCTGAAGGAGCATGACCGGGCGAAAGAGCGTGAGGCGGACCGGGCGGCGATGCGGAAGGATGCACCGCCGCCCAAGGACCGCAAAAAGCTGAAACGGCGCATGACCGAGCAGAAATCCGGCGCTGGCAGGAAGAAAAAGGGCAAGTCTGCTGACCCGAAAACTGCCAAAACAGCGGGCCAGCTGCAATTTGAGGAAAACAAGCCCAAACCGCCCTCCAAACTGTCCCATGTGGTGAAGGACGCTCCTGTTTTGGCCCTCTCCGGGCGGCTGCACCATGAGGTCAGCGAGGCGGAGGATGACAATGTTGGCGTGGAGAGCGCCCACCGGCTGGAGCAGACCGCCGAGGCCGGTGTCCATCTGACGGAACGCTCCCGCCGCGCCCATAAGCTACGGGAGTACCGGGCCACCGAACGGGCGGAGATCAATGCCCTCTACCGGCAGTCCCTTCAAGACCATCCTGAGCTGGGGAGCAACCCTCTGTCACGCTGGCAGCAGAAACAGGCCATCAAAAAGCAGTATGCCGCCGCAAAGCGTTCCGGGCAGACGGCGGAGGGAGCGGCCAGGGCCACGTCCACTATGGCAGAGCGTGTTTCCGACACCCTCAAAGGTGCTGCGGATACCAGCAAAAGGGCCGGAGAATTTGTCATGCGGCACAAGAAGGGCTTTCTCATCGTCATCGGCCTGTTCCTGATGGTGACGATGCTCCTTAATGTCATGTCCTCCTGTTCCGTGCTGGCCGAGGCCATCCTGGGCAGCGGCGCTGGCGGCACTTATCCCTGCGAGGACGCGGATATGCTGGGGGCTGAGGCGGACTATGCGGCACTGGAGGCCGCTCTGCAAGACGAGGTGGACAACTACCCCAGCTACCACCCCGGCTATGACGAGTACCGCTATGACCTGGACAGCATCGGGCATGACCCCTATGTGCTGATCTCCATCCTCACCGCCTACCACCAGGGGACATGGACCCGGAGCGAGGTGCAGGGGACGCTGCAAATGCTTTTCGACCGGCAGTACACCCTCACCCAAACGGTGGATGTGGAAGTGCGGTATTACGAAACGGATGACGGCGATGTTCCCTATGACTACTACATCTGCAATGTCAAGCTGGAAAACTTCGACCTGTCCCATCTCCCGGTCTACATCATGGGGGAAGATCAGGTGAGCGTGTACGCTATGTATATGTCCACCCTGGGCAACCGCCCCGATCTGTTCCCAACCAGCGAATATCCCAACGCCTCTCAGCGTGAGGACTACCTGGATTATGATGTACCCCCGGAGGCCCTGGAGGACGAGGTATTTGCCGCCATGCTCACCGAGGCCGAGAAGTACCTGGGGATGCCCTACGTCTGGGGCGGCAGTTCCCCCAGCACATCCTTCGACTGCTCCGGCTTTGTGTCGTGGGTCATCAACCACTCCGGCTGGAACGTGGGGCGGCTGGGGGCAAAGAGCCTCTGCAACATCTGCACCCCGGTTTCTCCCGCCAACGCCCGCCCCGGCGATCTGGTGTTTTTCATCAACACCTACGATGCCCCGGACCCCAACGCACCCACCCACTGTGGCATTTATGTGGGAAATAACATGATGATACACTGTGGGTCGCCCATTTCCTACGCCAATTTGAACACGAATTATTGGCAAAATCATTTTTACTGCTACGGCAGACTTCCATGATAGGAGTGATGCGAAACGAACCCGAAAATCAAGAAGATCGACAAGGAGTACGAGAAGAACGCCGAGAAGATCACGGAACTCCAGGCCCGTCAGCGGGAGCTGGAAAAGCAGCGGATGGAGCTGGAGAACCTGGACATCATCGGCCTCGTGCGGGGCATGGGGCTGACTCCGGACCAGCTGGCGGCGCTCATCAAGGCCGCGCCGGTTCCTGCGGCCCCTACCCCGGAGGTCCCGGAGCGGAAGGAGGACGGCTATGAGGCGGATTAAGACCCTGTTCCTGGTGCTGTCCACCATGCTCATGCTCTCCACCTGTGCCGCCCCCGCCCTGGCCTATGCGGACGATACGGAGGAAACGCCCCCGGTCACAGGCGGCGTGGAGACTCAGCCCCTGACCCCGGAGGGCAACATGACCCTGGTGGATGATATTGACGGCGAGGCCGGTGAAGATAAACAGTTCATCGTGGTCCAGAGCCGGGCCGGACACTATTTCTACATCATCATCGACCATGCCAGCGAGGGGGAGAACATCGTCCACTTCCTCAATCAGGTGGACGAGGCCGACCTTCTCTCCCTGATCGAGCAGGAGGAACAGGCCCCGCCCGTCTGCTCCTGTACGGCCAAATGCGCTCCCGGTGCTGTCAATACCGCCTGCGAGGTCTGCGCCGTCAACATGGCGGAGTGCGTTGGGCCGGAGCCGGAGCCGCAGGAGCCGGACACGCCCCCGGAGGAACCTGACACGCCGGAGGAACCGGAGATAAAGAAGGGCGGGCCGCTGGTGATCGTGGCGCTGCTGGCTGTCCTGGGCGCTGGCGGTGCTGTGGCTTATCTGAAATTCTTCAGGAAAAAGCCGGACACCAAGGGCAGCGCCGATCTGGATGACTACGACTACGGTGTTGATGATGACCCGGAGGACGAGGACGAGCCGGAGGAGGACGGCGACCTGGACGATGATGACCAGGAGGACGAATGAAATATTTCACCAACAACCCGCTGGAACGGCAGATGATGCGGCCTCCCACCGTTCGGGCCAAGCCTGACCCGGCCCCGCCTGTCCCCAAGAGCCATCCCTGCTGCGGCTGTAAGCGCCGGAACGAGAGCAGCGGCTGTGTTCTGCCCTGCTACCGGGGCGTGGAGCGGATGCCGCCCCGGTAAGCTCTTACATTTATAATAACTGATGTTTTGCAAGCGGTCTGGGCGCAGCTCCAGGCCGCTTGCCTATTTTGAAGGAGGAATGGATTTGCCCAAACAGAAACTCGTGATCGCGGAAAAGCCCAGCGTAGGCATGGCCCTGGCAAAGGTGCTGGGGTGTCATGGCAAGCGGAAGGGCTACATGATCGGCAGCGGCTACATCGTCAGCTGGTGCATCGGCCATCTGGCGGGGCTGGCGGATGCCGCCGTCTACGACCCCAGCTATGCCAAGTGGCGCTGGAATGATCTGCCCATCATCCCCGACAGCTGGCGCTTTACCCTGGACAAGACCAAGACGGAGCAGTTCGACACTCTGCGGACCCTGATGCGCCGGGAGGAAGTCACGGAGGTCATCAACGCCTGCGACGCCGGACGGGAGGGGGAGCTGATCTTCCGCACGGTCTACCATCTGGCGGGCTG
>CAJUOA010000164.1 GCA_910587785.1 uncultured Oscillospiraceae bacterium | reverse complement strand
AATGACGCAGACAATGGAAAGGGAGGTGTCGGTCATGTGCAATCTGAGCAAGGGTATTAGGGAGAAGGGCCATGCGGAAGGTGTGGCAGACGGTATCCTGTCAGCTATCAAAAACTTGGTGAAAAACATGGGCGTATCCGTTGAACAGGCTATGTCTGTGCTGGAAATTCCAGAGGCAGAACGTCAGAAATATATGGATTTGCTGGAACGGCAGTAACAACGAAAACGCCATGGACTATTATTGTCCCTGGCGTTTTCTGCATCTGCGTTAACTGGCTTGGGCGGCTTCGGCCTCGGACTGTTTCTTCTTGTGGTAGTTCTCCCGCCTTGTGGCAAGGAAGTGTTCATACCGGGCCTGGGCTTCGGGATCTCCGGCGGCGGCGTCCGCATACATCTTCTGGCGGGACTTCTTCACCGCTTCGGACTGCTGCGCTCTCTGCTGTGCCAACTCCGCCGCTGCTTCCGGGTCGGTTTCGGCGCGGGCTTTCAAATCCTGCAAGGCCGCCTTTTTCCGATTTCGATGGGCTTCCAGCCGTTCCACTTCTTCCGGGATGAGGGGCAATCCCGCCTCGGAGCATTCGGCAAGTTCTTTCCGTGTCCGTTGCTGGGGCTTCGGGGGCTGCGCGGCTTTCTGCTTTTCCCTACACCGCTTCACCGCCTCGGCCTTTCTCTGCTTGTAGGCGGCAAGCCGCTCCGCTTCCTCCGGGGTGAGGTCGGCTCCGGCCCTGTCCAGCTTGGCAAGTTCCTCCAATGTCCGCTTGCGGGGCTTCTCCGGCTGGCTGGCCTTTTTCTTGTCACGCTGCTGCTTCTGATAGGCCCGATTGCGCTCTAACCGCCGTTCTTCCTCCGCCTGTTCCGCTGGGGTCAACAGGCCCGCCCGCTTCCTTGCGGTAAACTCCCGGCGCTCCTGTTTGTACTTCTCATACCGGGCCTGGGCAAGTGCCTGGGAGCGTTTCTCTTTCTCGGCCTGTTCCTCTCGCTGGCGGCGTTCTTCCTCCTGCTCCATGGGGGTCACAATGTCGGCGGGAACCTCAAACGCACCGATAAAATTGAAGTAAAAATCCAACCGCTGGCGGCGCTGTTTCCCTCGGCCCTCGCCCTCATGGACAACGATTTTCTCAATAAACTCGTTGAGCATGGGCGTGGTCAGTTCTGAAAAATCTGTGTACCGCTTGGCAAGGTCGATAAACTCCGCCATTCTCACCCGGTCGGCGTTCCAGTTGTCAATCATCTTCTGCCACTCCGTCATGGAGGCTTCCAGCGCGGCCTGTTCCTCGTCATACTCGGCAAGGAGGCGGCTGAAATGCTTGTCCGGCAGCTTGCCTGTGGCGTTTGCCTCGTACAGCTTCTTCACCAGTCCGTCCAGTTCGGCGTGCCGCTTCTTCGCCTGGGCAATCTGTTTCCGGCAGTCCTTGACCGCTTCCTCCTGGCGCAGACTGGACGCCTCCCGGACACGCTGAACAAACTCCTGCTCGTTGTTGCGGACATACCAGCTAATCCGCTGAATAGCGGAGAGGATCGCCGCTTCCGGCTTTTGTGTGGCAACATAGTGAATGGTGCAATCCTCCATAGGCGTTCGGTATCTGGAACAGGTAAAAGCATCGTCAATGTACTTGCCCTGAACAAGACTGTTGTGGTGGGTCAGCTTCGCGCCGCAGTCGGCGCAGTAGAGCAATCCGGTCAGGCGGTTGGGGCCGCTGCTCCGCTTGGGTGTCCGGCGCATGGTTTCCCGCAAACGCTGGACATTGTGCCACGTTTCCTCGTCAATGATGGCGGGGACGGCTCCCTCGAACACAAATTGTTCCTCCGGCGCAGTCCTGCGGGTGCTTTTGGTCTTGTAGTTCTCGCAGACGGTTTTGCCCAGCACCTTACGCCCCAGGTACTCCGGCCTTTTGAGGATATAACCCAGGGTGGTAGCAGACCAGGCGTAAGGGTCACGGTAGCTGCTGGTGCGGACAGGACAGCCGATGCGCTTCCAGTGTTTGGAGGGGATGGGGATTTGCTCGGCCCGCAGCTTCCGGGCGATGCCGTTGATGCTCTGGCCTTCCATGACCATCTGGAAGATGCGGCGCACAACGGCGGCAGCTTCCTCGTCAACTACCCACTCACCCTTGTCCTCCTTGGAGGCGAGATAGCCATAGGGGACAGCCCCCGAACAGCGCAAGCCCTTTTCCATTCTGGACTTGAAAACGCTTTTGATTTTGCGGCTGGTGTCGGCAACGTACCACTCATTTATCACGCCCCGGAAGATAGACATAATATCAAATCCGTTGGAGGTGTCCAGGTTGTCATTGGCGGCAATGAAGCGGACATTGTACTCGTTTTGTAGATGCTTTAGCGGACTTTCCGCTATGAAAGCTTTTTTGCAGACCAGCTTTAATTTGCTCGCTTCTTGTCGTATCCATGGTATCATATTCCTCCAATAATTTCAATCGAATCAATATAAATGAGATATAAAAATGTACAACTCGGAAGTTGTGCGTAGATGTACATGATCAAGTCGTTCTATAGAGAATGAGTGTGTTTTTACTACATCATTCTTTCTGCTTCAACACTTTTTGACAGGATTCTCGTCAACTTATCATTCAAAAAAGGAGCGCATTCACTTTCAGCGTCCGTTCCTGCCGTTTTTTCCGGGAAATCCTGGCCGAGATCTTAAAGATCGGGGTCCCCACCCTGCTCTTCCAGCTGCTGGCCAGCCTCTCCATCGGGATGACCAACAGCGCGGCGAAGGTGTACGGCGCTTCCGCCCTTGCCGCCATGGGGCCGGTGACGAAAGTCCTGTCCGTGGGCGCCCTGGCGGTCTTCGGCTTTTTGAAGGGGTTCCAGCCGGTGGCCGGATTCAGCTATGGGGCGGGGCAGCTCGCCCGCCTGCGGGAGGCCGTCCGGACCGCTGTCCTCTGGTCCACCGTGTTCTGTGTGCTCTTCGGACTGACAGCGGCCCTTTTTGCCCCCCAGATCATGTCCCTCTTTACCCGGGGGGACGCCGGGATGGTACGCACCGGCACTGCCGCTTTGCGGGCCGGCGGCCTGTCTTTTTCCCTCTTCGGGTTTTATACGGTGTACTCCTTCCTGTTCCTCGCCATGGGAAGGGCACAGCCGGCAGCGGATGTCCTCTCCGCCGCTGCCGCAGCGCTGATGGCTCTCCGGCTCCGCAGGGAGCTGGGGGCGAGCGAAGCCTCCGCCCCGCCCAGGGAGAGGTGACCACCGTCGATCCAGAGGGGCCTGTCGCCGGACTGTCCTCTGGCCACCGGCGGCGTGTACATGAAAAAAGTGCTTTGCGGACCGCACCCGGTCCGGCCCCCTTTCTCAAAAAAGCGGCGCAGCCGCTTTTTTGACACACAGAAGCCCCGGGACATTCCCAATGCCCCGGGGCTTGCTGCGTCTTTTGTTCTACTTCTTCCCGCCCTTGAGGGCCTTCATCCGCTTCTCGTGGTCCAGAATGCGCTTGCGGATGCGCAGGCTCTTGGGGGTGACCTCCAGGAGCTCGTCGTCGGCGAGAAATTCCAGGTTCTGCTCCAGGCTCAGCTGACGGCAGGGCACCAGGCGCAGGGCCTCGTCACTGCCGCTGGCCCGCATGTTGGTCAGCTGCTTCTTCTTGCAGACGTTGACGGTGATATCCTCCTGCTTGGGGCTGACGCCCACCACCATCCCGGCGTACACGGGCACCCCCGCGCCGATGAAGAGGGCTCCCCGCTCCTGGGCGTTGAAGAGGCCGTAGGTGACGGATTCGCCGGTCTCGAAGGCGATGAGGCTGCCGGTGTTCCGGCGGCTCAGGTCCCCCTTGTAGGGGGCGTAGCTGTCGAAGACGGAGGCCATGATGCCCTCGCCCCGGGTGTCGGTGAGGAACTCGTTGCGGTAGCCGAAAAGGCCCCGGGCGGGGACCAGGAACTCCAGCTTCATCCGCTCGCCCACGGGGGTCATCTCCACCAGGTCGCCCTTGCGGCTCCCCAGCTTCTCGATCACCGCGCCCACGCTGTCGGCGGGCACGTCCGCCACCAGACGCTCAATGGGCTCGCAGCGCTGGCCGTCGATCTCCTGGTAGAGCACACGGGGCGGGGAGACCTGGAACTCATAGCCCTCCCGGCGCATGGTCTCGATGAGGATGGAGAGGTGCATCTCGCCCCGGCCTGCCACGTTGAAGGCGTCGGTGGCCCCCTCGATCTCCGTCACCCGGAGGGACACGTCCTTCAGGGTCTCCCGGAAGAGGCGGTCGCGAATTTGGCGGCTGGTGACGAACTTGCCCTCCCGGCCGCAGAAGGGGGAGTCGTTGATGGAGAAGGTCATCTCCATGGTGGGGGCGGAGATCTTCACAAAGGGCAGGGGCTCGGGGGCTGCGGCGGCGCAGATGGTGTCGCCGATGGTGATGTCGCCGATGCCGCTCATGGCGATGATGTTCCCGGCGGAGGACTCCGTGACCGGCTTGCGGGAGAGGCCGTCGAACTCATAGATGCTCACGGCCTTGGCCTTTTTCGCCGGTGCGCCGGCGTCGTGGTAGTTGCAGACGGCAATCTCCTGGTTCTGCTTGATGGTCCCCCGCTCGATGCGGCCGATGGCGATGCGCCCCACGAACTCGTTGTAGTCGATGGAGCTGACCAGCATCTGGAAGGGGGCGTCCACGTCCGCCTCCGGGGCGGGGATATAGTTCAAAATGGTGTCGAAGAGGGGCTTCAGATCGCCGGGGGGGTCCTCCGGGTGGTAGGCGCAGATGCCCTGCCGGGCGGAGCAGAAGAGCATGGGACTGTCCAGCTGCTCGTCCGTGGCGTCCAGGTCCATGAGGAGCTCCAGACACTCGTCGATGACCTCGTGGATGCGCTGGTCGGGGCGGTCGATCTTGTTGACCACCACAATCACCCGGTGGCCCAGCTCCAGGGCCTTGGAGAGGACGAAGCGGGTCTGGGGCATGGGGCCCTCGGCGGCGTCCACCAGCAGGATGACGCCGTTGACCATCTTCAAAATCCGCTCCACCTCGCCGCCGAAATCGGCGTGGCCCGGGGTATCCACGATATTGATCTTGGTGTCCTTGTACTGAATGGCGGTGTTCTTGGCCAGAATCGTAATGCCCCGCTCCCGCTCCAGGTCGCCGGAGTCCATAACCCGGTCCACCACCTCCTGGTTCTCCCGGTA
>CAJUOA010000163.1 GCA_910587785.1 uncultured Oscillospiraceae bacterium | reverse complement strand
CGCGCTCCCCGATGGAGACCGCCAGCGCCTCGCTGGGCGTGTCCACGCTGGTGATGTGCCGCTCCGGGCGGATGGTGCGCTTGGTGAACATATCCGCTTTGCTCTCCAGCTGCCCGTCCTCGCCGATGTTCTCCAGCGAACAGAGGAGGTAGTAGGAGTCCTCGTCAAACACCCTGGCGTTGGCGCTGGAATTGATCGTGCCGTACTTGGCGTAAAAGGCGTCATAGGCGGCGCTCAGCTCCGCCTGTTTCGCCCGGATGTCCTCGTCCGGGAAGTCCTCCAGCTGGTACTCGATCAGGTCGTTCACGATCTCCCGCAGGCCGATCATCCCGGCAACGCGCCCCTTGGCGGTGGGGCTTAACTCCACGGGCTTCATCATGCTGTTCTCCCGGTAATACACCTCCCCGTCCACAAGGGTATAGGAGAGGTTCTTCACATCCGGGTCGGCGGGCAGCCAGCCCTTTTCCTGGCTGGCGTCCGCTATATCCTCCTCGTCCCGCTCCACCGCCTGGTAGCTGCCGTGGATATGGGAGACGGCCTCCCGGAGCTGTTCCGAGAGGTCCGCGCCGGGGATGGGGGCAACGGTACACTCCTCCCGCCCGTACTGTGTGCTTTCGGTGGTCAGCTCGCCCAGCACCATCTCCGGGTGGTCAACAAAGTAGCTGTTGATGGAAAGGCCGCTGTCCGTCAGCCCCAGGTGTACCCAGTCCGGCTCAATGTCGATGGGGCGGTCCCGCTTTTGCAGGAACAGGATGTCCGAGACGACCTCCGTCCCGGCGTTGGCCTTGAAAGCGTTGTTGGGCAGGCGGACCGCGCCCAGCAGCTCCGCCCTTTGTGCGATATATTTCCGGGCGTCGGGGCTTTTGGCGTCCATCGTGTAGCGGCTGGTGACGAGCGCCACCACGCCGCCCGGACGCACTTGGTCCAATGCCTTGGCAAAGAAATAGTTGTGGATGGAAAAGCCCAGCTTGTTATATGCCTTGTCGTTGACCTTGTAATCCCCAAAGGGGACGTTGCCCACGCAGAGGTCAAAGAAGTCCCGCCGGTCAGTGGTCTGGAACCCCGCCACCTTGATGTCCGCCTCCGGGTAGAGCTTTTGGGCGATGCGCCCGGTGACGGAGTCCAGCTCCACACCATAGAGGCGGCTGCCCTGCATGGCCTCCGGGAGCAGGCCGAAGAAGTTGCCCACGCCCATGCTGGGTTCCAGGATGTTCCCGGTCTGGAACCCCATCCGGCCTACGGCGTCATAGATGGCCTTGATGACGGCGGGGCTGGTAAAGTGGGCGTTCAGGGTGGAGGCCCTGGCGGCGGCGTACTCCTCCGGGGAGAGGGCGGCGTACAGTTCCCTGAACTCGCCTGCCCAGCTGTCCTTTTTCTCGTCAAAGGCATCCGCAAGGCCGCCCCAGCCCACATACCGGGAAAGGATCTCCTGTTCCTCCGGCGTGGCGTCCCTGCCGTCAAACTCCAATTCGTGCAGGAGGGTGATGGCGTCCATATTGGCCCGGAACTTCGCCTTTGGCCCGCCCTCACCCAGATGGTCGTCCGTGATACGGAAGTTGCGGGCGGCGGGCTGTGCCGCCTGTTCCGGCTGGCTGTGTTCCGGCTCTCCGAAGTGCAGTTTTTCCACCACCACATCAAAGGGCAGGCCGTTCTTTTCGCCGGGGTAGACGGTCTCGGTGGTCGTGGTGACTTCCGGCTCGGACTTCGGTGCAGCTTGCGCCGAAGCTGGCTCGGCATCTAACTTGTGCGCGTTTTGCGCCCAAGTTGCATCCGGGTGGAGGACTGCCTGTACCTGCTCCCGCAGTCCGGGGGTGTCTTTCAGTTCGGCCCCGTCAATGAACGCATACGCCTCGTCCCATGTTTTGAGAGAGAGGGGATAGCCGCCCAGCAGTTCCCCCGAACGGAAGATAATGGGGTCCGGCGTGGTGGCGGCAAGGGGGTCATAGAAAAACCCCGCCGTCTGCATGGCGTCCACAATGCGCCTCTGGTCAGGCTCCAGCGCGGCAATAGCTGTTTCCGTCTGGCTCTGGTAGTCCGCCGCCCATTTGTCCACATCCGCAAAGGGGTTTTCTTCCTCTACGGACTTGTCATCAGGCAGATATTTGGCGTTGCGGTCATCCCTCCGCAGGAGGCTTTCCAGCCGCTCCTTGCTCTCGGAACGGAAAACAGGGTAGGCCAGCGCAGGGTCGCGGAGCTGGACATCGAACAGACCGATCTCCTCCACGATAAAGGCGGTGTCATCCAGATAGACGGTATCGCCTACCTGATAGGCCGGCCCTTTCGGGGCGGGGCGTTCCGCATATTTCTCCTCCAGCTGTTCCAGGTATGCCTGTGCCGCCTCCTCATCCGGGAAAGTCACGACATCCTCAAACACCCCGTTCTTGACCGTGTAGTAATCGTCAACGGAGGAATCCCAGATGGCAAAAGCGTCCTCCGGGTCGGGGAAAGCATCGCTGGTCATAATGATAGAAAAGCGGGGTTCTTCCTCCAGCTCTGTAACGCTTTCGCTCCCCGTTTCAGGGACGGGAGGGGCAGTTACTCCCTCCGGCGTTTCCGGGGTTTCGCTCTCCGGCATTTGCCCCGGTTCTGTACCGGGAACAGGCTCCGCATGGACTTCCTCCGGACCCTCCATGACCCGCTCCGCCTGGGGGCGGTGGGAACGGAGCGCCGCCTCCGCCTCCTCAAAAGAGGCAAAGCCGCCAGCCGTTGCCACGGCAAAGCGGCTCTGCTCATTGAACCCGTAGTGGTTGTAGAACTGCCCGTTGGGGTACTGCTGGATGACGATGGCCTCCTCGCCGTTCCGATAGCTGGCAACGGTCTGGACGGCCTCTTTCGGCTGTGCGTCCCGGATTTGTCCGCTCCGCAGGCCATGCTCGAACATCCCCCTGTCCATGAACACCCGGTCCTGTCCCGGCTCATCGGCATAGACATAGAAAACATCATCGTCCGTGATGTTGGTCAGGACGATCTCCTTGGCGGCGCCCTCGGAGTAGACTGTGAACCAGTCCCCGATGGCGTATTCCAACGGCGGCAGCTTGGCCCGCTCCACCGCCAGCCAGTCTGCGGCGTCCCGTTCCGCCGCCTCTTTCCTGACCTGCGCCAGATAATCCTCGGCCTGCCACTCGCTGGTGAACTCCTCGGAAACGCCCTCCGGGTCCACATAGATCTCTGCCCGGATGTCATCCCAGACAGCATATCCGCCCTCGGTCTCAATGAGGGTGAACCGTTCCGGGGCGGCAAGGTCGCCCGCCTCCGCCAGCTGTGCCGCCTGTGCCAGCATCTTATGCTCCCGCGACGCCTCGGCGGTCATCTCCGGCGCAGCCTCCAGCATCCCATAAACCCGGTCAAGAAGCTCCTGACGGAAACGGTCATGGTATTCCGGGGCATCGAAGTACAGGCGCATAAAGGCGGTGTCCTGTATCGTGAGCGCCGCCCGGTCGATGGCCCGCAGCCCCTCCATCGTGGCGGTCTCCCGGTCATTGTTGCGGCAGGCGTTCCGAAACGCCGTGTCCTCCAGGAGGGTGTCCGCGATGACGGGGAAATACCGCTCGTAGATGTCCTCCGGGGTGGACGGGAAGCTGTGTCCCGGCGCGGGGAGGGGGATGCCGCCGAAAGCGGCGTAGTCCCGCTCCATATCGGCATACTGTGCGTTCTCCGACTCGCCCAGATAGCGGCCACCCGCCACCAATTCCCCGATCCTCCGCTCCACCTCGGACCAGCGCAGGCGGACTTCCGTCCCCTGGTCGGCGTTGCGGATCACCAGCCCCTGGGGGCGGTACTGGATATTGCCGTGGGTGCCGTCAGAGAACTGCCAGCTGTGCCCGCCGTCCGTCCCATGCTCGTTTTTCAGGTACTCGGCACGGTCTGCGGGGGTGCTGTCCCCGGCATAGAGGACGGCGATGCGGAGCTTGTTGTCGTGATGGCCGGAGCCGTGGCGCAGGAGACGGTCGATCTCGTCATCGGAAATGGACTGCTTTTCTTCTTTGGGCATAGCAAAAGGGCCGGGCTTTTCGCCCGACCCCTGCTGGTCGATGAATGTGATCTGCTCCATCTCGGAGGGAAACATCCCCTCCAGCGTCAGCTGTTGATAAGCTCCGCCACCACGATCTCCTCCGCCTGTGCTTTCAGCGCGTTCATGTGCCGCACCCAGTCCATCTGCCGGGTTTTCTTGTCCGGCGCCGGGTCCGCTTTCAGCAGCCCGTCCATGATCTGCTCCATCCGGGCGTCCGCCGCCTCCTGTACCTCCCACAGGTGCGGGAACAGTTTCCCGGTCAGGGTCAGGTGGTTGTAGAGGAGCCTGTTGTTCTCCTCCAGGTACATCCGCCTCATCCTGCCGTACCTGCCCAGAGGCCGGTCCTCCGTCTCCTCCAGCCGGATGTCGGGGATCAGGAAGTCCCCGCTCCTCGTGTAAGTCAGTTCTGCCATGTTTACCGCTCCTTTCCTCAGTCTGCTCAACCTGTTTTGCCCTCTCGTAGGTTCGGATGGCCCGCTCCACCTCGCGGAACACCTGGGAGGATACCTCGCTGACCGCCGTACCCAGCACATTGGATGCCGCCTGGGTGTTGAAGTCAAAGACATCCATGAAATCTTCCGGCTCAAAGTAGCTCTCCGGGTCCTCCACACAGCGGGAGTAGAGCATATATTTGATGCTCGTTTCCGCCGCCCTCCGAAAGGAAACCTCTACGTTGAACTCATCATACCCGTAAAGAAAGGAATCGTCAACGATGCCGAGGATGGCCTCCTTGTTCTCGTCCCAATATTCCGAAGCGAGGCGGCTGGAGATTTTTTCGATCTGCTCCTCCAGCCCCGCCCCGGCTCCCACGCCGTAGGCCCGCTCCAGCGCGTCCTGCACGGCGGGGACATACTCGTCTTTCATCGTCCAGAGGTTGACCGGGCGGGAGTTGTCCCGCTCCCCCGTGTCCGACACATCGAACACATAGCGCAGTTTCGGGCGGCTGCCCGAATTGTCCACCAGCGCGATGCCCTTGGAACCCCGGCGCACATAGCGGCGCATGGTCTTGTTCCACAGGTCGTACTCCGCACACGCCGTGGCGTCCGGGCGCTGCTTGTAGATCATCAGCTGCTCGTTGTAGGGGTATTTGTAGAGCCGGGCCGCAGTGGTCAGAAAGGCTGTCCACTGCTCCCGGCTCCCG
>CAJUOA010000162.1 GCA_910587785.1 uncultured Oscillospiraceae bacterium | reverse complement strand
TCTGCCATCAACTCCATTTTGGGGCTTGACTTTTTATTCGCAGGCTTGTATTTTTCGTAGAAAATTAGCCAGAAATAGGCTCCTCCGACATGAGCAACTCCTCCAGGTTCCCCAGGCAGACGCCCAGAGCCTCCAGGGTGGAGCGCACCCACTCCGGCACATCGGTGAGGTCGAAGCGGTAGTCCGCCTGGACCACCATCACCGTGCCCTCCGTCTCCCCAGGCCAAGACTGGAGCTTGACCCCGGCGGGGATGCCCGCCCCTTGCCGGACCTCATCCGGCACCTCCGTGGCGGCGCGGTCCCGCGCGGGGCATTCCCCGCCGCCGCAGTCCTCGCAGGCGCCGCAGGTCTTCGCCAGCTCCGCGAACAGGTCCACCGTCAGCCGCTGGAGGGCGTCGATGGCGTTCACCAGCTCCATGGCGGTCATCCTCTTTTTCAGGATCACCACCGTGTCCGTCAGGGCGTGCAGCTCCACCATCGCGCCCCTCTCGAAGCCGCTCAGCTCCATCACCGTGTTGGGGATGACCAGCTTCTTTTTCGTTGTGCCCTTCACAAATTTCATTGCAATCTTGCTCCTTTTCTGCTAAAATAGTGTGATCTGAGATGTAGCCCTTCTCCGCTCGTCCATGTCGTAGTTGGCAATGAGCAGTTCCGGGAACTGTGCGCCGTTCTCATACCGCAGCTTGATCGGGTTGAGGCGCGTGACCTCCTGAATCATGATGCCGGGGTAGGCATACAAACTGCGGACAAAGGGATCGTCGTTGTAGGACAGGAGAAACCTCCCCTCGATCCCCAGCAGGGTGTCCCGCAGGCGGTAATGGTCCTTCTTTCGGAATCCGTCCTCTCCCACGTTTTTGTAGTACCCCTCGGTGGCGTGGTAGGGCGGGTCGCAGTAGAAGAAAGCCGTTTCCCGGTCGTAATGCTTGATCAGCCTCTCAAAGTCCTGATTTTCTATCACCACGTCCTTGAGCCTCCGGCTGGCCTGCCGGATGATGGGAAAATCGTCCCACATATCATGGGGCTGGCTGGCAAAGCTGGTGAGGCCGGAGGCATAGCTCTGCCGGATGATCTGGTAGAACCAGGCCGCCCGCTGGACGTCGGTGGTGTGCCTCTGCCGCAGGGCAAGCCGCACATACTCAAAATCCGCGCGGGAATTGAGGACATAACGCAGGGCGGTGATGAGCAGGTCCGGCTTGTCCCGGACGATCCGGAACAGGTTCGACAACAGGCCGTTGAAGTCGTTGTAGACCTCGAAGTCGCCCCAGGGCGGCTTGTGGAAGAGGACCCAGCCTCCGCCTCCAAACACCTCGATGTAGCGCTCGTAGTCCAGAGGAAAGCGCTGGACTACTGCATCCCGCAGGGCCCATTTGCCGCCGATCCAGCTCATGAAGCTGTTCAGGGGGCATCACCTCCGGGGTGCTCGCCGAAGTTCTCCAGCGCGGCCTCCAGGCCCTCGACGGCGTGCTCCAGCCCCCGCGCCATGATCTCCAGGGAGCGGATGGTGGCGTAGATCTCGCCGGCGTTCCCAGCGTAGAAGTAGCCCTCCGGGCCGCTGCAAATGTGGACTTTTTTCCGGCGCAGGCGGTTGACCTGCCTGCGGAGCTCGTTGCCGCTGATGCGCAGGGCCTGCTCCAGCTCCGGACTCTTGACGGCGTTTTTCCGCCCCAGGCAGTTCCTTTTCAGGTGGTTTTTCAACTGTTCGCTGGACATTTTTTCTCCTTTCCGGCACCGCTCCTCCAAAAAAGGCACAAAAAGAGGGACCGTTTGTCCCTTCGGAGAAACGGCCCCTCTACATATTACTGCATGGTCATACCGGTTGGCTGCTGTTCCAACTCGGGGGAGTCCCGCTTTCGGATGAAGTAGGATTCATCGTCCGTCACCTGATAGCCCTGCTGTTCTGCCAAAGCGGCGGCGTAGGCGGCATAGTTGAAGCTGTTTTTAACTGCATCGCCGCATTGCGCCCACCGCTGCCCATCCAGCTTTTGCTTGACTTGGTCAATAAACGCATCCACGCTCACAAGATTGTAATCGTTCAGCTCACAGCTAATGCGATACGCGTCGTCCAAGCGGCGGCAGTGCTCAAACTCCAGTGCAGCCGACAACCGCTCAAAGAAATCCGGACTGTACTGCTCGTCCAGCAGGAACCCCAGCTCCTGTCCATCATGGACCAGATCACCGATCCTTTCGTATTGCCCGGCGAGATCCTGGACGCAAGGCAGGACGCACCGGGCGTCCAGGAGCGTGCAGTCCGGGAGCACTTTGACCCCCAGCTCATCCATCGCAAGTTCGATGTCTCCGGGATCGTCCCGAAGTGCCGCCTCGTAGTCCGGGAGCCGTATCCATACACCCTCCGGCACCATTTCCGACGCAAGCTTCAGCCGGACGCTCCAGCCTTCGGTCTCTATTTTTGGCAGTTCCGATCCGTCATAGCGCAGGGCAGGCTGTTTTTCCGGAAACTCCACATAGCAGTTTCCAATAAACAGTCCGGGGTGTTGTTCCCCATAGAGCCGGCCCAGCGTAGCCTTGTCGAAGAAGGGCCGCTGCTCCATGGGGATGTGTTGCTCACTGCAGAAAAATCTCCCCAGGACTTCATAGCTGTCCACATGGCCGCGCACCTCTTACCACTCCAGCGAGAGCAGGCAGTTCACCGCCCCGGCCATATCCTGGGGTGGCTCATGGGCCATAGCCGCGGTGAGGGCGATGCGCTCTTTGACGCTCAGTACCTCCAGATGCCCTTCCAGCCACTCCCGCTCCTCCACCGTCCCCGGCAGGCGCAGGAGCATCTCGTCATGATCGCGAAGCATCATACCATCTCCATTCCGCCCTCGGGCGCTTGATCTTCTTCCAGGACCTGCCGGGACGTGTCCCGTTCGACCAAGCCATAACTGGTGACCACGGCCTGATCCCGCGCCAGCAGGGCGCGGCCATAGCTTTGGAGGTCAATGTAGGGCAGAAGCGCCTCCGCGTCTCTCTCGCAGAGGATCACGTTCAGTTCGCTCTTTGCCAGATCCTCCGGGCCGCTCACCTGGGGCTCGAAGAAGTATTCATCTACCGTTCCGGCCAGGGAGAGCATTTTCGACAGATCCTGACAGTCATTCGCCGCCAGAATCGCCTTGTACTTGGGCAGTTGTCCCTGCGCATCCAACTCCGCGAGGCACCTGGCCAGCTCCAGGATCTGCGGCATCTCACCGTCGAAATAAATCTTGTGGTTCAGACTGGGGATGGCGCAATCCTGGATAGAGGCAGCGACGTCGTTCCAATCCTGCTTCCCCAGCTTTTCCAGTGCTTCCCGCGTCTGCTCCTCCGAGGCTGGGAGTTGGAGCTGGACCACCTCCGGCTTTCGGTCGCCATCGGCGAACGGTAACGCCGCCATATTGACCTGGACGGTGTAGGGCGGCTTTTGGGGCTGGAAGTCCATCTTTTCGCTGACGCAGTGGACCTCCGACTGTTGCTCCACATAGCCATAACCCGTATACACGCCGCCCCCAGCCTCCCGATACTCCCTGCCGATCCTGCCGTAGTCCAACAGCGCCAGCATCGAATCCGGCAGGCCGTCGACCTCCTCGATAAAACCGTTTTTTACCAGGAACTCGCCCGGTTGAAAGTCTGTCACGGCTTCCTTTGCAATAACACAGCAGTCCGCGCTGTGGGCAAAGTCGATGAGCCGTGGGAGCTCGATGGGAACGGCGCTCTTTTCGATCTCCTTTCCCACCAGCCCTTCAAACGCCGCCAGTTCCTGCACGGACATGAACTCCGAGAGTTTCTTCGCCAGGGTGTTGAGCTGGTAGATGTCCGGCTGTTCGTGGAGGCACCGCTCCAGGTAGTTGAGATCCTCGCGGAATTCGAGGATCTCCAGATAGGGGAGCTGGCCGGGCTCCAGGCGCAGGCGCTCCATCATGTCCAGCATCTCGTAGTCGCTGACAGGGAGGCTCAGCTCTGCATAATTGTCCCGGCCCTGGGAGGCGTAGATCTGGAAAATACTACGGCAACACCGCACAAACCAGGTGCGCAGAGAAAAAAGATGTGATAAAATAGAGACATGAAAAAACAGATAAGCCTATCGGGCCTGATGGACGAGCTGTCACAGGCGCGGACAAAGAAGAAAGAATTATTGGAGCAGATGGATCGCCTGATTCCGTGGGGAGAATGGGAGGAAGAGATCAGGCCGTGCTATTACAAAGGAGAGCGCGGGAACAAGCCCTACGAAATCGAGCTGATGCTGCGGCTGTATGTGCTGCAAAACCTGTATACGTTGTCAGATGAGGGAACGGTGGCAGAAGTGATCGACAGCCGGGCGTTTTCTGATTTCTGCGGGGTGGATTCCAGTAATCAGATACCGGATGGAGACACGCTGGGGCGGTTTAGGAATCTGCTGATGAGCAACGGGATACAGGAAAAGCTGTTTGCCCAGGTGACTGGGCTGCTCCAGGAGCGTGGATTGCTGCTGAAAAAGGGAACGATCGTAGATTCAACTCTGATTTCAGCACCCTCCAGCACCAAAAACAAGGAGAAGAAACGGGACCCGGAGGCCCATTCCACGAAGAAGGGGAACACCTGGCACTTTGGGTACAAGGCGCATGTAGGCGTGGACAGGGACACCGGGCTGGTACACACCTTGAAGGTCACCGCCGCCAACGTCCACGATGTAACGATGACAGCGGAGCTGGTGACCGGCGAGGAGGACACCGTCCATGGCGACAGCGGATACCTTGGGGCAGAAAAGCGGGAAGGCGCTGTCCTGCGGAACAAGAAGGGCAAAAGGATCCGGTATCAAATCAACCGGCGCCCTTCACAGTCAAAGAATCTGTCCACGCGTTCCAAGGCGCAGATCAAGCGCCGTGAGCGGGAAAAATCCTCTGTCAGAGCAAAAGTCGAGCATGTTTTCGCGGTAGTCAAAGGCAGATTCCGATACCGGAAGACAAGGTACCGCGGTCTGCAAAAGCAGACCGCCAAACTGAATATGGTGTTTGCTCTGGCAAATCTGATTCTGGCTGACAGGCCCTGTCTGGCGGCTTGATTCACTCTGCCCGCTGACCCGTTTCCTGGATGATATCTCAGTATTTCCCGCCCTTCCGGTTATCCTTTCCATTTTGGGGGGAATTGTGCGGTGTTGCCCTACCTCAACGCGGTGCTCCGCAGTGACGGCACCCCTTGGGTCCACATCCACCTGTCCATGCCCG
>CAJUOA010000161.1 GCA_910587785.1 uncultured Oscillospiraceae bacterium | reverse complement strand
GTTTTGCGGTGGCTCTGCCCCCGCGCCCCCGACCTCTCCCAAAGAACAGAATGGAATGTTACGCAATAGGGATTGAAAAGGCTTGATTTTTAAGGCGTTGCAGACGCGAAAATCCACAGGGTAAGGATTTTATACTTATCATCCGGGACTGCTCCCGGGGACGAAGCGGTTCGGGGAGCTGAAAAAATCTCTGGAGGCCGTCAGCCAGAAGGTGCTCACCGCCCAGCTCCGGCAGATGGAGGCCAGCGGCCGGTCCTGGACGCCCTGAAGGACTGGGGCGAGGCCTACAAGGCCCAGAACGTCTGAACAGCCCCTACGCCCGGTCCGCCTCCTTTTGGGCCTTCAGACGGTCGATGAGCGAACGGAGCTCTTCGGCGGAGTAGCGGTAGGCCTTGTCGCAGAACTGACAGCCCAGCTCGCACCCGCCCTGCTGGGCGAGCAGGTCCTCCAGCTCCTCCACGCCCATGCTGATGAGGGCCCGCTCCACCCGGTCCCGGCTGCAATAGCACCGGTAGGAGATGGGGCTGGTCTCCAGAATCTCCACGTCAAAATCGCTGAGGACCGTCCGCAGGAGCGCCGCCGGGTCGGGGTCCTTGTCCAGGAGGGCGGTGACGGGCCCCGCGGCCAGTACGCCGCCCTCCACCCGGCCGATGACGTCCTCCCCCGCGCCGGGGAGGAGCTGGATGAGATAGCCCCCCGCCGCCCGGACGCTCTGGTCCCGGTCCACCAGCACCCCCAGGGCGCAGGCGGTGGGGACCTGCTCGCTCTCCGCAAAATAGGCGGCAAGGTCTTCGGCGATCTCCCCGCTCAGGAGCTCCACACTGCCGGTATAGGGCTCTCCCATCCCCAGGTCTCGAATGACCGTGAGGGTGCCGCCGCTGCCCACGGCTCCGCCCACGTCCAGCTTGCCGTCCGGGCGGAGGGGCAGATCCACCTGGGGGTTCTGGACGTACCCCCGGACGCACCCCTGGGGGTCGGAGACGGCGAGGATCGTGCCCAGGGGCCCGCCGCCCTTGATCTGCAAGGTGAGGCTCGCGGCGTCCTCCTTGAGGGCGCTGCCCATCATGGAGGCGGCGGCGAGGGTCCGGCCCAGGGCCGCTGTGGCCGCGGGCAGGGATTTCTGGATGTTCCGGGCACGCTCCGTGAGCTCCCGGGTGGTGACGGCCACGGCCTTGACCGCGCCTCCGGCGGTGATCGCGCGTACTAATTGATCCATGGTACATGGTTCCTTTCCTGTGATGAGGAGCGGACGGCTCCTCTCTTGCGGGGATATTATACCCCATGGCGGGCGCGATGGCAAGCCTCCCCCATTGGGGAACTTTTTTGCCCTGTGACCGTTTCCGTCTATTGGCCCCGTCTATCGGAGAATGAAATCTCCCCCTCCCCCGTATTGACACAGGCTCTCTTTGGCTTTATACTGAAAAAGCAGACCTGATCCCCCGCCGTTTTCGTGCACACTGCCCCGCCGGAGGCGGCCGGGAGATCACAGTGTTGAACCAGGAAAGGAGTGTATGATTTGAGCCGCTTAGACATCAAGACCCCGGACCGGGCCCAGATGATGGTGGACCAGCTCTACCACGACATGGAGCGCCGCATCGCCGCGTCGCCGCCGGGCCTCTGTCCGGTGGACTTGGCGCTGAACTTTCTGAACCTCTGCCACGCCCAAACCTGCGGGAAGTGCGTCCCCTGCCGGGTAGGGCTGGGACAGCTGTCCATCCTCCTCACAGACGTGCTCGACGGCAGGGCCAAGCCCCGCCACATGGAGATCATCGAGGAGACCGCCCGGTCCATCGCCGGGACCGCCGCCTGTGCTATCGGACGCCACGCCGCAAAGCTGGTCCTGGACGGCGTGCGGGGCTTTGCCGACGACTACTGGGAGCATATCAACAACCACCGCTGTCTGGGGAACCTGGAGAACCCGGTGCCCTGCGTGGCCCTCTGCCCCGCCGGGGTGGACATCCCCGGGTATATCGCCCTCATCGGCGCGGGGCGAAACGAGGACGCCATCCGCCTCATCCGCAAGGACAACCCCTTCCCCGTCTCCTGCGCCTACATCTGCGAGCACCCCTGTGAGGCCCGGTGCCGCCGGAACATGATCGACGACGCCATGAACATCCGGGGCCTCAAGCGCTACGCCGTGGACACCGCCGGGGACGTGGCCCAGCCCCTCTGCGCCGACCCCACCGGCAAGCGGGTGGCGGTCATCGGCGGGGGCCCCGGGGGTCTCTCCGCCGCCTACTACCTCGCCCTCATGGGCCACGAGGTCCACGTCTACGAGAAGCGCCGCCAGCTGGGCGGGATGCTCCGCTACGGCATCCCCAGCTACCGCTTCCCCCGGGAGCTTTTGGACCGGGAGATCGACTCCATCCTCTCCCTGGGCATCAACGTCCACACGGAGGTGGACGTGGGCAAGGACGTCCAGTTCGAGGAGCTCTGGGAGCGCTATGACAGCGTCTACATCTCCATCGGGGCCCACACCGACAAGAAGACCGGCATCCCCGGCGAGGAGAGCCCCGGCGTCATCAGCGCCGTGGAGATGCTCCGGGCCATCGGGGACAACGAGATGCCCGACTTCACCGGCAAGAAGGTGGTGGTCATCGGCGGCGGCAACGTGGCCATGGACGTCACCCGCAGCGCCGTGCGCCTGGGGGCGGAGAAGGTCTCCTGCGTCTACCGCCGCCGTCAGGTGGACATGACCGCCCTGCCCGCCGAGGTGGAGGGCGCGGTGGCCGAGGGCGTGGAGCTGCTCACCCTCATGGCCCCCGTGCGCATCGAGGCCGGCAAGGACGGCCGCGCCGCCGCCCTCTGGGTCCAGCCCCAGATCCCCGGGGCCATCCGCTCCGGCCGGCCCGTGCCCCAGAACGCCGAAGCGCTCGAGGTCCGCATCCCCGCCGACATCATCGTCGCCGCCGTGGGCCAGGGCATCGAGACCATGGCCTTCGAGCACGCGGGCATCCCCATCCACCGGGGTACCATCGAGGCGCTGAGCGACTCGAAGCTCGCCAACAAGGACCTGGACGGCGTCTTCGCCGGGGGCGACTGCGTTACCGGCCCCGCCTCCGCCATCAAGGCCATCGCCGCCGGGAAGGTGGCCGCCGCCAACATCGACGAATACCTGGGCTTCCACCACGAGATCTCCGTGGACGTGGACATCCCCGCCCCGGCGCTCCAGAACAAGTCCCCCCACGGCAGGGTCAACACCACCGAGCGGGAGGCCGGGGAGCGCAAGGCGGACTTCCGGTGCATCGAGTGCGGCCTCACCGCCCAGGGGGCCATGGAGGAGAGCTCCCGGTGCCTGCGCTGTGACTGCTTCGGCTATGGAAACTTCAAAGGAGGGAGGAAAAAGGCATGGTAAGCATCACCATCAACGGCGCCGCCGTTTCGGTGCCGGAGGGCACCACCATCATGGAGGCCGCCAAGACTGCGGGCTTCCCCATCCCCAGCCTCTGCTACTGGAAGGGCCTCAACGAGATCGGGGCCTGCCGGGTGTGCGTGGTGGAGGTGGAGGGCGTGGACCGTCTCGTCACCGCCTGCGACGAGCCCGTCCACGACGGTATGGTGGTCCGCACCAACTCCCCCCGGGTCCGGGCGGCCCGGCGGACCAACCTGCGCCTCATCCTCTCCCAGCACGACTGCCAGTGCGCCTTCTGCACCCGCAACGGCAACTGCTCCCTGCAAAAATTGGCCATGGACGCCAACCTCCTCTACATCCCCTACCCCATCAACATCCGCAAGGGGATCTGGGACCGCTCCACCCCCCTCATCCGGCAGGAGAGCAAGTGCATCAAGTGTATGCGCTGTATCCAGGTGTGCGACAAGATCCAGGGACTCAACATCTGGGACGTGGCCGGGACCGGCTCCCGGGTGACGGTGAACGTCAGCCGCAACCGGAAGATCACCGACGCCGACTGCGCCTTCTGCGGGCAGTGTGTCACCCACTGCCCCACCGCCGCCCTCCGGGAGCGGGACGACACGGAGAACGTGCTGGACATCCTCGCCGACCCCGCCCTCACTACGGTGGTCCAGGTGGCCCCGGCGGTGCGGGTGGCCTGGGCGGAGGAGATGGGTCTCACGCCGGGCCCCGCCGCCACGAAGAAGATGGTCTCCGCCCTCAAGCGCCTGGGCTTCCACTACGTCTTTGACACCAACTTCGCCGCCGACCTCACCATCATGGAGGAGGGCAGCGAGTTCGTCGAGCGCTTCACCCACAGGGACCAGTACCAGTGGCCCATGTTCACCTCCTGCTGTCCGGGATGGGTGCGGTTCGTCAAGAGCAACTACCCGGAGTTCACCCCCAACCTCTCCACCGCCAAGAGCCCCCAGCAGATGTTCGGCGCGGTGGCCAAGAGCTACTTCGCGGAGAAGAAGGGCCTGGACCCCCACAAGGTGCGGGTCATCTCCATCATGCCCTGCCTCGCCAAGAAGGCGGAGGCGGCGCTGGAGCCCCTGCGGGACGCCTGCGGCGACCCGGACGTGGACGTGGTGCTGACCACCCGGGAGCTCATCCGGATGGTCCGGGCGGACAAGATCATCCTGGAGGACCTGCCGGAGGAGGAGTTCGACAGCCCCCTGGGCGCCAGCACCGGCGCGGCGGTGGTCTTTGGTGCCACCGGCGGCGTGATGGACGCCGCCCTTCGCAGCGCCTACTTCCTCATCACCGGGCGCAACCCCAACGCGGACACCTTCCGAGCGGTGCGGGGCATGGACCACGACGGCTGGAAGGAGGCCGCCTTCAACATCCCCGAGGCCGGAGTGGTCCGGGTGGCGGTGGTCAGCAGTCTGGGCCGCACCCGGAAGCTCATGGAGGCCCTGCGCAAGGGCGAGGTGCAGTACGACTTCGTGGAGGTCATGGCCTGCCCCGGCGGCTGCGCCGGAGGCGGCGGACAGCCCATCGTGGACGGCGTGGAGCTTGCCGAGTACCGGGGCGGCGCTCTCTGGGACATGGACAAGAACGAGAAGGTCCGCTTCAGCCACGAGAACACCGACATCCAGACCCTCTACCGGGACTACCTGGAGAAGCCCTGCGGCGAGCGGGCCCATCATCTGCTTCACACCGACCACGACGCGTGGCAGATGCCCCCCGCCCCCGCCCGGGAGAACTGACCAAACCAAGCCGAAAAGGAGACGATCCCCATGCACTCTGTCGCAAATAAACGCATCTTATGGATCACGGAAACCGCCGTGATGAACGCCCTGCTCATCGTCCTGCAAACCGCCACCAAGGCCGGGGGACAGTACGTCACCGGCTCCTGCGTCAATGCGGTGCTGGCGGTGTCGGTATTGGCG
>CAJUOA010000160.1 GCA_910587785.1 uncultured Oscillospiraceae bacterium | reverse complement strand
GACGGGAACGGCACCTCTGTTTCACCGTGGAGGCCATGTTCCAGATCGAGGAGCGTTTTGGCGGTGCGCAGGAGCTGACAGATACCATGGAGGCCAACTCCAGGACCGGCTTTGAGGCCGCCTGCGGGGCCGCCGCCATTCTGGCAGAGCAGGGGGAGCTGTGCCGCCGGAGCATGGGGTATGAGCCGGAGCCTTTGTGCGGTGCGGAGGACATCGCCGCCACCATGGCCCCCACAGACCTGGCCCGGCTGAAGCTGGCGGTGGTGTCGGCCATTACTCTGGGCTATGGCCGGGAGATCAAGCCGGAGAACGATGAGGTCGATCTGGGCCTGGCGGAGCTGAACGAGCAAAAAAAAACAAGTTGACCCGGGCCCACTACATCCGGATCGGGGTCCTGTGCGGCCTCACCCGGCGGGAGACGCTGCTGTCTACCCCGGGTGAGGCCGGGGACCTCTGGGAACTGTATATCCAGGCCCACCAGCCAAAGCGGAAGCGGGAGGATGACTGATGGCGGTACGAACCATATCTACCAAGTTGGCCGTAGAGGGTGAGGGGCAGTATAAGCAGTCGATTGCCGCCTGCAATGCGGAGCTGAAGACGCTGAAGTCCTCCCTGGCATTGGTGGAGAGTGAGTTTAAGGGCAATGCAAACTCCATGGAGGCCCTGACAGCTAAGGGCAAGGCCCTGGCTGACATACAGGCGGAGCAGGAGAAAAAAGTCCAGACATTAAGCGATGCACTCAAAAATGCTCAGGGCCATCAGAAAGCTTATGCAGATGCTGCTGCGGAAGCTGGGAAGATGGTGGCAGACTATGAGGAATCCCTGGAAAAGCTGAGGCAGTCCACTGGAGACACCCAACAAGAGCAGGCGGAGCTTACCGCTGAAATCGAGAAGTGGAAACACATCCAGGAAGAAGCGGAACAGGCAATCAATGCCGCCACTAAGGGGGTCCAGAACTGGCAGCAGCAGCTCAACAGTGCAAAGGTCGAGCAGAACAGCATTTCAGAGGTCATCCAAAAGAACAATCAGTACCTGGATGAGGCCGCCGCCAGCGCCGACGGGTGCGCCACTTCCATTGACCAGTACGGCAAGGAGGTCAAAAAGGCCGCAGACAGTTCATCCGATTGCGCTGATTCTATTGAAGAATACAGCAAAGAGGCCCAGGCGGCAGAAGAGGGCACCCGGTCCTTCGCCGATGCGCTGAAAGACAGCCTTGTCACCGGGGCCAAGGCCGCCGGTGCCGCAATCGCGGCGGTAGGCACCGCCGCCGTTGCCGGGGTAAAGTTTCTCAATGACATCGCAGAGTCCACAGAGGAATACCGCGCCGCCCAGGGAAAGCTGAACACGGCTTTTGAAGCGGCGGGCTTCTCCACCGGCACGGCGAAAGAGGCCTATCAGACCCTCTATGCCGTCCTGGGCGACACGGACAACGCCACGGAGTCCGCCCAGCTCCTGGCCCAGCTGGCCACCGCAGAGGAGGATGTGGCCAAGTGGGGCGACATCGCCGCCGGTGTCACGGGCACCTTTGGCGACGCGCTCCCCATCAACAGCCTGATCGAGGCATCCAACGAGACCGCGAAGGTGGGGGAGGTCACCGGCGCTCTCGCCGACGCCCTCAACTGGGTAGGCATCTCTGAGGACGAGTTCAACAGTAAGCTCTCCGCCTGCGCGGACGAGACGGAGCGGACAGCCCTCATCACTGACACCCTGACAGAGACCTATCAAAACGCCACCGACATCTTCAAGGAGAACAACGCCACGGTCCTGGAGGCGAACAAGGCCCAGGCGGAGCTGGATGATACCATGGCCCGCCTGGGCGGGCGGGTGGCAGAGGTCAAGACGGCGCTGACAGCTGAATTTGCGCCCGCTCTCGCAGATGTGGTGGACGCTTTCGTGGGGCTCACCGAGGGGGCGGACGGGGCAGAGGAGGCCCTGGCAGAGGCCATTGACGGGCTCATCGGACAGGCGGCGGAAAAACTGCCGGAACTGCTGGAGTTCGGAACGGAGATTATCCTCAATGTGCTCAACGGCCTGGCTGAGGCATCGCCCCAGTTGGCAGAAGGTGCCGTCACAGTCGTTACATCGCTGGCAGAGGGGCTGATCGAAGCACTGCCCCAGCTGGCAGAGGCCGGAGCCCAGTTGATTGCCGGGTTAGTGGAAGGGCTTGCTGAAGCGCTCCCTGACCTGCTCCCGGCGGGTGCGGAGGCAGTGACGCAACTGGTGCAGGCGCTGGTGGACAACGTGCCGCTCTTGGCGGATGCGGCGCTGGAACTGGTGACGGGGCTGGCAGACGGCATCCTGGATGCGGCCCCAGCGCTCCTGGAGGCACTGCCTGAGCTCATCGAGAGCATCGTCTCCACACTGCTGGAAGCTGTTCCCGAGATCACAGAGGCCGGTGTAGAACTGCTGAGCGCTCTGGTGGAGGACCTGCCGGAGATCATCGATACCATCGTCGAGGTGCTTCCGGAGATCATCGAGTCCGTCATCGACACGCTCTTAGAGCAATTGCCGGACCTGGCGGAGGCTGGTGTCGAACTGCTGACCGCCCTGGTGACAGACCTCCCGGAGATCAGCGCGACGATCGCGGAGGGACTGAAAGAGCTCCTGGGGGCCATGAAGGACACTCTGGTGGAAAACATCCCGGGGATGGTGGAGACCGGAGTTGAACTGCTGACGTCTCTGATCGACAACCTCCCCCAGATCATCTGGGAGATCTGTCAGGCTCTGCCAGAGATCATAGACGGTATGATAGGCGTCCTGGAGGAGGGGATAGACCTCTTCGAAGACGTGGGCGGGGCCCTGGTGAAGGGCCTGTGGACCGGCATCCAATCCCTGGCCGGGTGGCTGTGGGATAAGGTGTCCGGCTGGATCTCCGGCATCTGGGACGGGGTCCTGGACTTCTTCGGCATCAACTCTCCCTCCAAGCAGATGGCCTGGGTGGGCGAGATGCTGGTGGAGGGCCTGGCCGGTGCGGTCAGCACGAAGGGTCAAAAAGCTGTAGACGCCGTCGGAAAGATGACTGGGGACATGCTCTCCAGGGTAGAGGACGAAAAGGACGTCTTGGTCTCTGCCTATAAAAACATCGCACAGGCGGCGGCAGAGGGCGTGGAAGAGGCGATGCCTGCCAAGGTCCTGACCACCTCCCTGGAGGAGTCCCGAGCCGCCTGCCAGAAGCTCATGACCACCCTTGCCGGGGAGCGGTACGCGGTGGCATCGTCCACCGCCGCCCTGCGGACGCTGGTGGATGTGGAGAACCGTTCCGCCGCACAGAAGGACGCCATGGCCAAGAAGGCGGCGGAGCTCAACAAAGCCGTCCCAGACCTGGGCTTGGCCTATGACGCCACAACGGACTCCATCAACATGACCACCGAGGCCCTGGAGAAACTGATTGACCAGGCGGAGGACCAGAAGCTCTACGAAGCCCGGGTGGAGCGCCTGAGCGAGCTCTACACAGAGCAGGAGCAGTTGTCCCTGGAACTAGAGGCGGCCCGGGAGGCCCTGAGCGAGGCGGAGGCTGAAGGCAGTGAGGGCGTCCAGGTGCTCCAGGAGAGCATCGAGGCCCTGACCGGCGCACAGTCGGAGAACGCCGCCCAGATCGCGGAGCTGGAGGCCGCCACGGCGGACTACGGCGAGAGCCAGGCGGAGGCCGCCGCCAAGGCCCAGGCCATGACTGAGCGGATCACCACCCTGACTGAGGAAGTCGATAAGCTCCACACCTCCTATGAGGACATCCGCAAGAAGGCGGAGGACAGCATGGAGAGCCAGCTGGGCCTCTTCAACGAGCTGGACGGCTCCGCCCAAACCTCCATCGATAGCCTCATCGAGACCCTTCGGGGCCAAGTGGAGTATATGCGGGTCTATGCGGAGAACATCAGGCTGGCCATGGAGCTGGGCGTGGACAAGGGGCTGGTGCAGAAGCTCTCGGACGGGCGGCAGGAGTCGGCGCAGATCCTGGCGGCCATCGTCCAGGGCGGACAACAGCAGATCGACGCCCTCAATGACCAGTTCGCCCGGGTGGAGCTGGGCAAGGGGTACTTCGCCAAAACCGTGGCGGACATGGAGATCGATTTCAAGGAGAAGATGGACGCGCTGGTGAGCGACCTCAACGATGCCATCAATGAGATGGACCTCCACGACGAGGCGTACACCATCGGCATGAACAACGTCCTGGGCCTCCTGAACGGCGCGGACAGCCAGAGGGACGAGCTGGTGGACCAGTACGCCCAGATGGGCAAGGACGCCCTCGCCGCCTACAAGCGGGAAGTCGGGCAGGCGTCCCCGTCAAAGAAATTCCAGCAGGCGGGACGCTACGACATCCAGGGCATCATCCAGGGCGCGGAGAGCGAGAAGGCCCGGCTGGAGGCAGCCTACACCGAAGCCGCCCAGGCGGCTCTGCACAGCATGGAGCGCTCCATGCCCTCCACCTTCCTGGAGCCCCGGAACCCCTCCCCGGCGGAGCAGACGGCGGCGATCGTCTCCGCCATCTCCAGCCAGGAGGGCGGCGTGGTCAACCACTTCCATATTGCAGAGCTGAATGTCCGGGATGATACGGACATCGACCGCATTGCACGGGAGCTCTACGACTTAGCACAGCGCAAATCCAGATCGAGGGGAGGCGGCGTCCTATGAGCGGTTTCATTTTCCGAGGCACCCACAGCAGTGTCTACGGCATCCACACCGTGGACCAGTCCCGGACCATCCTCCCGCCCCGCCGGGAGGGTAAGATCGCCATACCGGGCCGGTCCGGCTACTACGACGGCGTGTCCGGCGGCGTCTACGACGAGCGGCAGGAGTCCATCCTCTGCACCTTCGCCTGCCCCAAGGGCAAAACGGTGGCTGAGGTCTGCCGGGAGATCGCCTACTGGCTCTCCGGCACGGGCCGTCTGAGCTACGACAGGGAGCCGGACAAGTACTACACCGCCCGGATCACCGGCGCACCGCCCATGGCCCAGCACCTCAAGCACGGCGAGTTTACGATCACCTGGTCCTACAACCCGCCCTTCGCCTTTGGCCGGACAGTCTCCGTGCCCCTTCACAGCGGGCGCAATGACATCCGCTACGAGGGCACGGCGGAGACCCCCTGCGTCATCGTCCTGCGAAACGTCTCCGCATCCAGCGCGGCCAATATCACCATCACAGCAGTCAAGAGGAGGTCCTAGCATGTACGCCTGCGACTATTTAGAAAACGGGGTCCTCAACGCCCTGCGGGGCGTGACCTTCACGGCCCCGGCGAAATGTTACCTTGCCCTCTACCTCAACGACCCCGGCGAGAGCGGCGGGGCGGGCACGGAGGTCAGCT
>CAJUOA010000159.1 GCA_910587785.1 uncultured Oscillospiraceae bacterium | reverse complement strand
CATAGGGCGGTCATCTTCCCCCGTTTTGGGGGTGTCACCATTGTAGCAAGCAGTGTCTTTGTTCCCACAAAGCCTCGAAACAGCGGTTCCCGGCTCCGCCGGAAATCGCTGTTTCTGCTTGTTGGGAAGCATCCCAAACCCTTTGAACAGACCGCTCCGCTGGTCTGGCTGCGCGGCAATTTTGCCGCTATCGGGCTACCACCCGCTGTTGATTTTCCGTTCCCGGCTCCGCTCCGGGGACTGCGGTTTTTCCGAGGGAACGGGGGCGTCCCCATCAAAGGTTTCGCTGTCTGGCCTCCCCGCCTGTTTCCGAAAATCATAGAAGTCGCTCAGGAACGCCGGGAACTTGCTTTTCCAGAGGGCGTACTCTTCATCGGTCAATTCCCCGGCATCGTGCATAGCGCAGGCTTTCATAAATCCCAGAACACGATATTGGAGCAGTGCGCCCGGACTGCCCATGACGGTATCCAGGTCGGGCTTGAACTTGTCCACTGCCACGCTGCCCCGGAACATGAAATGGATTTGTCCGTCCACCTCGGTGGGGTACAATCCGTAAATCTCCTCCAGCTTGTATAGCGCCTGCAGCGCCCCCTCCAGGTCTGTGACTTTTTCACCGGCGATGGCGGCGTAGTTGACCCGAAGTTTTTCGGCAATCTTGTGAAGCGTGAGAAAATCCGGCACACGGTTCCCCAGCTCATAATTCCTGATGGCGGACTCACTGACCTCGCAAAGGCCGGCGAGTTCTTTTTGTGTCAGCCCCGCCTGCTGGCGGTAAAACCGGATGCGCTCTCCCAGCGTTGCGTCAATCGGCAATCCCATGATATGTCCTCCCTGTCCTGGTGTTGATTTGAGTATAGCCATCCTGCCGCCTATTATATCATGCTCCGTTCAAAAATGAAAGGAATTTTTACAAATCTCTTGACAGTACATTTCTGAACGGATATAATGGTAGATGCAGTTCAGAACTGAACTCTATAAACTTCCGTATATAAAACAACCCGGCATACATGCCAAATCAGCGGCCGGCCCGGACAGGAAGGAGGCCATCCGGGCCGGCCCGCCGCTTCACCCACTGTCTCCGCCAGCGTTATGGTGTTCGCTGGCGGATGCCGTGAAAGGAACTGTGAATGACGGAAGAAAAACAGAAAATCCCTGAACTGAAAGTAATCCCGGCGGAGGAACTGCTGGACACGACCTACGCCCCGTCCGGCACATTGGTCGATGGGCTGATGGGTCAAGGCATCTACATCCTCGCCGGAGCGCCCAAGGTGGGCAAGTCCTGGCTGGTGCTGTGGCTGGCGAACCAGGTCAGCAAGGGCGAGCCGGTCTGGGGGCTGAAAACCGAGAAATGCGGCGTCCTCTACATCAGCCTGGAGGACACCTTCCAGAGGATGCAGCAGAGGCTGAACGATGTCAGCGGCGGCAAGCCCGGCAATATCTGGCTGGCGACCGAGGCCCTGTATATCGGAGAAGGCTTCAAGGAACAGCTTACCAATTTTCTCGCCGCCCATCCCCATGTGAAGCTGGCAATCATCGACACCCTCCAGCGTGTCCGCAAGGTCGGACAGGAGCAGTACAACTACGCCAGCGACTATGAAACGGTCTGCGCCCTGAAGAACATCGCCGACCGCTTTCTGGTGACGGTGCTGGTAGTCCACCACACCCGCAAGGCCGGGTCCGCCGATTCCTTCAACATGATCTCCGGCACGACCGGCCTGCTGGGATGCGCTGACGGGGCGCTTGTCCTGCAAAAGTCCTCCCGAATGGAGACCGCCGCCACACTGGATGTGACCGGGCGGGAGGTGGCCGACACGCAACTGAACCTCCGCTTCGACAAGCAGAGGAAGGTGTGGGACTTTGTATCCTTCGGCGGCGATGTGCAGGAAAAAGAACCGCACCCCGTCCTGACCGCTGTTCAGAACTTTATCCGTGAACAGCATGAGTGGCTGGGGTATGCGGCGGAGTTACTGGAAGAACTGAAAGCCCGACATGAATTGGAGGCGGAACCGCACACACTGACCCGCTTGATGAACGCCCATATTACGGAACTGGCAAACGAGTACGGCGTCCTCTACCGCTCCGGCAAGCGGACTGGTAAGGGCCGCCGGGTCTATCTCAAGGATATTCATGAGGACTGTGTAGCTAATGTAGGTAATGATGGTATTTCCGACAGCGTGGCCGGTGGTGAAAATACCTACAATAGCTACATTACCGTCACTGACGGCCCGGAAGGGGTGTGACGGCATGGCAAAGCTGAACATGAACCAGAGGGCTGTACCGTCCCCGGAACTGCCGGAGGGAAGGGCAATCAGCCGCCTGAACGATTACACCGAGGTCAATATCGGCGGCGTGGTCTACCGGGTCAAAAGCGTATTTTCTGACAAAGGACAGTTGGGTGATCTGCTCGACTTGGCGGCGATGGAGAAAATCGGCCGTATCGCGTAAAGGGCCTTTGCATCAGAGCGTGGGCGTGCTATAATGGCGGTAGGTAATCGACCGCCATTCGCACTGCTCTTTGGGAGGTAAAATCAAAGATGCAGGAAATTTACAATGTTGGAATTTATTGCAGGCTCAGCCGGGAGGACGAGAGGACCGGCGAGTCCGTGTCCGTGGAGAACCAGAGGGAGATGCTCAGCCGCTATGTCCAGGAACAGGGCTGGAACCTCTACGCCGCCTACTGTGACGATGGGGTCTCGGGTACGACCTTCGATAGGCCCGGGTTCAATCAGCTTATCGCTGACGCCACCGCCGGAAAAATCAATCTGGTACTCTGCAAGGACCTCAGTCGTCTTGGCAGAGATTATATCGAAAGCGGCAAGTATACGGACATTGTTTTCCCCAGCCTCGGCTGCCGGTTCATCGCCCTCAATGATGGGGTGGACACCGCTCACAAAAACAATGAGATGCTGGTGATTCTGAAAAATGTCATGAATGACCTCTACGCCAGGGACACCAGCAGCAAAATCAAAGCTGTCAAACGGTCCTCGTTTCAAGCTGGGAAGTATGTGGGCTGCTACGCCCCTATCGGCTATCTGAAAAGCCCGGAAGACAAGCACATCTTGGTAATCGACCCGGCCACCGCCCCCATCGTCCGGCGCATTTTTGACCTTCGTTGTCAGGGGTATAGCTACCGCAAAATCGCCACGACCCTGAACACGGAGCAAGTGCCGACCCCCAGTAGCTTCTACTACCTGCGCCAGGGCAAGCCCAACATCCGCAAAGAGGGCGGCTACTGGCAGGCGCAGACGGTGAAGGCCATCCTCCAGAACGAGGTCTATATCGGCCACATGGTGCAGAACAAGACCGGCAATGTGTCCTACAAGGTCCACAAGCAGGTGGACAAGCCGGAGAGCGAGTGGATACGGGTGGAGGGAACACACGAACCGCTTGTGTCCATGGAGGTCTGGGAACTGGTGCGGACGATTGAAAAGCAGAACACCCGGAGCCGGACACAGGCAAATGGGGAGACTGCTCTCTTTGCCGGACTGCTTCGGTGTATGGACTGCGGCTCGCTGATGCGCTGTTACCATGACGGGCGGCGGCGCAAGGACGGGTCAAGGTCCACCTATCGCAGCTACGCTTGTGGCCGCTACACCAGCGGTGGAAAGACCGTCTGCACAGCGCATATCATGAACCAGCGTGTTCTGGTCGAGGTCGTGCTGACGGACATCCGGGCAAAGGCGGAACTGGCAAAGCGTGACCCGGACAGCCTGATAGAGCGGGTACGGACCCAACGCAGAGCCGCCACTGCCGGAGAGATCAAGCGGGCGCAGACTACCCTGACAGCCCTTGAGAAGCGGCTTGCGGAGCTTTCCAAGCTGACCCAGGCCATCTATGAGGACAAGGTGATGGGGCGCATCCCGGAGGCTGTCTGCGTCCAGCTGATGAACCAGTACGAGATCGAGCGTGCCGAGAAGCTGGAGCAGAGGGCGCATTTGTCGGGCGAACTGGAGGCGTACCAGCAGGAAGCGGATGATGTCCAGCAGTGGATGAAGCTGATTAGAGAATACACAAAATTAGAGGAACTTGACCGCCCCACCCTCCTGCGTCTTATCAAGCGCATCGACATCGGGGAGCGGAAAGTCGAGGATGGGCGCGAGGTCCGGGACATCCGCATCCACTACAATTTCGTGGGCTATATCGAAGCCTGACATGAAAACCCCCCGGTTTTATGCCGGGGTACATACCAGTCAAACCATCTTGCCGGTTGCCAATATACACATCATTCTTTATGTAAGGTTCTCATATGAGTTTTATGCCCGTGATACCAGCAGAAAGATAAAATCCGTGTTCAAGGCAAAGGGCATGAGCGGCAAGCACATGACCGGAACCGTCATTTACGGCTACCTGTGGGACGAGAAGCGGGAGAACTGGATTGTGGACGAGGAAGCTGCCGCCATCGCCCGGTACGGCGAGGGCGTGAACCAGAATCGGGCCATCAAGGATATTTACGGCTGGGGATCGTCCACCATCGTCAACATCCTTAAAAAACGGGAATACTTAGGCCATACGGTCAATTTCAAGACGCAGAAGCATTTTAAGGACAAGAAAAGTCACTATGTCGATGAAAGCGAGTGGACGATTTTCGAGAACACCCATGAGCCGATCATCACGCAGGAAATGTATGATAACGTCCAGCGCATCCGCGCCAACGTCCGCCGCTACCCGGACGGCTGGGGCGAGGCCGCGCCGCTGACCGGGCTTCTCTACTGCGCTGACTGCGGCGGCAAGATGTACGTCCACCGTGTCAACAACGGTAAACGGGTTTCGCAGTATACTTGCTCCCAGTACAGCAAAGTCCCCGTGGGAACCCTCTGCCACACCCAGCACCGTATCGCAGAGAAGGTAGTCCTGTCTCTTATCTCCGACACGCTCCACGCCATTGCCGATTACGCCAAGACCGACCGGGCGGCGTTCATCCGCACCGTCCAGGAGGCCCAGGTCAACCAGCAGGACAGCGACATCAAGAAGAAGCGCCGCAGACTGGCGGCGGCGCAGAAGTGGGCCGGAGAATTGGAACGGCTTATGTGCAAGATTTACGAGGACAACGCCCTAGGCCGTCTGCCGGATGCCCGGTATGCCGCCCTGGACGCGCAGTACGCCAAGGAGCAGGAGACGCTTTCCAAGGAGATCACCGAGTTGGAGAAGTCCGTCAAGGGTTACGACCAGGGCAAGCGGTCAGCCGAGAAATTCATTGCCATGATTGACAAATACCAAGATTTTGACACTATGACCACGACCATGCTCAATGAGTTTGTCGAGAAAATCCTTGTCCATGAGCGTGACCAGAAGGGCCGTCAGGACAC
>CAJUOA010000158.1 GCA_910587785.1 uncultured Oscillospiraceae bacterium | reverse complement strand
GTGCCATGCCCCTTGGGGGCGGGAGGAGGAATGGGGGAGGCGCTGCGGGGCAAGGGGGTTCGGGCTTGGAGGAAAAAGCTTGGTAGTAAATTTTGAGAGTCTGGTAGCAAAGCAATGCACTATCGTCTACCATTTCCGTTACGAGCTGACTGCTTCCGGCAGTTACAGGGATTCGCTCTGTGGTAGCCTATCGGTAGTGTATTCACAAAAAAATTACAATTGAGTTGAGAATCTTTCAGCAGCAGGCAAAAATCTTGATTGATACCCGCCAAAAGATTCCCGCAATGTTCCTAAGCAGACGCCCGGTAACATATCAAACAACCCCGCAGGAAAGCAAAAAATGATCCCTCCTCCTGGCGGAGGAAGGATCGAAAAAAACGCTCAAAAAATCCAGGCAAACCCGGCGCTCACATCTTCTCCGGCGCGTCGACGCCCAGCAGGAGCAGGCCGTTTTTCAGCACACTGCGGGTCAAGTCCGCCAGCTTCAGGCGGGCGGAGAGGACTGCCGGTTCCTCGCCCTTGATACGGCAGGCGGTGTAGAACCGGTGGAAGCATCCGGCCAGCTCCACCAGATAGCGGTTGATGTGGCTGGGGTCGTAGTCCCGGGCGGCAAGACGCAGGGTCTCGCAGTAGAGGGAGATCTGCTTCATCAGAGCCAGCTCCGTCTCGCCGGAGAGCAGGGACACATCCACGTCCCCGGCGGCGGGAACGGCGAAGCCCTCCCCGGCCAGGTTGCGCAGGAGGCTGCAAATGCGGGCATGGGCGTACTCCACATAGTAGATAGGATTCTCGCTGTCCTCCCGGACCGCCAGGCCCAGATCGAAGTCCATCTGGGTGTCCGGCTTGGCGTTAAAGAACCAGCGGGCCGCGTCCACCGGCACCTCGTCCAGCAGGTCGCTCAGAGAGATGGCCTTGCCGGTGCGCTTGGACATGCGCACCACCTCGCCGTCCCGCAGGAGCTTCACCAGCTGCATGAGCACGATGTCCAGCCGGTTCGTCCCGTCCAGCCCCAGGGCGTCCATGGCGCCCTTCAGCCGGGCCACATGGCCGTGGTGGTCCGCGCCCCAGATGTTGATGACCCGGTCAAAGCCCCGCTTCGCAAACTTGTTGCGGTGGTAGGCAATGTCGGCGGCAAAGTAGGTGTAGAAGCCGTTGGCCCGGCGGAGCACGTCGTCCTTCAGGTCCAGCTTGGCGATGTCCTTGTCACTCTTCCCGGCCTTGCGGTAGTTCTCCTCCAGGATGCGGCTGGTGGCAAGCCACAGGGCCCCCTCCTTCTCGTAGGTCCAGCCCCGGTCCGTGAGGAGCTGGACCGTCTCGGCCACATAGCCGCTCTCGTGGAGCTCGGATTCAAAAAACCACTGATCGTAGTCGATCTTATAGCGCTGGAGGTCGCTCTTCATTTTAGGGATGTTGACCTCCAGGCCGAACTGGGCCAGCGCCTTGTGGCGCTCTTCCACAGAGGCGTCCCGGAAGCTGCCGCCGTGCTTCTCATAGAAGGCCCGGGCCAGGTCCCTGATATCGTCGCCGTGGTAGCCGTCCTCGGGGAAGGCGACGGCGTCCTCCCCCAAAATGATCTGCAAATAGCGGGCCTCCAGGGAGGAGGCGAACTTCTCAATCTGGTTTCCCGCGTCGTTGACATAGAACTCCCGCCAGACCTGGGCCCCCGCGGCCTCCAGGACAGAGGCCAGGGTGTCCCCCAGCACGCCGCCCCGGGCGTTGCCCATGTGCATGGGGCCGGTGGGGTTGGCGGAGACGAACTCCACCATGATCTTCTGCCCCGCCAGGATGTCGGAGCGCCCGTAGGCCGCGCCCTCGCTCTCCACGGCGCTCATGACGCCCGCGTACCAGCCGGAGCCCAGGCGGAAGTTGAGGAACCCGGCCCCCGCGATCTCGGCGGAGGCGAAGTAGCTGCCCTCCAGATCGATGTTCTCCAGCAGGACCTCGGCGATGTCCCGGGGGCGCATCTTCATGGCCTTGGCCGCGGCCAGGGCGAAGGTGGTGGTGTAGTCGCCGTTGGCGGGGTCCTTGGGGATCTCCACCCCAGCCCGGACGGATACCCCGGCGGGGAGCTTCCCGGCGGCGGCCGCCGCCTCATAGGCCTTCTCGGTCAGCGCAAGGACCTGGTCCTTGGCGTTCTGGATCATGTTGATCATCTTTTGTTCTTCCTTTTCAGAAAATGTTTCCCGCAGACAGGGGGCGGTCACAGCAAATAGTTGTTTTCACGCTCGGCAATCTGGAGCTCGACCAATTTATAGGCCGCGTATCCGCCGGTGACAAGGGGCTCCATCTCGCAGAGGGCTTCCGCCTCCTCGCGGCTCTCGGTTTTCAGGATATACATCCCCGCCATCCCGGGATATCCCCGGAATACGCCGCAGATCTCCAGCTTTCCCGCGTCATCCAGCTTCCGGATGTTTTCAACGTGCTCTGTGACAGCCTTCTTGGTGAGGCGGTTGTAGGTCTTGGTTTTTTCGATCAGCATCATATACATTACTTTTTCCATAAAATATCTCCTTCCGTCTTATCCAATGGTCCAAAAAGCCGGTCTAGCGCCTGCTCCCGATCCAATAGCACCCGGCTCCAATGACAGCTGACAAAAATTTGATCGCCTCGATATTGATATCATAAGGAGGCATTTGAAGGACGAAATCAGCGCAATAGAAGATCACGGCAAAGAGAACAATGGAGATGATCCCCCGCCTGGACGCGTCGCGTGTGACCAGTTCTTTCTTCACAAGGATATTCCCCAGCGCGTTCAGGAAAAGGATCAGGATAAGAACTAGGACCACACCCATGAGGCCGGTTGTAACGATGCTTCCCATAGAAAACTCCTTTCCAATCTGTCTCTATCTCGCCGCCTCCCGCACCCGTACCTTGAACCGGTTCTCCCCCGTCACCTGGTGGTCCACGGCGATGGAGTAGCGGATATCCAGGATACCGCCGTGGGCGTCCATGCGGCAGGAGAGGCCCGTCGTGGTGACGTCCACCGTCAGCGTGCCCCAGGGGGTCTCGTAGAGGGAGGTGTGGCGCTTGCCCATCTGAAAAATCATCTGGGAGTTGAGCTCGCCGGAGCGGGTGAGGGTCACCATACCGCCGTCAATCACAAAGGTGGTCGTGGTGCCCTCCAGGCCGGTCAGTTCGGTCTCGTCGTAGACCAGGGTGATGACGCCCCCGTCGCTGATGGTCATGACGCCCTCGCTGATGAGCTCGGTGGCCTCGGGGTCCACGTCCTCGAAGTACTGCTCACCCCGGACGTATAGTATCACTTTTTTCTCTTCCATATCAGTACTGCTCCAGGTCGATCTGTTGGACCTCACCGGCGGCGTCCTCCCCCAGGAAGAGGGAGGCCAGGCGCTGAAAGTTCTCCGCCCGGTCGCTGGTGTAATAGCCGGAGGTCCCGGCCTCCCGGTCCGCAAGGGCCCCCCGCGCTGTGAGGAGGTCCCGGCAGGCCCGGGCCGATTCCGCCCCCACGTCCACCAGGGCCACGCCCTCCCCCATGGTCCGGGCGATGACCTCCGTGAGGAGGGGGTAGTGGGTACAGCCCAGGACCAGGGTGTCCACCCCCCGGTCCCGGAGGGGGGACAGGTACTCCTCCGCCACCGTCTCGATGACCACGTCGCCGGGGCGGCAGCGGCCCTCCTCCACCAGAGGGACGAAGAGGGGGCAGGGCAGGGAGATGACCTCCACCTCCGGCGCGATCCGCCGGAAGACCCGGGCAAAGGCCCCGCTGCTGACGGTGGCCCGGGTGGCCGCCACCCCCACCCGGCGGTTCTTCGTGAGGGCCGCCGCCCGGTGGACGGCCGGCTCCACCACGCCGGTGATGGGGATGTCGCTTTCCTCCTGCAAGGTCTCCAGGCAGTTGCTGCTGACGGTGCCGCAGGCGATGACGATGGCCTTGGGGCCGAAGGTGCGAAGGAACCGGGTGTCCTCCCGGGCGTACTTGAGGATCGTGTCCCGGCTGCGGTTGCCGTAGGGGACACGAGAGGTGTCGCCGAAGTATATAATGTTTTCAGAGGGCATGATCCGGCGCAGCTGCCGCACTGCGGTCAAGCCGCCGAGGCCGGAGTCGAATACCCCGATGGGGCGCTGGTCCATAGGCGAGCCTCCAATCCGGGGGCGGCGAGCGCGCTCCTCCCGCCCCAACCTATAACTTTTACATTGTACTATGTTTTATCCAATCCCACAAGTAAAATTTTGGGCTTTTTGCCCTGTATTTTCTGTGGAATTTTCCGTGAGATTCTGCTATACTGTGACTACTGCTAATCTGACGCCAGGAGGAGGAGGTCGGTCATGGAACTGCAATTGACAGAGAAACAATTCCGCCGCTTGCTGGATCTGGTCTACATAGGCAACTGGGTGCTCAATTCCGCCCGGGGCGAGGACCGTATCCGGGACTATGACGTGGTGGAAAGCCAGGTCTTTTCCCACTGCCTGGACCATGGAATGGCGGCGCTGGTGGAGCTCTACAACGGGGAGATCATCCCCTCCCGGGCCTTCGCCGAGGGGGGAATCCATGAGGCCATCATGGCCTATGAGGACGTGGCCTTCTTCGAGATCCTGGCGGAGGAGCTGGCTCTGCGGGATCTGGACGCCGAGCGGGCCACCGAGGAGAATTACGACGAGGTCATGGAGCGCATGGAACAGTATATGGGAGAGTTCGAGGCCCACGGCACCGACCATATCAGCGTGGACGTGGACCTGGAGTGACGCAGGATACTGTAGGGGCGGATATCATCCGCCCCTACAGTTTGTACACTTTGACGGTGCACCCTTCTATACAATTTTTGGCCGTTACACTCCTGATGTGTAACGGTCTTTTCGTTACCAAATCAAGTTTAAAGGAGATAAAACATGAATCACACCAAAAACTATGGCCTGCCCCAGTGGGAACTCAATGACCTCATCCGGATGGAGGACTTCAACCGTGCTATGACCTCCATTGAGAGCGGCTTGGACAGCAATGCCGCCGCTGCCAATGAGGCCAAGGCCGACGCAGCGTCCGCTAAGATCGTCGCCAACACGGCGAAAACTACCGCCGACACCGCGCTGGCCGCAAAGCCCTATGTGGTCGGGTCCTACACCGGCACCGGGACGGAGATGACCATCAACCTGGGGTTCCGGCCCAGCTTCGTCGTCGTCTCGGGACTCAAGGAGACCATGGCCACCAATACGACTACCGACTTTGACCGCTACTTCGGTATGAGCGCGGGGAATATCATGACCCACCGGCTGGCGTTCACCGACAAGGGGTTCGTGGTCTTCCCCAGCAATTTGCTCAACTACTACTAATGCGAATCAAGGTTTAAAAGCAAGAGAAGGGGGTAGAAAAACAGCGCAAAA
>CAJUOA010000157.1:2950-5380 GCA_910587785.1 uncultured Oscillospiraceae bacterium | reverse complement strand
ATGTTTCCGTCCTGTCCTGCGTCTTGAAGCTGGTATCAGCGGGGAGAGCCAGTGCCTCCAGGGTCATACTGACTGGCCCTCCCTTGAAGCTGAAATCGTCCACGCCGAAGGTCCCGCAGGGAAACTTCTGGACCTGGCCGAAGGCGTCCCAGTTTTCGGTCTGGATGGTCGGCACGAGCCGGTCCCCCTTCACGGGAAACCAGGGGCCGATCCATTTCAGGTCCGGGTCGTTCACGTTGAGGCTTATGCTGTCGGAGGTCCCGGAGGCTACATCCTTATACTGGAACGAGTTCAGGTACCGGGCGATCTGGCCGGTGGCGTTGACGCCGTTGTAGAGAACGGAAACGGTAGCTCTCCGGGCTTCCATAGGTCATTTCCTCCATTCCGGCATATCGTCCGTTGCGGTACCTTCTTCGATCTCCGGCGTGGCCACGGTGACGCCGCCGGGAAAAATCTGATAGTCCAGGAGGCGGACGTTCTCCCTGGCCGCCATCAGATCCTGCGCCCGGAGGACGTTGCCGTACACTCGGAGGGCTATGGCGTCCCAGGTGTCGCCCTGGATGGTCTTGACTGTCTGCATGGCTTACCCCCTGAAGTTGGTCCGTCTGGCCTCTTTCAGCCACTGGGCGGCCATTTTGTTGAATTCCTCCTGGGAGAGCTTTTCGGCTTCCGCAAGGTCTTCCCTCGTGGGTGCTTCCCCCTCGAAGTGGTAGACCGGGGAATAGGTGATATAGATGGGCGGAAGGTCACTGCCCGGCTCCGGGTTGCCTTCGCCCCCGCTGCCGAGAGCGGAGAGGGCGTCAGCGATCCAGTTGGAGGGAGCGGCCAGGGCATCGTCCACAAAGCCCTGCATTTGCTCCCACAGCTCTGCCAGGGGAACAATCGCTTCGTCCCCGGCCTCTCCGGCCTCCAGGACAGTGGGGCCGGTCACGATGCCGCCCTCCGCCAGCTGTGGGATCGCAGGCAGGTGAAAGCCGAGGGTCTGTCCTCCAACTCCGGGCACCCAGTCGGGAATATCAATGGACATTCCGTTGATTTTTTCAAAAACGAAGTTAATGGCTGAGATAACGCCATTGATGGGCATTTTCGCCAAATCGACGATTGCGGAGAACAAATTCCTGAAAATGTCCTGAATGTTCTGCCAGGCGTCCGACCAGTTTCCTGCAAAGACATTGTTGATAAAATCAATCACGCCGCTGAAAACGGCTTTCACATGCTCCAACGCCGAAAAAATCCCGCTGAAGGCATTTTGAAAAATGACAGACAGACCGCTTGCCAGTTCACTTTGCCCGAAAGCGTTCAGAATGCCGAAAATAATTGCAGGAATCGCCCGCAGAATCGCCATCAGAATATCCGGCAGATTCATCACCAGCGCCCCCAGCAGCTGGACGCCGGCTTCTGCAATCATGGGCGCCGCCGCGATGAGGGCTGTGATCAGGTTTTCGATGATCGCGGGCAGGGCCTCAATGAGTGCCGGGATGGCCTGGATTAATCCCTCTGCCAGAGCGAGCAGGATCGAGAGCGCCGCACCAAGCAGCGACGTCAGCATCTCCGGATTGGTCAGCGCCTTCACGATCTCGAAGATCACAGAGACGATCGCCGGTATCAGCTCGGGCAGGGCGGAGGCGATCCCCTCTGCCAGCTGTACAAGCATTTGCGCTCCTCCCTCAGCCAGCATGGGAAGAGAAGAAACCAGTCCCCGAATCAGCATCAAAGAGATGGTGACAGCCGCCTCAGTAATGGCGGGGAGATTGTCGAGGATGCCCTGTCCCAGCGCTCCGAGAAGCTGCATGCCGGCTTCCGCAAAGCCTGGTGCCTGCTCAAGGATGAGGTTCAGACCGTCGCTCAGGATGCCGCCCAGCGCCGACATGGCTCCGGACAGGCCGCCCTCTTTGAAGGCGTCTGTCACCCGGCCCAGACCGTCGGCGCCGAATTGCACAAACTCCCGGAGAGATGGCGTCAGCTGGTCCGAGAGGACGATTTGCGCTCCTTCCAGGGCGGAGTTCCATAGGGTTATATCTCCGGCCAGGTTGTCGAGCTGTGTGTTTGCCATCATCTCCGCTGCGTCTTTGGAGTTGAGTATGGCGTCCCCCAGTTCCTCCCACCTTTCGGTGGTGGTTCCGAGCAGGGCCGTAGCCGAGGCAATATCCCGGCTGTTAAAGATGGTCGAGAAGGCGTCCAGCCTCTCTTGGTCCGTCATGGCGGACATGGCGGCGTTCAGCTCCGGGAAAATGGCGGAGAAGCTCCGCATATTCCCCTCTGCGTCAAAGACGGAAACGCCAAGGGCATCCAGGGTCTTTTGGGCGTCTGTTGTTGGCGAGGATAGCGAGAGCAGCATATTCCGAAGGTGTGTGCCGCCCTCGCTTCCCTTGATGCCGTTGTCGGCCAGGACGCCGAGGACGGTGGCTAATTCCTCCGTACCTCCGGCCA
>CAJUOA010000157.1:0-2850 GCA_910587785.1 uncultured Oscillospiraceae bacterium | reverse complement strand
TCCGGCCAGGGCCATATAGTTCAGGGCTTCCGCTGCCTGTGTGGCGGAGAAGGCCGTCTTTGCGCCCATATCCATCGCCAGCTGGCGGAGGTCGCCGATTTCGTCCACCGTCTTTCCCATGGTGGCGGCAACCTGGGACATGGATTGATCGAACTCCATCCCTACGTCCACGGCAGATTTCGCAAAGGCTCCCATGGCGGTGGCCGCCGCCCCTGCTGCTACTGCTGCCACCTTCCCGGCGGTAGCAGCGGCGGAGCCGAGGCCGGACAGCGCCTTGCTTACCGTTCCCATGGTGGTGTTGAACGAGGCGGCCACAGCGCCCGCTATTTTAATGGCGAGTTGGTATTCTGTGTTTTTGCCTGCCAAGGTTCTTCACCGCCTTCGAGAACAGCTTCACGGTCTTCATGAGCTGCGGTATCGGCAGCCGCATGAAGCGGGAGAAATCCGAGTGCATAACGAGGGACAGGTTTACGCAGATTTCCTGAAGCCTCTCGCCGTCATCCGGCCTTAGCCCTCGCCGTAGAAAAAACTTGTGACCTTGTTCTTCACCTTCACGGCGTCCTTCGTGGGAAGACCCTTGAAAAACTCCACGGGGAGGCCGGTGGCCCTGTTGGCGATGAAGCAGATATACTCCACGGTCATCTCCGGGATGGGGCTGATAATGCCGGAACGGGTGAGAAACTTCTCGGCGTCCACCATGTCCTGGGCGGTCATGTCGCCGATGCCGGAAAGGTCGATCCCCGTGTAGGTCTGGCCCTCGAACCTGTAGGGCTTGCTGAAGGTAACGAGACCGGGGTTCTCCGCCTGGAGTTCCTGGGCCTGGGTGGTGGTCTTTTCGTCCATGATCTTTTCCTCCTATCAGGTGAGCTGGCGGATTTTCGCCAGCTTGTCCACGCCGTTGATCCTGAATTCGCCGTTGATCTTGTCGAGCTTGACCTTCTCCTTGCCGTCAAGCTCAATGAGGATATAGGTCAGCGCCAGGGTGATTGCGCCGTTCATGGCCTCCCGCTGCTTTACGGTGCCAGGGGCGAACTTCTTACAGCGGCCCCGGAAAACCACCCGCATCCCCATTTCGGTGCTGTTCTGCGTGGCCCGGTCCATACACTGGATAGCGCCCCGGAGGGTCAGCTCCTGCGTAACGGTGGGGTCCGCCAGGTCGAAGAAGTCCATGTTGAGGACCCGGAAGGGGATTTCCTGATCCATGTTGCCATAGTGGCCGGTGACAGGCGCATCGTACTCGCCGAGGATGCCGTTCCCGGAAATGGTGGCGACGATGGCCTCAAAATCCGGGAGGGCGACCTCTCCGGTCATACCGGCGAGGCGGTTGCCGGTGCGGTAGAGGTTGAAGTCGTTAATGACTTCGGGGATTCCTGCGATTGCCATTGTCTATCCCTCCTTTAGCCCCCGAGCGCCGTCTGGAGCGCATACGGGTCAAATTCCAGGGTGTTCATGATGTCTTCCGCCGGGGGATACGGGGTCAGGTACTGGTGGAAGCGGAGCTTACCGTCGATCAGGTCGGTGACGGCGTTCTCGCTGGCCAGGAAGACGATCTCCGCTCTGGCGCACTTCTGGTCAGCGACATAGGAAGCGCCCCTGATGTTCTCCGTGTCCACGATGGTTTCCACGAGACGGATATTCGCCGGATCGTCGACTTTCTGGAAATAGGTCAAAATGAAGCTGTTGCCCCACCAGGAGAAAAAGCGGCGGCAGCAGAACCAGCGGTCTTTAGGGTCGGTGGTCGCCGGGTATGCGGCGGTATTGTTGCCCCAGGTACGCCAGCCGTTGACGTTGATAGCGGTGGTGACGCCGAAGCCGTTGACGGCATTCCCCTGAAGCTGGTCCAGGGTGATCTCGGTTTCGCCGTCTGCCAGGACGGTCCCGGTCACTCCGATCAGCTTGTTGGAGGGGGAAAGGTTCGGCACATCGTCGTTGTTGGCGTCGACGCAGGCGGTCAGTGCTCCCATGACGGCGCTGTACCAGAACCAGCTGCTGCCGACGGCGATACAGGGCCAGAGAGCCATTGTGTGTTTGTTGGTGCAGCCCTGGGCCTCCTTCTGCATCTTGACCTTGTCGTAGACGGTGCAGCCGTCTGGGGTGCTGTCGATGTCCACAAAGCACTCGCAGGTGAAATAGCCGTTGATTTCCTCGCACTTGGCGGCCAGGACGATCCCCACGTCCGGGATATGGCTCCAGCCGGGGGCCAGCAGGAGGCCGGGGGTCATGCCGAGCCGGGGGTATACCTGGCGGAGTACCTCGAAGCCCTTCTCCCCGCCGGCAGTGCTGACGCCGATTACGTCGTTTGCGTCCACGGCCTCCGGGTCGATGGAGGTGGAGGCCACAGTCAGGCTGGCCGCTGCCGCTCCGGCTCCGCTGGCCACAAGGGTCACGGTGAGGTAGCCGTCATCGTCAAAGGCCAGAATGTAGTCGGCGTCCAGGTCGAGATCCACACCCTCCGCCTGGACCTTTACGGTATCCAGGAGGATGCCGGTCAGCTTGACGGTGGCCTCCAGGTCCACGACATCGACGGTCTGCGCCTCGTTGGTTTTCTTGTGCTTCCTGGGGTCCAGCACGTTCACGAAAACGACGGGAGCCACGCCGATCAGCTGGAAGCTGGCATACATGGACTGGCAGAGGGTGTAATTTTTGTAGTCCGGGGAGTAGCCCAGCTTCTTCACGGCCTCCGACCAGCTGTAGGCAATGACCGGGATGTTGGTCACGCTGTAGGGGTCTTCAGCCAAGTTCACGGGTGCGGTTCCGAATACGACCTGAAGCCCTGCGGTCCCCAGAATGGGGGCCAGGAGGCTTGTGGCCTGTTCCTGCACCCGGACGCCGTGTTGGTATCCTGCCATA
>CAJUOA010000156.1 GCA_910587785.1 uncultured Oscillospiraceae bacterium | reverse complement strand
AGCTTCCCATAGGTGAACCGCCCATGTTTATCCCGGGGCTGTCCCTTGTAGTCCAGGGTCAGGGCGTCCCCGGTCTCCCGCGCCAAGTCCCCATCCTCCGGGCCGAAGTCCAGCCCCGCCAGCGGGTCCCGCAGGGCCGTCACATCCTGATAGGTCTTGCCCGCGTTGGCGGCAATCTCCTCGTCGGAGAGATTGCCGAAGAGGCCCGTCTCGTCCGCCAGCTTCTTCAGCTCCTTCTGGGCCGTGTCCGCCCGCAGCAGCCCCGCCTGGAAAATATCCCGGATAGCGGCGGCTTTCTTCTCCCCGATTTCCGCCACTTCCTTTGCCGTAGGCGTCCAGAGGGGCGGGAAGCGGATGTCCAGCTCCTCCGGCACCTCGCCCCAGGCGGACATACACACCACCGGCAGCAGGCGCTCCAGAATGGGCCGGAGGATGTTCTCCCGGAGGGTGTCCACGTAGTCGTAGTAGTTTCTCAGATCGCCCTCTCCGGTGGAATTCAGCCCCGCGGGGGAGCGTCCGAACAGCTTCGTCACCGGGATACGGCTGGCGCCGGAGAGGTCGTGACACATACTGTCGTAGACCTCCTGAAGGCCGGTGAAGGTGTACTGGGTGTTGGTAATCTGGTCGCCCTTGTTCACCAGCTGATAGCCGAAATTGGACCGCATGACGCTTTGGGCCTGCACGGTGTTCCAGAAGCGCCGCTGGGCCTCCCCCGAGGCCAGGGAAAAGAGCTGGTCTAAGTTCTGGACCTCCATGGTGTCCACGTTGGCCCGGAAAGTCAGCGCCGCCATGTTGGCGGACACGTTGTCGTGCTTGACCACGTCCTGGTACAGGGCTTCAATCTCGCTCTCGCCCCAGTACATCTCCGCCAGCTTCTCCAGGTAGGGCAGTTCCCGGCCGGTGAAGCGGATCACCCGTGAATGGTGGACGCGGGCCAGGATTCCGCCGCCGGGGCCGGTCACCTGGTAATACGCCGGGACCTCCTCGCCCCGGATCAGGACCGTCTCCGCCCCCGGCGTGACGCCGCACCAGCGGTCCAGGACGTACAAGCCCTGGAAAGACCCCGGCAGGACGGTACCCACATCCAACGGCTGGTCCAGCAGGCCCTCGTGGCCCCGGATGAGAAGGATGCCCGCCGCCCCGCCGTAGAGCCGCCCCCACTTCAGCCCCGTGTTGATCCGGGCCCGCAGGGCCGTCTCCCGCTGCACCCGGTCCAGGGTCCGCTGGTGCTCCGGGTCCACGCCGCTGAGGGTGAACCAGTTTTTCGTCATGTCGTCGGGGATGATGCCAACAACGTTCTGGACCACCCAGTTATCCCGGTAGAGGCTGCTGAGAAGGGCGTAGTTCCCCGTCATCCGGGTCAGGGGGTACTCCGTGGCCTCCAGCGGGGACTGGGAGCCGCGGCCCAGGCGAAAGAGAGGATTGGAAAACGCGTCCGCTGTCAGGACGGGCGCGGTGTTTGTTTTTGGTTTCCGGCGTCTGGACAAGCTATCCCTCCTCCCCATAGGCGTTGGTGCAGAGGCACCCGTCAAAGTCGATTGCGATTGCTTTTCTCATTTATTCGCAGTCCTCCCTTTGTAGTAGATTCGCTTTGCCTCGTGAATGTGGGTACAGTGCTTGTCCGGGATATAGAGCTCCACGGAGATTTGCCGCCCCTGCCGGAACACCCTTTTGACCTCACCGGCCAGGACGGGGCCCATAGGCTCCCAGTTGTCATCCAGCGTCTGGAATCGGAAACGCTCGCCAACGTGGCAAGTGAAGTTCGCAGCTTGAAAACTCGTTATTTTCAACTATCTTCTCCCTCCCCCTCACTCCAACGGCATCTTGTAGACCTTCGGCGGAGCAAAGGCGAATGGCTGTGCGTAGAAGTTTGCCGTGGCGAGGGGACCGCCATCGGCCCCCAGATACTTACCGTACTCGTCAGCGATTTCCCTCAGGACCTCCATGGCCCTGGCCTCACTCTCATACTCCCCCAGGCTCTCTGTGACATCATCGGCCATAGGGAAGGCGGCCAGCACCTTGACAGGCTTCCCCTCCTCGTGACCTACATAGAGGGACGAAAGGGAAACGGTTCCGGCCCTCTCCATGTTGAGCAGGTATTTCCTGTTTTGGCTTACAATCAGCATAGTATTCCCCCCTTCAGATTCAGCTCCCAAAGTCCCTGCATCCCCTTTGCCGGTATCGGTGAGTCAAGGGGAATTCTCCCGTGAAACTCCCAGGCATATCGCCCCCTCCGGCGTCCCGGCCTTCTTCCGCGGGAGCCGCTTCGGGGGCTCGACGCCCTCCACGCCGGCCGCTGCCAGCACGGCCCGTATCTCCCCCGGCGTCGCCCGGTTCAGGTCCGCCAAAATCTTGATCTGCTTGCTCTTGTTCCGGGCCTGGAGGTAGTCCCGGACGATTTCCTCGTTGGTCATGACCATGCTGCCTTACCTCCTCCATCTCAGCAAACACAAGTGCCGCAGCCTCATACAGGCGGCGTGCTTGCTCTGCGCCGGAGGCCTTTGCATCAAACGCAGTGATCTCCCCTCCGCATCTTTTCGCGGCGCATCTGCCGTCCACATTTGCGATGCAATGACACGATACTGTCACGTCTGCACCTCCGGCCTCTCGAACCCATCCAGCACATTGCACAGGTACAGGGCGTTCTCCGCCGTCGGATCCTTCCTGCACCTGATGATGGCCAGCTCCGCGCCCCGGATGAGCCGCACATGGTAGTCCAGGAGTCTCTTCTCCAGGGCTTCGGCCTCCTTGGCCTGCTCCCAGGCCCGGCGCAGCCGCCTCTTCTCCTCCCCTGCCCTCTTCCTGTCGATGCTCCCGGCCTGGAACGCCTGGTAGATATTCCGCAGGGCGCTGTAGGCCATCTGGTCCGAGAGGGAGAGGTCCGGCGGCGGAAGGTTCTGCGCGGCCTCCCGCTCGAAGGGAAAATCCCACTGCTCCCTCACGGCCTGCCCTTCGTTATCCATGCCCATCAGTCCCCCCTTGCCAGTTTCATCAGCCGGTCCATGGGACAGTTCGTGCAGTGCTCGTCCAGCAGGTCTGCGTTTGTCAACGGCCAGCGGCAGTAGTTGTCACAGAACTGCTCCGCCGCCTCCGTCACCAGCTGTACCAGGCACTCGCTGTGCATCACCGGCCCGGCCACGACCGGGCGGCCACAAATCTTACAGGTTGGCATTGTTTTCCTCCTCGTTCCCCAAATCCTCTATGTTGAACACGATCCCGATGCACCACGGCTCCCCGTCCTCCATGACGGTGAAGGTCTCGTGGGGAATGTCTGTCTCGAACGTCCAGTAGGGGCCGCCCTCATCGTGCCACACGGCCTTGATGGTTTTGGCCTTCTCCCGTTCCTTGGCGAAGTAGGGGCATTCGCAGTCCTCAGCGCAGGAACAGGCCGGTCCCTCAAGAACGCCATTCTTGGTGAGGTAGACGGTACCGCCATCGTAGGAATCGGCCTCGTGGTTGATAGCCCCACGGAACTCCACGTTATCATCGGAGTACCCATACACCACGACCAGGCCAGCGCCCTTGATGTCCCGTTCCTCGCCCCATTCAACCTCTTCGCCGACCTCCCGGTGGTCGAGCATTTCTGCCAGTTCTTTTGCTGTCATTTTTCCCGCTCCTTTCTCAACTGCTCCTGGTACTTCCTCATTCGGGCCATGTCATCCTTAACAGCATCCTCGCTTTCACCCGCAGTTCCAGGGCCGCCCCGTATACTGCCGGGTGGGCCGGGTTGTTTTCCCAGCCTGTCCCAGGCGATTGACTGCCAGCCATTAGACGCGCAAAGGAGGATCAAGCCTGCAACTGCTTTTTCTCCGTAGGATTTCACGTGCTCCTTCACCTGATCTATCAGGCAGTTCAGCTCCGTAGGCGTACATGGCCGCCGCTTTTCCGCTTTGTATTCCATCCATCTGGAAAGCGCGGACTCCAGTTCCTCGCCAAAGCCCCAGTTCTCATGCGGAGGCGCAGTTACTTTGCTTTACTTTACTTTCCTTTACTTTACTTTGTGGGTTTTCGGGGGAATTATTGGGGTTTCCGGGGGAGAAAACTGGGCTATTTCCCCCTTCAACGCTGAAAAAGGCAAACTTCGCACGAATACTGGCTGGAACGTCTTTTTTGTCGTCCAAATTCAAGAGCCAGTATTCGGAAAAGATCGATATGTCGCTGCGTTTCTCGCATCCGCGAAGATAGCGGCGCTGGATACCTCTGCTCGTCAGTACGCCGAACATCTGAAAAACCCGGTCATCGAAGATCGAACGTGACAGACACCCCTGCAGTACTTCGCTCACATACGTATGGGGCTTTTGAATCGCCTCGGCTGCTAAAAGCCGCTCATCCTTGTCCCACGTAAGGAAGTATCCATCTCCTTCATAGGCTTTGCCAAACACATACAGCACGAATGCCACACTGGATGCACCAAACTCCGCCATAAGGAGCCTTATTTTTTTATCCCTCAAAAACCCGACGTCCATGGAATAATAAGGTATTCCCGGACTCGGTGGTCGTGCCATGCTTTCGCATCATCACCTTTCGCGGGAATCCCAGGAGGCAGGTATCCGCCCCCCGGGTCCCTTGTTATTTTGGTATGTAGCCTACTCCGCGCATACGATGACGTGGACATTCGGCGGCACGACCCGCCGCACCCGCTCAATGAAATTCCCCTCATTGCTGGCGGCATTGGACAGGTGCAGCAGGTACAGTGTCCGGCAGTTGGAGAGGTCCAGCGTCTCCAGATACTGACACAGCGTACCAATCTCCATGTGGCTGTTGGTGACGCGGTAGCGCACCTTCTCCGGCATTTTCTCGCAGCGGGACAGGATGTCCTTGTCATAGTTGGCCTCCAGCGCCAACAGGTTCACGCCGGGGAATGTGTGGCCCAGGTTGACCGTGTCCGTGGCGAACACCAGCCGCTCCCCGTCCACCCGGCTGTAAATCAGGAACCCCAGCGGTTCCTCCGCGTCATGCCAAGTGCGAAACGGCATGATCTCCAGGCTGCCCACATGGAACTGCACCCCCGCCTCCACCGGGGTAATGAGGGCGCAGTCCAGGGCCTCGGCGGTCCCCTCGCTTGCGAAGACCTCCACGCCGGACTTGATGAGGTCCATGACGCTCTTGGCGTGGTCCTTGTGCTCATGGCTGACAAGGCAGGCCCGGATGGCGGACAGGTCAAAGCCCAGCCCCTTTTTGATCCGGCGGAAGGAGATGCCGCACTCCAGCAGGATGGCCGTCTCGCCGTCGCTGACCACATAGCAGTTCCCGCGGGAGGAGCTTGCAAGCGAGGTGAAGGTCATATGGGATTTTCCTCCTTCTTCTCCTGTGCGCCGGCAGCGGCTTTACTGCGGGTGCTTCGAGGGCGTGGAGGGGATGTGCCCCGCGTATATCACGAGGG
>CAJUOA010000155.1 GCA_910587785.1 uncultured Oscillospiraceae bacterium | reverse complement strand
AGTATAGGTTTTGTAACAAAAAAGGCCCGCTCCTCGACAAAGCGAGGGGCGGGCCTTTTGACGTACGGGAGGCGAAACGGAGTTTCGCCGCAAAAAGTTTTTCTTTTTCGCTTCCTTTTTCTTTGTCCACAAAGAAAAAGGAAGATCAAATACTGACCCCGGCCATCTCCAGGATCGCGGGGACGTTCTTCTCCGCGCCGATGGCCATGATGTGGACGCCGGGGCAGAGGTGCTGTTCCCTGATTTTGGCGATCATCTCCGCGGCCATCTCCATGCCCAGCTTGGCGGGGAGGCCCTTGACGCCCTTCTCCTTGCCCTCGGCTGCTGCGGCGGCGAGGCGGTCGATCATCTCCTGGGGCACGGCGATGCCGGGGACGTTCTCGTTCATGAACTTGGCCATCCCCGCGCTCTTGAGGGGGATGATCCCGGCCATGATGGGCACGTCGATGCCCGCTTTGGAGACCTCCTCCATAAACTCCCGAAGGCTGTCCAGGTCAAAGACGCCCTGGGTCTGGATGTACCGTGCCCCGGCCTCCACCTTCTGCCGGAGCTTGTTGATTTGCAGAATGCGGGGCTCGTAGACCGGCGTGACGGCGGCGCCCTTGAAGAGCTCCGGCGCACCGGAGGCGAGGGGATTGCCGCCGCAGTCGTTCCCGGTGGCCTCCATCTCGGAGAGCATGTTCAAAATGCCCACGGAGTCCAGGTCATAGACCGGCTTGGACGAGCGGCAGTCGCCCACCACGGGGTGGTCGCCGGTGAGGGCGAGAACGGTGTCAATGCCGAAGGACGCGGCGGAGAGCACGTCGGCCATGAGAGCCATGCGGCTGCGGTCCCGGCCGGTCATCTGGAGGATGGGCTCCACCCCCGCCTGCTTGAGGTGGATGCACAGCCCCAGGGAGCTGGCCTTCAGGCAGGCGGACTGCATATCCGTGACGTTGACGCCGTGGACCTTCCCCTTGAGGAGCAGGGCGTCGGCCAGCTGTGCGGCGAAATCGAAGCCCTTGGGCGGGGCCATCTCCGCCGTGACGGCGAACGCGCCGCCCTCTAACGCTTGTTTGAGCAAACTCATGACTTCTTCTCCCTCAAATTGATGTGTCTGGGCCACGCGGTATCGCCGTGGCTCTTGTCGGGCCGGGTCTTTGAGAGCTTGTCCAGCTGTCCGGTGGCCTCCAGGCGCTTATAGATCAGAATCCACGCGCACTCGTTCTCCGGATTGACCTCGCACTTGCCGTTTTTCTGCCCTCCGCAGGGGCCGTTGACCAGGCTCTTGGCACAGCGGGTCACAGGGCACACGCCTCCGGTGGACCCCAGCACACAGTCGCCGCACATCCTGCAATACTCGTTGAACATGCCCACCCGCTCGATCTGTCCCAGGAACATGGTGTTGTTGGCGGGGTAGACGGGGATGGACACGTTGTCGGCCACGGTCTGCACACCGTCGCCGCAGCTCATGCCCACGACGGCCTCGGCCCCCGCGTCCTTCAGGGCCTTCAGGTCCCGCTTGACCAGGAGCTTGTGACAGCACTCGTCCGGCAGGACCGTGCCCACCACCTCCATCCCCTGCTCCTCCAGGAACGCCTTCATGGCCTCCACCTCCGGCTCTCCGCCGGTCTGGCAGGCGGCGGCGCACTGCCGGCAGCCTACGATGGCCACCTTTTTCACGCCCTCCAGCATATCCAGCAGTTCCTCCGCCGGTTTCTTCTGGGTAATAATCATGTGAAGCCTCCTCTCACCTTCTCCCCGGCGGCGGACACGCCCCGCCGGTACAGCGTTTATTGTATTCTTCTTTCCGACGCAAATCAAGAGGACTTCTATATTTGCTATGGAATAGATTTCATCTATTGATAGGAGTTAGGGAGCGGGACCCTGCGTCGCGTTTTATACTAATTCTTATTAAAAAGCTTCAACAATCCAGTGGCGGGCAGTAATACGCGAAATGACATCAGAAGGAAGAGCAGCAATCGTGTCGCACAGCCGGTCAACAACTTTCTCCAAGGTAGCAAACACTTCATTGCGGAAGCCGCGCTTGCGAATCTCTTTCCAGATCTGCTCAATAGGATTCATTTCAGGCGTGTAAGGTGGGATGTGAAAGAGGACGATATTTTCCGGCAGTTCCAGCGTCTTGGATTTGTGCCATGCGGCACCGTCACAGCAAAGCAGTAAAATATCATCCGGAAACTGGCCAGACAACTCCCGCAAAAACAGATTCATGCATACCGTATTGCAATAGGGCATGACAAGAAAACTGGACTCTCCAGTAAGAGGTTCCACCGCTCCGTAGACATACCGGTACTCCCGAATATGGTGACAAGGTACGCTGGGGCGGATTCCTTTTTTACACCAGCAGTATTTTGGCTTGTTGATTCGTCCAAATCCCGCTTCATCCTGAAACATCAGGCGTACTGTTCCACTGTTTCCACAGCGAATGTGCATTTCTTCCTTCAATTTTTGAAAATTTTCTTTAATTTTTTTGAGGTCTCAATGACCTCCTCACTTGCCTTTTGCGGATGTTTGCTGCGCGGCATCACTTTCCTCCATCCATGCCGCTTCAGAACACAGTAGATTTGTCCGCCACTGACAGGATGATTCACTGCCGCCTGATACGCTTGGGCGATCTCAGCGATCTCTACCAGTTCTCCCTTCTCCGCCCGGCTCTTGAAAGGCTCCAGAATTTTTGCCTCTTCTTCCTCGCTCATATTTCGGTGATTTCCACCGTAATGGTTTCCGGAAATTGCTTTCAATCCGTATTTTCGGTATTTTCTCACCAGCTGGCTCACATACGCCGCACAGAATCCGGTTGCCTGGGACACTCCTTTTGCACTGCTTCCCTTTGCGCGCAGTTCCAGCTCCTTTAGCCGCTGCTCCGCTCGCTTGTCTTTGTTTACTTGCCGCGCTTGTTCGATTGCTTCTATTTCTTCTTCTTGGAATTGGTATTTCTTTCCCATTTTTTTCACCCTTTTTATGGCTCTTCGGTAGAATGTGTGGGTGGCAGATTTGCTGAAAATCAGCCATAGCAATGGTTTTCAGGCATTTGGAGTGGTACACAAAAAAGGGCTGAAAATAGCACCGTGTCACAAGCCAGTCAAGGCACCGGCTTTGCCTCGCCTGCGGCGGCCTTGACAGCCTTGCGCCACAGTGCTTGCAGGTAGTCAAGAGGGGCTTGCGCCCCTCTCTGGCAGATGCTGCCCATATCTGATTTTCCTACCCACACATTCTACCGAAGCCTCCTTTTTATTGTACCATTTCCCACTCCCTGTTTGAAGCGTTTTATTAAGAAATAGTATTACGGGCCGGGCGCGCCCCCTCCCCAACTCCCCCTTGCCCCCGGGGACAAACTGTGTTATACTAAGGTCAGAACCTCTATTTTTACCTACTAAGGAGGAATCTTCCATGCTCCACATTGATCTGACCAACGCCGGCGTACGGCCGGAGGCGTTTGTCCAGGGCCTCACCCAGGCCCACGGGTGGCTCCAGAACGCCACCGGCAAGGGCAATGACTTCGTCGGCTGGGTGAACCTGCCCCGGGACTACGACAAGGACGAGTATGCCCGCATCCAGGCAGCGGCCAAGCGCATCCAGGCCGGGAGTAAGCACCTGGTGGTCATCGGCATCGGCGGCAGCTACCTGGGGGCCCGGGCGGCCATTGAGCTGCTCTGCTCCAACAACTACAACCTCAAAAAGAAGGACACCCCCAACATCTATTTCACCGGCAACGGCCTCTCCGGCGACGCCATGCAGGAGATCATTGACCTCATCGGCGGCGACGACTTCTCCGTCAACGTCATCTCCAAGTCCGGCACCACCACCGAGCCCGCCGTGGCCTTCCGCTTCTTCAAGGGCCTTCTGGAGAAGAAATACGGCAAAGAGGGCGCGGCAAAGCGCATCTACGCCACCACCGACAAGGCCCGCGGCGCCCTCAAGGGCCTCGCCGATGCCGAGGGCTACGAGACCTTTGTTGTCCCCGACGACGTGGGCGGGCGCTACAGCGTCCTCACCGCCGTGGGCCTGCTCCCCATCGCCGTGGCCGGGGTGGACCTGGACCGGCTCATGAAGGGCGCGGCGGACATGATGGAGACCTGCCGGGCCGAGGGGCTGGAGAACAATCCCGCCTGGCAGTACGCCGCCGCCCGCTGCGGCCTCTACAGCCAGGGCAAGAAGATCGAGATTCTGGCCGGCTACGAGCCCCGCTTCCGCTTCTTTGCCGAGTGGTGGAAGCAGCTCTACGGCGAGAGCGAGGGCAAGGAGAACAAGGGCCTCTTCCCCGCCAGCGTGGAGTTCACCGCGGACCTCCACTCCATGGGCCAGTATATCCAGCAGGGCGAGCGCCACATGTTCGAGACTGTGGTCCGCTTCGGCCCCTCCGCCCACAAGCTCTGTGTGCCTCATGACGACGCCGACGGCGACGGGCTCAACTTCCTCGCCGGCAAGGATATGGACTTCATCGCCGCCCAGGCCATGGACGGCACCCTCCTCGCCCACGTAGAGGGCGGCGTGCCCAACCTCATCGTCCGCGCCGGGGAGATCAACCCCTGTACCCTGGGCGAGCTCATCTACTTCTTTGAGTACGCCTGCGGCCTCTCCGGCTACCTCCTGGGCGTCAACCCCTTCGACCAGCCCGGCGTGGAGGCCTACAAGAAGAATATGTTCGCCCTGCTGGGCAAGCCCGGCTATGAGGAGATGGGCCAGGCCCTCCGGGCGAAGCTGGGAAAATAAAGACAAGCTGTAAATTTTTCGCGAGATTCATTTTTCCGGTTGAGTTTCTCCGCCACTTGTGGTATGCTAGTACCATCACGACCACTAATTTTCTAAAGGAGTGATTTCATATGGTCAGATTGATCATGAGCGGCTCCGGTGAGGGCAAGACCAAACAGCTCCTGGAGCTTATGGATTCCGCCGCCGAGACCAGCACCGGCTGCATGGTCTGCATCGAGCCCACCCGCAACATGAGCTTCAGCCTGCGCCACCAGACCCGCCTGGTGGATGCCTCCGAGTTCTCCATCAACAGCTTTGACTCCCTCCGGGGCTTCATCTGCGGCCTCTATGCCGGCAACTACGATATCTCCCACATCTTCATTGATGACCTCTACAAGGTCGCCGGGAACCGCGACGACCGCGCCGTCGGCGAGTTCCTTAACTGGCTCGATACCTTCAGCTCCCCCCTGGGACTCAAGGTCACCCTTACCATCAGCGCCGACCCCAGCATGGCTACCGACACCATGCGGAAATTTATGTGATCCTTTCTGTGGGAAAGGGCCTCCCGTTCATCAACGGGGGGCCCCCTTTTTTCTCTATTCCACTGGTTTCTATGCGGTAGTCCCGGGGCCTCCCCGGCCCCGTTGCCCCGGGTGACTTTTTCCGCGTGGAAAAAGTCACCAAAAAGACGCTCAAGAAACGTAGTTTCTTGAGAATCTTCCTTGATTACGGGG
>CAJUOA010000154.1 GCA_910587785.1 uncultured Oscillospiraceae bacterium | reverse complement strand
CTATCAGGACACCATGAACCAGCAGCGGCTGATCCGATTTATGCAGCGCCTGGTCCGCGCCTCGGAACAGAAAGTTTTCCTGATCCTGGACAACCTGAAGGTCCATCATGGCAAGCTTGCTGCGGCCTGGCTGGAGAAGCACAAGGATAAAATTGAGGTGTTTTTCCTGCCGCCCTACGCTCCGGAATACAATCCAGACGAATACTTGAATCATGCTCTGAAGATTTTCATTCATTCTGGCCAACTGCCCTATACAGTGGAAGAAATCTCTCATAAAATTCTGTCATTCATGCGGAAATTGCAACATCAGCCCCAACTTGTATCCAATTTTTTCCGCAGCCCTATGCTTTCCTATCTTTAGCTGCAAAAGTAATACCAAAAAACGCTCTGCGCGCTAGCGTTCCGCCGGGCCGGTGCTCTCCCGGACCACCATATGGCCCGGCACGGTCCAGATCATGGGGGCCATGGGCTCCCGGCGGATCTTCCTGGTCAGCCTGGACACCGCCGCCGAGGCCATCTGCTCCACGTTCACCTGGTAGGTGGTCAGCGCCGGCGTGCAGCGGGCGGCGAAGCGGAAGCCGCCGTAGCCGCACACCGCCACGTCCTCCGGCACCCGGACCCCCGCCCGGCGGAGGGTGTCCATCAAATTGCAGGCCGCCTCGTCGCAGCTGCAGAGGAACGCCTCCGGAAGCTCCTCCGGGAGCCGGAGGGGCAGGAAGTGCCCGCCGGCGTCCCGGTCCTCCAGGAGCCACTCCTCCCGGGGGACGATGCCCGCCGTCCGCAGGGCCCGCTGGTAGCCCAGATACCGCTCCATGACGCTGGAGGCAGACCAGATACTGCCCACGAAGCCGATCTTCCGCCGCCCCCGGGACAGCAGGTGCTCCGTCAGAGCAAAGCCGCCGTCCAGGTTGTCGCTGATCACGCAGTCCAGCGCCCGGCCCGGGATGTGGAAGTCCAGCAGCAGGCAGGGGATACCGGTGCCCGCCGCCGCCCGGAGGAACGCCGGGTCAAAATTGCCCATGAACAGTATGCCGTCCGCCTTCCGCGCGGAGAGCAGGGACGGGAGAGCCGCCCCCCGCTCCGCTTCCGGGGAGACGATCTCCATCATGCAGGTATAGCCCGCACTGCCGCTCCGGATCACCAGGGAGCGGTAGAGGTTGGTATAAAAGGTGTTTTCCGAGAAAGAGCGGTCCGAGACCAGGACGCCAATGTTGTTGGTGGCGCCGGCCGCACCGCGGGCCTTCGCAGGCTCGTAGCCCATCTCCTTGGCCAGAGCCGCTACCCTGGCGCGCATCTCCTCGCTGACGCCTGGCTTCCCGGCCAGGGCCTTGGAGACCGACACGATGCTGATGCCCAGCTTTTCCGCGATGTCCGCCATCCGCACAGGCTTTGCCATAGCATGTCCCCCTATCATATGGCATATTTCTATAGAACGGCCCGCCGTGCCCCGCAAACTTTGCCTCTGGTCTGGCTCCCGCTATGGCAGGTCGATCTCAACCTCCGCCGCGTACGCCCAGTCGAGGCGCTCCGGCGGGTTCTTGAGCTGTGCGTAGGCCCTCCACATCATGTCCGCCGCCAAATGGGGCCGGACGCCCCCTGTCGCGCCGCCGAACATCGGGATCACGATGCTCTCCACGGCGTGCTCCGCCGCACACATGAGGGTGGTCCGCATACACTGGTAGATGACCCTGGCGTCCAATATCCGCTGGGGCGTGCGCATGGTGGGCGTGTGGATGAGGAACTGCCCGTCCCGCCCGGCCTCCAGCAGGAAGCTGGTCCCCACCGGCTGTTCGCCTCGGAAATGGTCCAGGATGTACTGCTGCACCCGCCTTTGGAGCTGGCGGCCGAACCACTCCGTGATGGCGGAATCATATCCGCCGTCCATGAGCCCGAAGGCATTGGCCGGGGACACCACGCACTGGACCGCGTGGGTCTCCATAAAGTGCCGGAAGCCGTCCTGGACCGTCTCCGCCTCCGGCGCGCGGTCGAAATACAGACGGAGGAAGCCGCATTTCACCGGGTCCCGCTCCAACAAATAGATTTTTCCAGGAAGCGTCCAATCGTTACGCATCATCCATCCTCCCTCTCTCCTCAGACTGCTCTCCCTATCAGCTCCATGGTACCACGAATGCCCCCCGCTGTCCAGAGGCTGGGCCTGTAAAAATTGTTCCGGAAGTCCTTGTATTTTCTCGAAAAACATCGTATGATAAGAGGAGACCCCCATCCCTCACCCGCCTCCCGGCGGGGCAATCAGACATAAAGGAGGCATCCCATGGAAGAGAAGAGAATGATTACAGTTACCGTGGACGGCAACGCGTACACCTATCCCCAAGGCACGTCCTACCGCACCATAGCGGCGGATTTTCAGGACCGCTATCCCTGCGATATCCTGCTGGTCAACCGGGACGGGCGGCTCTGCGAGCTCCACAAGAGCCTGGACCGGGACTGCACGCTGCAAATGCTCACCGCCCGGGACAAGCCCGGCATCCAGACCTATGAGCGCAGCGCGGTCCTGCTCCTGCTGAAGGCTTTCTATGACACGGTGGGCCGGGAGAGCGTGGAGCGCATCAGCGTGGAGTACTCCCTGAGCAGCGCCCTGTTCCTCCTTGCCAAGGGCAGCTTCACCCTGGACCAGTCCCTGCTGGAGCGGGTGGAGGAGCGGATGCGGGAGCTCTCCGCGGCGAAGCTCCCCATCGAAAAGCGCTCCATCAGCACCGACGACGCCATGGAGCTCTTCCGCGGCGCGGGACTGATCCACAAGGCGGACCTCCTCAGCTTCCGCATCAACTCCCGGGTCAACGTCTACTCCCTGGACGGCTTTGTGGACTACTTCTACGGCTACATGGTCCCGGACACGGGGTACATCCGATGCTTCGGGCTGGAGCTCTTTGAGAACGGCTTTGTCCTGCGCCTGCCCACCCAGAGGGACCCCAACCAGCTGGGGGACTTCTGCCCCTCCCGGAAGGTGTTCCTGGAGCTCTACCAGTCCACGCAGCGCTCCCAGGCCCTGGGCGCGGCCAACGTCGCCGAGCTCAACACCGCCATCGCCCGGGGAGAGGCCATGCCCCTCATCCTCGCCAACGAGGCCCTCATGGAGAAGAAGATCGGCGACATCGCTTACGAGATCGCCGCCCGGAAGGATGTCCGCTTCGTCATGATCGCGGGGCCCTCCTCCTCCGGCAAGACCACCTTCTCCCACCGCCTGTCCACCCAGCTTCGGGCCCACGGCCTGCGGCCCTATCCCATCGCCACGGACAACTACTTCGTCAACCGCGACAGGACCCCCCGGGACGAGAACGGCAACTACGACTTCGAGGGCCTGGGGGCCATGGACGTGGAGCAGTTCAACGAGGACATGGTGCGCCTGCTCAATGGCGAGACCGTGGAGCTCCCCACCTACAACTTCAAAAAGGGTGCCCGGGAGTATAACGGCAACTTCCTCACCCTGGGGGAGGGGGACGTGCTGGTCATCGAGGGCATCCACTGCCTCAACGACCAGTTCACCCACGCCCTGCCCAAGGAGAGCAAGTACAAGATTTACATCAGCTGCCTGACCACCCTGAACATCGACGACCACAACCGCATCCCCACCACCGACGCCCGCCTCCTCCGCCGCATCGAGCGGGACGCCCGCACCCGGGGCTACAGCGCCCAGGCCACCATCAAGATGTGGCCCTCCGTCCGGCGGGGGGAGGAGAACAACATCTTCCCCTTCCAGGACAGCGCGGACATGGTCTTCAACTCCGCCCTGCTCTACGAGACCTCCCTCCTCAAGCCCTATGTCCAGCCCCTCCTTTTCGGCGTCCCCCGGGACAGCGAGGAGTACATCGAGGCCAAGCGCCTTTTGAAGTTCCTCAACTACTTCCTCCCCATCCCCGCCGACAACATCCCCAAGACCTCCCTCATGCGGGAGTTCATCGGCGGCGGCTGTTACCACGTATAGGGAAGCAGACTGTTCCATTAAAAAAAGTTATCGCTCCATAACGAATCCTAATTTTATAAATCCGTCAAGATTTGCTAGAATGGCGCCAGCCATTTTTGTTGAAATTTTTAACAAAGGAAGGAAGGGATCCCCCCTATGAATCCAGAAACCGCCCAAGTCCAAGCGCCGGAAAAAAAGGAGATCGGCCCGGAAAATTTTGTGTTCATCGCGCTCTTTGTGGCGTTCTTCGCCGTCTTTGCCGTGAAGATGGGCCTGATGAACACCCTCAACACCATGATGAACACCGCCTATGCCCTGCTCATTGACACTGTATTCTATCTGATGGCCATCTGCGTGCTGATGGGAGCCATCTCCGCCCTGTTCTCCGAGTTTGGGGTGGTCTCTCTCATGAACCGCCTGCTCAACCCCCTGATGGTGCCCCTCTTCGGCCTGCCGGGAGCGGCGTCGGTGGGCGTGGTGACCACGTTCCTCTCCGACAACCCCGCCATCCTCTCCCTGGCCGAGGACCACTATTTTAAGAGCCTCTTCAAGCGCTACCAGTTCCCCGCCCTGACCAACCTGGGAACCTCCTTCGGCATGGGGCTGATCGTGTGTACATATATGATAAGCCTCTCCCCCGGCCCCGGGGAATCCTTTGTGATGGCGGTGCTGGTGGGCCTGCTGGGCGCTGTGGTGGGGAGCATCGTCAGCACCCGCATCATGCTCCACTTCACCGCCAAGCTCTACGGCAAGGAGGAGGACGCGGTGCCCCACTCCCCCTCCGAGGACCCCAACCGCCATATGCGTCCCATCCGCCACGGCGGCCTCGGGAGCCGCTTCATGAGCGCTCTGCTGGACGGCGGCATGAGCGGCGTGAAGATGGGCTTCAGCATCATCCCCGGCGTGCTCATCATCTGCTCCCTGGTCATGATGCTCACCAACGGCCCCAGCGCCGACGGCACCTACACCGGCGCGGCCTATGAGGGCGTGCGCTTCCTGCCCTTCCTGGCAGAAAAAGGGAGCTTTATCCTGGAGCCCCTCTTCGGCTTCTCCTCTCCGGAGGCGGTGGGCGTGCCCATCACCGCCCTGGGAGCCGCAGGCGCGGCCACCAGTATGGCCGCTCAGCTGGTCTCCTCCGGCCTCGCCCACGCGGGCGACATCGCGGTCTTCACCGCCATGTGCATGTGCTGGAGCGGGTATCTGAGCACCCACGTCTCTATGATGAACAGCCTCGACTGCACGGAGCTCATCAGCAAGGCCATCATCAGCCATACCATCGGCGGTCTCTGCGCGGGCGTCGCCGCTCACTGGCTGTTCGTGCTCTTCTCGCTGCTCTGATTCCCTCTGCCAACCGCAAGCGCTCTCACAGGACCGTGGGAGCGCTTCTGCATGTCAAAAAAGTGACCGGGCCGGGCGAGGTCCGTAAGGCTCACGCCTTGCTCATGGGTCCTCCGGAACGAAGAAAGGGATAAGAAATGAAAAAGATTAGACCTCTTGCGAAATTAAGCTAAGCGGTCAAAGTTGCAGATGCCAGCAACC
>CAJUOA010000153.1 GCA_910587785.1 uncultured Oscillospiraceae bacterium | reverse complement strand
ACGATGCCCTCCTCGACAGCCGCCTTGGTGGCGTTGAGGGCGTCCTCGATGCGCAGCTTCTTCTCCTTCATCTCGGTCTCGGTGGCGGCGCCCACCTTGATGACCGCCACGCCGCCGGCCATCTTGGCGAGGCGCTCCTGCAGCTTCTCCTTGTCATAGTCACTGGTGGTGACAGCGATCTGGCTGCGGATCTGGCCCACGCGGTCCTTGATGGCCTGGGCGTCGCCCGCGCCGTCGACGATGATGGTGTTCTCCTTGGTGACCTTCACCTGGCGGGCGCGGCCCAGCATGGAGATGTCGGTGTTCTTGAGCTCATAGCCCAGCTCCTCGCTGATGACCTGGCCGCCGGTGAGGACGGCGATATCCTGCAGCATCTCCTTGCGGCGGTCGCCGAAGCCGGGGGCCTTGACGCACACCACGTTCAGGGTGCCCCGCAGGCGGTTGACCAGCAGAGTGCTCAGGGCCTCGCCCTCCACGTCCTCGGCGATGATGACCAGCTTCTTGCCGGACTGGAGCAGGGCCTCCAGGAGGCTGATGATGTCGGAGATGACGGAGATCTTCTTGTCGGTGATGAGGATATAGGCGTCGTCCACCACGGCCTCCATCTTCTCCATGTCGGTGGCCATGTAGGGGGAGATATAGCCGCGGTCGAACATCATGCCCTCGACGACCTCGCTGTAGGTCTCGCTGGTCTTGGACTCCTCGATGGTGATGACGCCGTCGGCGGAGACCTTCTCCATGGCCTCGGCGATGAGCTTGCCGATGACCTCGTCGCCGGAGGAGACGGTGCCCACGCGGGCGATGTCAGCGGTGCCGTTGACCTTCTGGGAGTCGGCCTTGATGGAGGCCACGGCGGCCTCCACGGCCTTGGCGATGCCCTTCTTCATGACAATGGGGTTGGCCCCGGCGGCCAGGTTTTTGAGGCCCTCGCCGATGATGGACTGGGCCAGCAGGGTGGCGGTGGTGGTGCCGTCGCCGGCCACGTCGTTGGTCTTGGTGGAGACCTCCTTGACCAGCTGTGCGCCCATGTTCTCAAAGGGGTCGTCCAGCTCGATCTCCTTGGCGATGGTCACGCCGTCGTTGGTGATGAGGGGAGAGCCGTACTTCTTATCCAGCACCACATTGCGGCCCTTGGGGCCCAGGGTGACCTTGACGGTGTCGGCCAGCTGGTTGACGCCGGTCTCCAGGGCCTTGCGGGCATCCTCGCCGCGCTTGATTAACTTAGACATATCGCATAACCTCCAAATAATCTTATCACAAATTTTGAGCTTCCGGAGATACCGGGCCTTACTCCACGATGGCCAGGATATCGCCCTGCCGGACGATGACGAACTCGTCGTCGCCGATCTTCACGTTGGACCCGGAGTACTTGTCGGTGATGACCTTGTCGCCGGGCTTGACGGACATGACGACCTCCTTGCCGTCCACCATGCCGCCGGGGCCTACGGAGATGACTTCCGCCACCGAGGGCTTCTCCTTGGCGCTGGAGGTGAGGATGATGCCGCCCTTGGTGGTCTCCTCGGCCTCCATGGCCTTGAGCACCACGCGGTCCGCTAAAGGTGTGAGCTTCATAGTTGAGTTCCTCCTATATGAAATATTTTTTGTAAACAGTTCGACGCTGTTAGCACTCAAATCCCGCGAGTGCTAACGGTGCCTATCTTACAACAACTCTTTCCACATTGCAAGAGGTTTTTTTGAAAAAATTAGGGCTTTTACAAAAAGTTCACAATCAGCCCCCGGGGGCCTCAGCCGCTCCCCGGCGGTTTTTGGCCGGAGCCCGCCCTGTCACCGGAATGGTATCAAATTATTGTACAACCTGCCCAATCCTTCCGGCGGGGCTCGGAAGAAAGGCTTAACACAGAATAAGAAAACAGGGCATAAGAGCTGTTTGGACCAAAAAAATATTATGAAGGTTCTTTGGAAGGTGCATATTTTCTGAAAAAATTTCAGGTTTTCAATATGTTTTTCGCCGAAAAATTGATGAGCAAATTTTGAACAATTTTTTACGGATTGCAGGAAAAGAATCCCAATTTTGTCCTTGATTTTTCTGTCAACACTGTTATAATTAGGATATACTAAGCCGATATAAAAGCCGGGAGGTCTCCCGGCTTCATTTCCCTGTGGGAAATGAAAGCGCTTTGCAGGCAGAGACCGCCCCGGTCTTTGGGGCTCGGGAGACAACTTCCCAATTTTGTAATCAGTTTTTCCGGCCTTAATATAATGGGATATCCAATGGTGACGGGAGCGGTAGGCAATGACGGATAAGGATTTGAAACGACTGCGGCGGGATGAACTGCTGGAGATGCTGATCGCCCAGAGCAAACGGACGGACCAGCTCCAGGCGGAACTGGACGCCGCCCGGGCGCAGCTCGCCAGCCGGGCTATCGTCCTGGAGGAGGCCGGTTCCATCGCCGAGGCGGCCCTCCGCATCAACGGCGTGTTCGAGGCCGCCCAGGCGGCGGCGGAGCAGTACCTGGAGAACATCCGGCGCATGAGCGGCCCCCTGCCCGGGGAGGACAAGACCCCGGAGGCCCCTGCGGAGGCGGAGGGCGCGGAGGACGCTGAGAGAGGGCAGGAGCAGTGAGAAAACGGAAAGCAAAAGACCTCACCCAGGTCCCGGCGGTGGAGAAGCTGGAGACAGAGCTGAAACGGGAGAAGTACCGCAGGAGATACCTCAGCGTCCTGCGCAGCACGGTGTATACCCTGCTGGTGGTGGCGGCGGCGGCGGTGCTCATCGCCACGCTGTGGCTCCCGGTCCTCCAGATCTACGGCAACTCCATGTCGCCCACGCTCATCGAAGGGGACATCCTCGTCTCCCTCAAGAGCGACAGCTTCAACACCGGCGACGTGGTGGCCTTCTACTATAATAACCGCATCCTGGTCAAACGGGTCATCGCCGGCCCGGGGGACTGGGTGGATATCGACAGGGACGGCAACGTCTATGTCAATGAGGAGCTGATCGAGGAGCCCTACCTGGTGGAGAAAGCTTTCGGCATCTGCGATCTGGAGCTGCCCTATCAGGTGCCGGCGAACAAGTTTTTTGTCATGGGAGACCACCGCAGCGTGGCAAACGACTCCCGCCTCAGCGCTATTGGCTGTGTGGCCAGCGACGACATCGTGGGGCGGCTGGTCTTCCGGGTGTGGCCGTTTTCCGCGTTCGGCGTATTTTAACAGGGGAGAGGACATCGCGGCTCACTACGATAGAGTGGTGTAAAGTCTGAAGAATTTGGGCCGGAAGCGGCTTGGGGAAGGAGAATCTGGTATGGAACAGAATTACTTGAGCCGGGCGGCAAAATATCTTGCCGATCTGCGGAAAAGAAAGGCCTGGAGGAAGGTCGTCAGCGGGATGGGCGCTGTGGTCGTGTTCTGCACGGTCTACGCCCTGATCCTGCCGGCGCTTACCTGGGCGCGGCCTGTCACCTGCGGACAGGAGGAGCACGTCCACGACGAGAGCTGCTACGCCTCCCTGCCTCAGGAGAGCGCGGGGCCGGCGCAGATGGCCGCCCAGACGCCGGCGGAGCCCCAGTGCTCTGTGGAGAGCATCTATGAGGTTGCCGCGCCGGGGCAGGAGCACGCGGATTTCGTGCTGCACACCCACGGGGATGAGTGCTTCCTGGACGGGGGAATCGTGATTTGCACGCTCCCCACCGGGTTCCCCCTCCATGTCCATGACGAGAGCTGCTATACGGAGCAGCCGGTCCTGGTCTGCGGCCAGGAGGGCGCGCCGGATGGGAGTGTCCCCAGCCCGGACCCCGTGGTCCCCGCGCCGGAGCCCGTCATCCACCACCACAGCGACACCTGCTATACGAAGACCCTGATCTGCGGCCAGGAGGAGGTCCCCGCCAGCGAGGGGCACCGGCACTCCGACGCCTGCTATGAGATCACGACCGAGACCATCCCCGGTGAGCTGATCTGCGGTATTACCGATGATCCCGCACACATCCATGGGGAGGAGTGCTATGCCGCCCCCCAGACCGTGGAGCAGCGGAAGCTGATCTGCCTCCTGCCGGAGAGCGATCCCATCCCCGGCCACCAGCATATGGACGCCTGCTGGGAGCAGACCCTGACCTGCGGCAAGGAGGAGGGCCAGCCTGAGCCCATTGTGGACATCATGGATGAGCCGGTCCCCGCAGCCCTGGGCCAGGAGACTGCCGCCGGCGGGGACGCCAGTGTGCCCCCCGCTCCTGCTGTCCATGTACACAGCGAGAGCTGCTATCAGATGCAGAAGGTGCTCACCTGTGACAAGGAGCAGTATACCGAGCACCTGCACGTTCCCGCCTGCTATGATGAGAACGGCGAACTGACCTGCGGGCGGCTCGTGACGGTCAGCCACGTCCATACGGCGGAGTGCTTCCCCCAGCCGGAACAGCCCGGCCCTGTCCAGCCCGAGGAGCCGGAGCGGGTCCTGGCCTGCGGCAAGGAGGAGCATACCCACACCGACCTCTGCTACGCCCCCGAGGAGCCCGCCCTGCCTGACAATACCCAGCAGAAGGAGCAGTGGGACGCTATCTTCTGGAGCAATTACGTGGACGGGGCCAGCGACGTGGTCCTGGACGCCCAGGTCAGCGGCACGTGGAGCGACACCGCCGCTATGGACACGGAGCGCCTGACCCAGCTCTACGCCGCCCCGGCGGAGGACCTCAGCCGGTATCTCAGCCAGGAGATCGGCATCCAGGTGGACGCCCAGCTCTATCACAGTGAGCTCCACGGGCCCATGGACGCGGACGCCGGGTTCAGCATCCTCCTCAAGTGGAGCCACGATGAGGCCAGCTTCAGCACCATGACCTATACCTACCAGTTCCCCGAGCAGGTGGTCGTGGCGGACGTGGAGCGGCGCATCCTCAGTGACGCCGCAGGCCCCGCCCTGGCCTACTCCGTGGCCGGGAACCTGCTGACCGTGACCTACTACGCCCCCGCCGCCGCTGTGGAGACCAGTTTCCTGCTGAAGGCCGCGTGGGCCCCTGAGCTGGGCGAGAGCGCCCATATCCAGTGGACCCCCAGCACCTTCACCGACGTCACCTTCGCCAAGCCCGAGCTCACCGTCGCCAAGACCATGGGCGAGGACGGCCTGCGGGTGATGGAGGACGGCACCGTCTGGGCCGACTACACCGTCACCGTGACCAACAGCGGCAAGGTCCAGGCGAAAGAGATCACCTTTACCGATACCCTGGAGTCCCAGTACTTCCATTTCGCCCGGGGCGCTTTTGAGAACGGCGCGGATTACAGCCTCACCGTCAACACCAGCGCTCCCGAAGCCCTCAGCACGGAGGACGGGACGCCCGTTGCCCCCGGTGCGGAGCAGTTCCTCACCTTCGAGAACTACGACGGCGGGAACGTCCTCACATTCCCCGCTTTCGACCTGGCCGCGGGCGAGAGTCGCGTGTTCCAGTACAAGGCCAGCATGAGCAGCGAGGACCGGGAGCGGGTGGACGAGGCCGTGGAGGCCGCCAGAGAAACCGCCTCCGCCCCTGTGGACGCTTTCGCGCCCATGGCCCTCAGCGCGGAGACCGCGCCCGGGATGGAGGACCCCACCGCCCCCAGCGGACTGGGCGAGACCGTGCGCAATACCGCCTCCGTCTCCTGCC
>CAJUOA010000152.1 GCA_910587785.1 uncultured Oscillospiraceae bacterium | reverse complement strand
ACGGCTGGGGCTCGATGGGCTGACCGGCGTAGACCCCCCGGACTTGGATGCACTGAGAGAACCAGCGGATGATCCGGTCCGCCCGGGTGGTGTCGAAGACGTAGGGGAAACCGTCCGTCCCCTGCCGCTTCAGGTCCTCCAGGTGGCGGCGGCAGGCCAGGACCTCATACTCACAGCACATCTCCCGCAGCTTCCCCGCCGTCACCTGTTTGGCGTAGACCGACACCGGGTGGTGCAGGCCGCTCTGCCAGCGGGTCCGTTTAGTCGCCAAAGAGCTCCGCCTCCTCTCTGGACGCCTCCTCCACCTGACTGGGCGGCAGTTCCAGACTGCACCGCCCCGAGACAGTCAGGCCCAGGTCCGCTCCGGCGGACCGGCACTGCCGGAAGAAGCGGTCCTGGATGGAGGACCACTTGTCCGCCTCCGCCGTCGTTCCGGCGGCAAGAGCTTCAAAGAGATGCTTCGTGGCGCGGAGGTAGTTGTGCTCCGCAATGAGGTACCGGGCTAATCCATCGCCGTCCAGGGAGGTCAGGATGCCCATGCGGATGAGGACCGGGGCCAGAGCGCGGAATTTCTTCGCCAGAGACGCCGGGAGATAGTCCGGCGGGTCCATAGAAGCTGCCGGGGGCGCTTTCACTTCCCGGGCCTCCCGCTCCTCCAATTGGGCTTTGGAGTAGTGGCGGCTGCCGCTTGCCCGGAGCGCCGCCACCGGCTGGCGCTTACGGGGCATGGAGCAGCACCGCCTTCTCCCCGGACGCCTTTTCCCAGCGGTCAATGATGACATCTGCAAAGCGGGGGTCCAACTCCATCAGGTAGGCCGTGCGGCCCAGCTGCTCACAGGCGATGGCTGTGGTACCGCTGCCCGCGAACAGGTCCAGCACCGCCGCGCCGGGCAGAGTGGAATTGGCAATCAGGTAGGCAAAGAGCTTCACCGGCTTCATGGTGGGGTGCTCCTCATTGCGCAGAGGCCGGTCGAACTCCAGGACCGTGCTTTGCTTCCGGTCAGAGCACCACAGGTGAGATTTGCCGTCCTTCCAGCCGTAGAGGCACGCCTCGTGGCTGTCCCAGGTATCGCCGCAGTCCAGCGCCTCCGGCCCGGCCTGCCCGTGGAGACAGGGCTCGTGCCGCCACTGGTAGTCCTGCCGCCCCAGGGTGGCGCTCTGCTTGACCCAAATGAGGCACTGGCGGACCGGCAATCCCGCATCCCGGCAGGCGCTGCGCACTGGCAGGCCCACAGCCCCGTCCCCGTGCCACAGGTAGAAGGAGGCCCCCGGCTCCAGAGCTGCCGCGCCATTTTTCAGCGCCTTCCGGAGGAATGCCTCATAGGCGTCCCCGCCCAGCGCGTCGTTTTTCATCTTCATGCGGCGGCTGGTGTATCCGGTGTAGTCCACGTTATAGGGCGGGTCCGTCAGCAGCAGCTGGGCCCGAACACCGCCCATCAGTCTGGCCACATCCTCCGCTCTGGTGGCATCGCCGCACATCAGGCGGTGACGGCCCATCTGGTACACCTCCCCCTGCTTGCTGCGGGGCTCCTCCGGCAGCTCCGGCATATAGCCGTCCTCCCCGGCCTCCGGCGGGTCCTCCAGGAGGATGTCGGAAGCGTCGAAGCCCGTCAGGTCCAGCTCAAACCCGGCGTCCCGCAGCTCCTGGAGCTCCAGGCTCACCAGTTCTGCATCCCAGCTGGCCTGCTCTGCCAGCCGGTTGTCCGCCAGGATGTAGGCCCGGCGCTGTGTGGCCGTCAGATGCTCCACCAGTACGCACGGCACCCGCTCCAGGCCCTCTGCCGCCGCTGCGGCCAGGCGTCCGTGGCCCGCCAGGATATTCCCTTGGGCATCGATCAGCAGCGGCGCAACAAAACCGAACTCCCGCAGACTGGACCTGAGCTGACGGATCTGGACCTCGCTGTGCTCCCGGGCATTGCGGGCGTATGGGATGAGCTCCGACACCGGGCGCAGTTCCATCCGTGTGGTCATTTCCATCCAATCACCCCCTTTAGTCTCCAAACAGATCGCCGTCCGGCTCCGGCGCGGCGGCCTGGGCCCGCTTCTGAGCCAATCGTACCCGCCCCGTGGGCGTCAGGCCCAGCTTCTCCGCGTACTGGAGCAGGTTCCGCTCCAGGGCCTGGAGCTTGCCGGTCAATGTGTCCAACTTGGACACCGCCTCGATGAGCTCATCCGGAGTCATATCCGGCGCGGCGGAGTCCTCCCACTCCCCGTCCGTCATGGCGGAGAGCTTTTTCTTCCGGGCCTTCCCGGCGTCCACCGCCCCCGCCACGCCCAGCCGGTCCATGAGCTGACTGATAAGCGTGATCGTCTGGTCCCTGCGGGCCAGCATGGAGCAGTAGCCCGCCAGCATCTCGCTGTCCAGGTCGTCCAGCAACGCCAGGCCCTCCATGCGTTTGAGGATCTGGTTCCAGTAGGCGTTGGCCTGCCGGTCCCCGGCGATGAACCCCGGCTTCTTCAGCTTCGTCCGCCTCCGCTGGGGCAGGACCTCCTCCTCTGCCTGACGCCGGGCCTCCAGCTCCGCCTGGGTCAGGTGTTTGGTCATGTTCGCGCTGTTCTTTACTGCCGACGGCACCGCCGCCACCTCCCCTCCCCTGGTACCCCATGGGGGACTATTTCTCACAGACGAGAGGGCTCGCGGTCTGCCCTGGACCCCTCAAAAACTTTTTTGGGGTGGGGGGAGGGCCAAGGAACCCCGCGCCCACGCCGGTCCGCGCACCCGGGCACGTGCCGGAGCGCGGGCGTAGCTTCCCGGAAAAATCCGCTCAAAAATTCCGCCGTTTTTTGCCCTGTTCCGTCATGGTTTTCCGGCTGTGGCAGGAGTGGCAGAGGCTTTGCAGGTTCGACCGGTCGGTGAACAGCTCCCAGTCCCCCTTGTGGTCCCGGATGTGGTCCACGTCGGTGGCCGGGGTCCGGATGCCCCGCGCCGCACACGCCCGGCAGAAGGGCTCCCGCAGGAGCTGCCCGGGCCGCAGGTCCTCCGTCCAGATTTTCAGCGAGTACCACCGCCGCCATGCCGCGGCCTCTGGAGACCTGGGCGCTTCACTGGGCTTGTGCTGAGGGCACCAGCCCTCACGGGTCAGAGTCCCGCACCCGGGGTGGCGGCAGGGGCGAAGCGGTTTTTGTGCCATGGGCTGTCACCTCCGGGCAAAACAAAAACGCCGGAGTCCATGCACATCCCCCAAGGGTGTCATGGGCTCCGGCGCTCAACGCTCTGGCCTCTCGCAATATCCAGGATCAGCTCTGTCTTGCAGTCCGTGCAGTACACGTGCAGGTTGCGGGCCTCTGTGTCGAAGGCGATCCGCATCAAGCGTCGGTTCCGTCTACAGACCGGGCAAGTGAGCCATCCATTCTTTACGACCAGTGTATCACGTTTTTCTGTTGCTTGCAAGATGCTTCCTCCTTTTTTGTCAGTTATTCAACTATATTTCAAGTTAGTAATACAGATTAAAAATGTTTTCCAACGCTCCCAATATGCCACGCATACCGATATTTGCCGAACTCATTCTCCGTGCTGTAGGTCCCGTGGCACCGCGCATCCTTTGGTATGGGGATCTCACCGCTGCTGTCCATCCACTTCTCCGGCGGCGGAAGCTTCCCGATCAGCGACCGGGAGCACACCCAGGTCCGGGCGCTGATCGGGATGGTGATGCCGTCGGTAGCCTCTTTGTTGAAGTACTTGGCCGTCCTGCGGAAGCTGTCCCGTGGATGGAGCAGAAGCGGCTCGTCGTCTACGCCGCCCAGCTTCCACAGCCAACGCACCTCCGCCGGAGAGAAATCGCTGTCCCGCAGGACTAGATGGATGTGGTAGCGGTGATCCCCGTGGCGGCCCTCGATGAGGTAGACGTAGTCGAAGGGCGCTCCCTTCTTCCACTTCTTCAGCCGGTACAGGAAGCTCCGCCACGCCCGGCGCACGTCCTGGAACCTCCCCGGCTCATGCTCCAGGTCGAAGGTCAGGGTGTAGGTACTGCCCTCGAAGCCGAACAGCGCGAGGCGCAGCTCCAGCCGGTCCACCCGCGTCCGGCACACGGAGGAGTCCCGGGGCGGACGGAGAATCTTGTTCTTCTCCGTCCGCTCGTAGGGCGTGTCATTGGAGGACAGCCGGGGGCGGATAGCCCGGCATTCCTTCACCAGCGGCCCGGCCCGCTGCCGCACACAGGTCCAGATCAGGTCCCCGTTCATGGGACGCTCACTCCTTTCGGAGGATGTGTCCAAGTTGGACACATCCTCTTCGCTTATATGTCTTCTTATTGCCTCCTTCTCCGCCCTGTGGTAAAATTTAGGCGGAGAGAGGAGGTGATTTTGTGAAGCTGGATCCTAATTGTGTTCGAGATGTGCTGCTTTTCCTTGAGGCTCAACCATATGTCAAGAAAAATATGGATGGTGATATTGAGATAGACGCTGTATGGCTTGGGCAAATCTCTGAAAAACTTACTCGGTATCCGGAAGAAGTAATTTATTACACGCTCTCAAAGCTCCATGAAGGTGAATATATCGATATGACAGAGCTGTGGGCCGATGACCACCTCAGCATATGTTGCGTAAACTTCATCACCTACAATGGGCACACATTCCTCGAACAAATCAAGCCTGAGCCTATTTGGGAAAAAACTATCCGCATTGCGGCAAAACTCGGTATCCATAGTCTCCCAATCCTAGGCGACATCTCTGGAGGTCTTGCCGGTGCTCTTGTTCAAGAATTTGTACTAAACGGTTAGCCTCCAGTCATCCGCCGCCAAGTCCTCCGCCTTGGGCTGCCACCCAACGCGGAGGACTTTTGCGCTTACACTTTCCACAATGCAGCAATCTGGTGAATCCGTCACTTGAATTTTTACTGCGGCACCGCAAGGTTTGTCTGTTAGATAGCTCCAGGCCTGCCTGGTTATGTACGGCTTCTGTTTTGTTCTAGCTGCTATAGCCTCATGGATGTACATTCCCTCACCTCCTCCTGGGCGTATAGATTCGATTTTCAGCTGCCCGTTCAGCCTTTCGCACTTCACCCAGAGGTGGCGCACTTCCGCCGGAGAGAAATCGCTGTCCCGCAGAACTAGATGGATGTGGTAGCGGTGACCCCCGTGGTGGCCCTCGATGAGGTAGACGTAGTCGAAGGGAGCTCCCTTCTTCCACTTCTTCAGCCGGTACAGGAAGCTCCGCCACGCCCGGCGCACGTCCTGGAACCTCCCCGGCTCATGCTCCAGGTCGAAGGTCAGGGTGTAGGTACTGCCCTCGAAGCCGAACAGCGCGAGGCGCAGCTCCAGCCGGTCCACCCGCGTCCGGCACACGGAGGAGTCCCGGGGCGGACGGAGAATCTTGTTCTTCTCCGTCCGCTCGTAGGGCGTGTCATTGGAGGACAGCCGGGGGCGGATAGCCCGGCATTCCTTCACCAGCGGCCCGGCCCGCTGACGCACACAGGTCCAGATCAGGTCCCCGTTCATGGGGCGCTCACTCCTTTCGGGGATTGTGTCCAAGTTGGACACATCGTGCATTTCCCCTTTTCTTCTCATGGAATGTGTCCAAGTTGGACACAACTTATGTCTTCTTCCTTCTGGGCGTATAAATCCGATTTTCAACGGCCCGTTCAGCCTTTCGCA
>CAJUOA010000151.1 GCA_910587785.1 uncultured Oscillospiraceae bacterium | reverse complement strand
AGACCCACCATCTGGGCATCGGCATGAACGAGAAGGACCCCGCCCGCCTGGTCTTTGAGGGCAGGGAGGGCGACGCCATCGTCGTCAGCCTTATCGACATGGGCGGACGCCTCCGGCTCATCTGCCAGGACATCCACTGCGTGAAGCCCATCCTCCCCATGCCGAATCTGCCCGTGGCCCGAGTGATGTGGCAGGCGGAGCCGGACCTCACCACCGGCGTGGAGTGCTGGATCACCGCAGGCGGGGCCCACCACACGGTCCTCAGCTACGACGTCACCGCCGAACAGATGAAGGACTGGTGCGCCATGCTGGACATCGAGTTCGTCCACATCGGGAAGGACACCACCGTGGAGGGCCTGGAGAAGGAGCTCTTCTACAACGACCTTGCCTGGAAGCTGAAATAAACGCCGGTTGGGGGCGGCCTCTGCGCCGCCCCCGTATGTCAAAAAGGAGCAGGATATGGCGCTGAAACTGAAAAAAGAATCTGCCGGGGTGGTCTACAGCCCCCGGCAGGAGGAGATCTACTCCAACGGCGGCGGGGTGCTCTACCCCCGGCCCGTGGAACTGCACCACGCCGGAGAGCAGAACGGCCTGGTTTTGGCCGTCTTTGACCACTACACCCTCAAAGAGCCGCCGGTGTTCCCCATCTACGCCAGCCGGGACCACGGCAGGACCTGGGAATATTACAGTCAGGTGGAGGACACGAAAAACGGCCACGGGATGCGCTTCCAGCCCATGCTGCTGGAGCTGGACCGGCAGGTGGCGGACCTCCCGGCGGGGACCCTCCTGCTGACGGGCAACTCCATCCCTCTGAGCTTTGAGACCACAGAGCTCCTGCTCTTCGTCAGCCGGGACCAGGGGAAGAGCTGGGAGTGCCGCTCCTCCATCTGCGCCGGGGGGCCGCCCATTGAGCGCAACTGGGACGCCCTGGGCCCCGTCTGGGAGCCCTTCCTCTACCTCAACGCAGACGGGGACCTGACCGTGGTCTACACCGACGAGCGGCCCCACACGGACCGCCGCTTCAACCAGACCCTGGCCGTCGCGGTCTCCAGGGACGGCGGCAAGACCTGGGGCGAACAGCGGATGGTCTGCGCCATCCCCGACGGCGAACAGCGCCCCGGCATGGCCATCGTCACCCGCCTGCCCGACGGGCGCTACTTCATGTGCTATGAGATCGTCTGCTTCGCCGCCCAGACACTGCAAGGGGAGACGCCCACCTGCGACGTCTACTGCCGCTTCTCCCCGGACGGCGTGGACTGGGGCGAACCGGAGGACCGGGGAAAGCGCATCGAGACCGCCGATGGGATGTACCTGGGCAATATGCCCTATTGCCTCTGGGTGCCCCAGGGGGGCGAGAACGGGACCATCATCGTCTCCGGCAAGCGGGACAGCGGGCCCGTGGGCCTGCGGGACCCGGGGGACTTCCTGGTCAGCTACAGCCTGGGGGAGGGCCCCTGGGAGCGCGTCCCCATGCTGGTCAGCTACGACGCCCGCGTCCACCAGGCCGGGTGGAGCATGGGCATGTGTACCGTGGAGGACGGTGCGCGGCTCCTGCAGTTAGCGCCTACCCAGTGCGGCCCGGTGCTCCTGCAAATCTCCTACGGCATCGGGAATCTGGAGACGGTCTGATGGACAAAAACGCTTTTGCCCCCACGCCCCCCATGGGCTGGAACAGCTACGACTGCTATGACACCGCCGTCACCGAGGCCCAGGTCCGCTCCAACGCTGAGGTCCTCGCCAAGCGCCTCCTTCCCTTCGGCTGGGAGTACGTGGTGGTGGACATCCAATGGTACGCCCGCAGGCCCAACGCCCGCCGGGACATGTACCAGTACCTGCCCTTCGGGGAGCTGAGCCTGGACGAATACGCCCGGCTGACGCCGGACCCGGAGCGCTTCCCCTCCTCCGCCGGAGGGCGGGGCTTCGGGCCGCTGGCGGAGTACGTCCACAGCCTGGGGCTGAAGTTCGGTATCCACATCATGCGGGGCATCCCCCGCATCGCGGCCCACCGGCGGCTCCCCATCCTGGGGCGGTCCGAGACGGCGGACGAGATCGCCCTGCCCGGCTCCATCTGCCGCTGGAATCCGGACATGTACGGTGTGGCGGACTGCCCGGCGGGACAGGCCTACTACGATTCCCTGCTGGCGCTCTACGCCTCCTGGGGCGTGGACTTCATCAAGTGCGACGACATCTGCAACACCGGCAGCGCAAGCCCCTTCAGCGAGGGCCGCTACGGTGCGCGGCACGAGGTGGAGATGCTCTCCCTCTCCCCGGGCCCGGCCCTCATCGGGGAGGCGTGGCACTACGCGAAATATGCCAATATGTGGCGCATCACCGACGATTTCTGGGACGACTGGGCGTTGGTGAAGGCCATGTTCGCCCGGTGCGAGCTCTGGGAGAAGCACACCGCCCCCGGGTGCTTCCCGGACTGCGATATGCTCCCGCTGGGGCGCATAGGGAGGGGCTTCGGCGCGGAGCGGGACACCCTCTTGACGTGGGACGAGCAGAGGACTATGATGACGCTGTGGTGCGTTTTCGGCTCCCCGCTGATGCTGGGGGCGGACCTGACGGCCCTGGATGAGCGGACCGCGTCCCTCCTGACCAACCGGCGCGTTCTGGACCTTCTGGACCCGACGCGGCAGCGGTGTCAGGTCCGGCGGACCGGGGAGGAGGCCGTGTGGGCCTCCCGAAGCCCGGAGGGGTGCCTCTGCGCGGCCCTCTTCAACCTCTCGGACCGGGAGCGGACGGTATCCGTATCCCTGGAGGAGCTGGGCGTCCCGTCCGGGACCGTCCCGGCGGAAGAACTCTGGACCGGGGAGCGCTTTTCCGCAGCGGACGGGGCTCTGACGGCCTCCCTCCCGGCCCACGGGTGCGCCCTGCTTCAGGCGCATCATAACAAATAAGGAGAGTGATCGGATGGATCTCAAACACATGACCCTGGGCATTGAGTTCGGCTCCACCAGGATCAAGGCGGTGCTCATCGACGAGCGCCATGTCCCCGCGGCCTCCGGCAGCTTCGACTGGGAGAACCGGCTGGAGGACGGCATCTGGACCTATTCCCTGGAGGAGGTCCACCGGGGCCTCCAAGCCTGCTACGCGGACCTTGCCCGGGATGTGCGGGAGAAGTACGGCGTGCCCCTCACGGAGGTGGGGGCCCTGGGCGTCTCCGGCATGATGCACGGCTACCTGCCCTTCGACAGGGACGGCAAAGCGCTCACCGCCTTTCGCACCTGGCGCAACACCATCACCGGCGAGGCGGCGGAGCGTCTGACGGAGCGCTTCGGCTTCAACATCCCCCAGCGCTGGAGCGTTGCCCACCTGTACCAGGCCATGCTGAACGGCGAGGAGCACCTTCCACGGCTGGACCACCTCACCACCCTGGCGGGCTATATCCACTGGCGGCTCACCGGGGAGAAGGTGATGGGCGCCGGCGAGGCGGCGGGGATGTTCCCCATCGACAGCGCCACCCTGGACTTTGAGGCGGGCATGGTCGAGAAGTTCGACGCCCTCATCGCCGGAAAGGGGTACTCCTGGCGCTTCCGGGACGTGTTCCCCAAGGTCCTCGCCGCCGGGCAGGACGCCGGACGCCTCACCGAGGCCGGGGCCCTGCTCCTGGACCCCACCGGGACATTGCGCCCCGGCATCCCCCTGGCCCCGCCGGAGGGCGACGCGGGCACCGGCATGGCCGCTACCAACTCCGTGGCCGTGGGCACGGGCAACGTCTCCGCCGGGACCAGCGACTTCGCCATGGTGGTGGTGGACCGGCCCCTGGGCGTCCACCGGGAGATCGACATGGTCACCACCCCCGACGGCGCAACCGTGGCCATGGTCCACTGCAACAACTGTACCAGCGATATCAACGCCTGGGTGGACCTCTTTGCCGAGTTCGCCGGGGCCGTGGGGGCGGAGACGGACAAGAACCGGCTCTACACCCTCCTTTTCCAGAAGGCCCTGGAGGGGGAGCCGGACTGCGGCGGGCTTCTCAGCTACAACTACTTCTCCGGCGAGGGGGTCACGGACCTGGACGCCGGACGACCCGTCTTCGCCCGCCTGCCCTCGGCGAAGCTGACCCTGGCCAACTTCATGCGCACCCACCTGCTCTCCGCCCTGGCCACGCTGAAGATCGGCCTGGACATCCTCACCGGCGAGGAGAAGGTCCGCATCGACACCCTCTACGGCCACGGCGGCTACTTCAAGACCCCCGGCGTGGGGCAGAGGATGCTGTCCGCCGCTGTAGGCGCGCCGGTATCGGTGATGGAGACCGCCGGGGAGGGCGGGCCCTACGGCATGGCCCTGCTGGCGGCGTACCTGCTGAGAAAGGAGCCCGGCGAGACGCTGCCGGACTATTTGTCCCAGAAGGTTTTCGCCGGGGCGAAGGTGGTCAGCCTCACAGCGGACCAGAGCGACATCGCGGGCTTTGAGGCGTTTTTGGAGCGCTACCGCCGGGCCCTGCCTGTGGAGCGGGCCGCGGTGGAGACCATGGAGGAGGCATAAATCATGCTGGGAGAACTGAAAAAACAGGTCTATGAGGCCAATATGGAACTGCCCCGCCGGGGCCTTGTGACCTACACCTGGGGCAATGTCAGCGGTATCGACCGGGAAAAAGGGCTCTTTGTCATCAAGCCCTCCGGCGTGGACTACGAGGACCTGCGCCCGGAGGACCTGGTGGTGCTGGACCTGGAGGGGAACCAGGTGGAGGGGGCGCTGAACCCCTCCTCCGACACGAAGACCCATTTGGTGCTCTACAACGCATTCCCCCGGATCGGGGGCATCGTCCACACCCACAGCCCCCGGGCGGTGGCCTGGGCCCAGGCGGGCCGGGACATCCCCGCTTACGGCACCACCCACGCCGACTACTTCTACGGCAGCGTCCCCTGCGCCCGGAGCCTCACCGAGGAGGAGATCGAGGCGGACTATGAGGCCAACACCGGCCGCGTCATCGTGGAGACCTTCCGGGAGCGGGGCATCGACCCGGTCCACGTCCCGGCGGTCATCTGCCGGAACCACGGGCCCTTCACCTGGGGGAAGGACGCCGCTCAGGCGGTGTACCACTCCGTGGTGCTGGAGGAGGTGGCGAAGATGGCCATGTTCACCGAGGCCGTGGACCCCCATGTCCTCCCCGCGCCCCAGTGCATCCAGGACAAGCATTTTCTCCGCAAGCACGGACCCAACGCCTACTACGGGCAGAAAAAATAAGCCCCTGAAAGCACTCCGGGCCTCCGTCAGCAGTCTGACGGAGGCCCGGAGGTGTATTTTCAGGAGAGCCCCCAGATCTTGACCCTGCCCTGGGGGAGGCGGCGGAAGCGGACGGTCTGCACCGTGCCATCCCGCCGGCGGTAGCGGAGGGCGGCGGTCTTGTTGGCCAGGCACCGCTCCAGCGCCGCCCGGCACTGCTGGCAGAAGAGGAGCTCGTCCACGGTGCCGTAGTCCGCGGCGACCTCCTCCCGGTACTCCGGGTAGGCCTCGCCGCAGGAGGTCCGGCGGGAGACGGAGCGGGAGAGCTTCTCCGCCTCGCCGGAGGCCCGGAGGCGGAGCTCCTCCCGGGCAATGGCGGCGGGCAGGATCTGGCAGACAGTGTTCTTGGTGTTCATAGGGGTGTCCTCCTTACAATGAAAATGAAAAATGGTTATAGCAATGCCCTAGAGCATCTCTATAACCACTCTTTTTTAACATTGTAAGTTCAGTGTGGCTATTTTATCACAGGGAGGGCGGTTTGTCAAGAG
>CAJUOA010000150.1 GCA_910587785.1 uncultured Oscillospiraceae bacterium | reverse complement strand
TATTTCATGCCCCTATTTTACCACTGCACCTTATTTTCGCAAGATGTCTATTAATATAATTTCCAAAAAAGACCTTGTCCCAAAGCCGCGCCTTTTCCTCGACCTTCCCGGTATCAACACCAAAAGCCAGCGCAATCTTGTGGAAGAATTGGAGACTCTGCTTTGTGGTATTCTCTGGAGACAAATAGTCCTCCACGACCTCCTGGGTAGTTATGGACGAGTCCAGATCATGGTGGGACTCCCCCAGGATCAGGATTTTCTTCTCCTGCGCATCTGCGGCAGCTCCCTCATATACACCGTGATACATATTAAAAACCTCCAATTATATCTTGTATTCTTTTATTTTGTCCTAACATGAGTAACAGTTTCTGACATCGTTTCATACCTCTCCCATCCATTCCGCAGAATTTCGCCAATCTCCCGCCGCAGCCCAAGCGGTTCCAGCACCTGGCATACCGTCACATATTGCAGCGCCCAGAATTTCAGCCCTGCGGCCCCGGTGAAGACCGTGGCATCAAATGTACCGTCTCCGTTGTCCCGGAGCTGGGTCTCCATGCCGAAGCGGTCCAGCACATCGCTGAGCAAGTCCTCCTCACAGCGCAGTACCGCCCGGACGGTCTCGCCGGGAAATGGGTACACCCGCTCCCGGACATAGCGCGCCAAATCCAACCCGGTTGTTAGAGGCTCAATGGGCTGATCCTCTAACAGAACCGGCGATTGGATCCGATCCACCCGGTAGTGGCTGATGTCCTCCGCTCCCTGGTAGCGGCAAATCAGGTAGTAGTTCCCGTTGGCGAAGCACAGGCCGTAGGGCGACACCCGGTAGGGGCGCTCCCGGCGGGGGTGAAGTCGCTTGTCCATGCCGTATTCCATATACTGAAACTCCACCTGACAGCGGCGGGAAACGGCTTCCTCAAGTACCTCAATGGACAGGAACGTTTCCTGGTTTGCGCCTCGCCAGGGCGTTCGAGTGACAAGCGGACGGCACTGCTCCCGCTGCCAGCGGCTCAGGCCCCGTCCCAGCTTTTCCAGAAGCCGCTCACACTGGCGCTGGGAGATGCCGGGAAAGGCGGATACGGCATCCGACAGCAGCTGGACCTCTGACGGCTCCAGGAGGCGGGACAGCAGCCGATAGCCCTCGCCGTCATCCTGATACTCCGGGATGTGGCAGCCCACGGCCCGCAGCTTGTCCAGGGCGGCGTACACCGCCCGCCGGTCACAGCGCAGGCCGTATTCTGTCCGCAACAGGCGGAGCAGCTCCCCCATGGGCAGGGCGTGGTCCCCATCTGTATGCGCTAAAAGGATCTGATATACTCGGAAGGGAAGAATGTTTACGGACACAGCGGCACCTTCTTTTTTATAAGCCATTGTATCATTCTGCGGCGCAGATTGCAACACCCCTCTGTACTTGTTTTGGTACAGGGGGGTGTGCTAAACTTGCGGCAAATCCATCAAAGAAGAACGGGAGGAAACGCAATGATTTATGCCATGTCAGATATTCACGGCTGTTATGAAAAATACCGGGATATGCTGGAAACCATCAAGTTCGCGGCAGACGACACCCTCTATGTGCTGGGGGATGTACTGGACCGGGGGCCGGACGGGTTCAAAATCCTGCTGGATCTGGCGGCACGGCCCAACGCAGTCGGACTTCTGGGAAACCACGAGCTGTTGGCTGCCGTGGTGCTGCCCTCGCTTTTGCGTACCATGCGGCAGGGAGAGAAACAGCCATTGAGCAAAACGGAACAGGAACAGATGCAGAAATGGATTCAAAATGGAGGAAAGCCGTCGATTCTGCAACTCCTCCGGCTCAGCGGGGAAGAAATGGAGATTGTGTGTGCGTATCTGCGGTCGCTGTCCGCCTATGAGGAGGTCACCGTGGAGAGGCGAAAATTTGTCCTGGTCCACGCCGGACTGGAGCACTTTTCCATCACCCGCCCCCTGGAGAAGTATGACCTGGAAGACTTCCTGTTTTGCCGTCCGGACCTGGACACCACTTATTTCCCCGACAAAACCCTGGTTTTTGGACACACGCCCACACGTCTGCTCCACAGACAGATTGGGGAGCCGGAACAACCTGATCGGATTTTCCATCGCGGCACCATGATCGGGCTCGACTGCGGCTGTGTCTATTCTGGCGGACGGCTTGGGTGTTTGTGCTTGGATACCATGGAGGAATTCTATGTGTAAGAAACGAATGAAAGAGGTTCTGTCGATTTACCGCGCATATTTCAGAAGAAATTTTATGCGCAAGAAACCTGTGGAAAGAGCTGAGTTGAGCTGCCGCACATGGTTCAGTCAAACGGACGGCATTCTTTCTCCGCAGGAGTGGATTGACATTGCCCGCGGAGCCGGCGTCCGGGCAATTGCGATTACGGATTTTCAAGGTGTAGAGGGTTTTAAGGAGGCGGCACAGGCTGTAGAGAAATTGCGTAGGGAAGCGGGCCGGGAGAGCTTGCCTTCAAAATGCTTTACGGCCTGGAGACTGTGCTGGAGGACGGGTGTCCTGTTCATCTTCTGGTGCGGCGTCAAGAGGGTTTGGCGCAGCTTTACCGGCTGCTGGAGATTGCCCGGCAGGGACGGGAGGAGCGGCCATTTCTGCGCAAAGCGGAAGTCAGTGAGCATCGAACCGGGCTGCTGGTGGGCTGTCCCGGAGAGGGCGGAGAGGTCTGTCGTGGGATCCTGGACAATCTGGATGACGCCTGTTTGGAGGAAATCGCCGGGTTCTACGATTATCTGTCGGTTCTGCCGCCGCAGCATTACGGACTGCTGTCCACACGGAAACACGCTCCGGGCCGCGAAGCCCTTGGAATGAAAGACTTGATCCTCAAAACCATTGCCATTGGCAACCGGTCAGGCAAGCCAGTGGCCGCAGTGGGAAATGTGCGCACAGCAGATCAGGATTGGGGGATGTTCAGGAGCAGCATTGCTTATGGCATTCAAAAGGATGAGGAGGGGGATTTAGATGCGCCCCTGCCGGATCTTCTCTACACAGGGGAGATGCTGGACGCCTTCTCTTTCCTGGGAAAAGAACTGGCGGAAAAAATCGTGATCCATGCGCCCAACTGTCTGGCGAACCGATGCAGCGAGGTCCGGATTTTCCCAGAAGATATACGGTGTCTTCAGCCCATCCTGCCCAACGCGTTTCTGACTGTATCCGAGCTCTGCCGTGGGCAACTCCAAACGCGGTATGGCGGTGCCATTCCTGAGACAGCGCGGGAGCGGATCGAGTATGAGCTCGCTATGCTGCAAAACAATGAATTACTCTGCTCGGCCTTCCTGATCAGCCGCCGTTTGGTACAGGGGCTTCAGGGGAAAGGGTATTCGATTCAAACCATCGCCCACAACTGTTCCTTTTTTCACGCATATACACATGTCCCATACCTGCTGGGCGTGACAACAGGAACTGTACATACGGCAATCCTGGATTGGGATGAGGGAGTTGGTACGCCGTTGGAACTCATCTTGAGTGTTCCAGAAGTATGCTGGAAGGAATGCTGGAAAGATGTCATTGCGATCTTCTCTCAAATATTCCCCAAGGGCATGGCGGTATCCTGTGAGAACCGGGGCGGATGGGATCAAAAACCTTCCCGCTCTTACAGAAGGATTTTCGTCCCCGATGCCGCAGAGCTGCGAAACTGGATGCCCTTGCCAAAGGCTGGCAGCGGATATCGTATCCCTTATGGGCGTGCTGAGGATTTTTCCAACCTGTTTCGGATATTTTTGCGCCCGCACAGAGCCCGAGTCTGCGATACCGGCCGGGAGGATCTACTGGAGCAGCTGGGATTTACAGATTGATGAAGGAACTATTGTGGGGGAGGCCGGTATGAACGCTCAAGAAATCAAGAACATCCTGATTGCCTATCTGAAGGCAACCAGCCATGAGATCCGGATCTACCAGGAAAAAAGCATCGGCGACGCGGTGTGCGACCTGATGACGGTGACCGACTGCCTGACGGGCTACGAGATCAAAAGTGATTTGGATAATTATCAGCGGCTGGGCCATCAAATCAGGGCTTACGACCTCTTTTTTGAACAGAACTATATCGTTGTTGGCGGGCAGCGCCTGAACTCGGCGGCCCGGAGAGTGCCCGCCCGCTGGGGAATCATTACAATCCAAAGCGACCAGGTTGTCATTCACCGCGCCGCCCGCGCCGGGAAGCCGGATTGCGCCAGACAGCTGGCCGTCCTCTGGAAGCTGGAACTGACCAATCTGCTGACTAAAACCAGCCTTCCGCTGTACACTTATAAAAGCAAGCAGTACATCATAGACCGGATCGTAGAGCGCCTGGACGAGGCGGAGATCAAACGGCATGTAGCCTATGAACTAATGCACAGGGACTATGCGCTGTTCGACGCGAAAGACTCTTCGCTCCATTTGGGCGGAGCGCAGGAAACTGGGGATGGTTCACGTGCAGTGAGCGGACTGCCGGCGGCGGAGATCGTGGACGCCCTGTCTGAACAGGATTTTGGAGAGATGACCCTGGACCAGTGGATTGCGCTGTACGCCCAGGCAAAGGAGCTGCAAAAAAATAAAGAGGACCTTCATCGTGTGCGGACGGCTCCACGGACGCCCCACGACATCCCCTATACCGATATTGAGGTCTCGCTGGGCGTGCCCTGGGTCAGTAAAACGATCATCAGCGATTTTATCTATTTTCTCCGCACGGGAAACGAGGCGTTTGCCGCAACGGGGAAGATGCTTAAAACATATGTCAGCTATGAGCCCATGACCGGATACTGGTATGTGGAGGACAAGAATCTGTGGGGCCGCGACGGGGTGGACCGGAAGCAGCTGGAGCATACCTACGGTCTGCCAAGCTACAACGCGCTGTATATTCTGGAGGCCGCGCTGAATCTTCGGGAAATCCGTCGGGAGACAGAGGAGGAAACATTGGCGGCGCTGGAAAAGCAGGAGGTCATTGAGAAGCTGTTCAAGGAATGGGTCTGGCAGGACGAGGACCGCCGCTGGGAGATCGAGGAGGCGTACAACCGGATCTTTCAGGGCTGCCGGGCCAAAGAATACAGCGGCCGGGAACTGAAATTCCCGGAAATGAGCCCGGATGTCACCCTGTTTGACTACCAAAAGGACGCCGTCATGCGGGTAATCTCGGAGAAAAACACGCTCCTGGCCTTTGACGTGGGGGCGGGAAAAACCTACATCATGATCGCCGCAGCCATGAAAATGCGCCAGGAAGGGAAGTCCCGGAAAAACCTGTTTGTGGTGCCCAACCATATCGTGGGCCAGTGGGAGCTGATTTTCAAACAGATGTATCCCGCGGCCAAGGTATTGTCGGTGGGCCCTGGGGCCTTCCGGCCCCAGCTCCGTCAAAAGGTGCTGGGGCAGATTCAGCGCGGGGATTATGACGGCATCATCATGGCGTACAGCTGCTTTGAGATGATTCCGCTGTCGGAGAAATACCTGATGGAGCAGATGAAGCAAAAGCTCAGGGAGCTGGATGCCTCATTGCCGGAAAGACATCCGCCAGGGATCGGTCCGGCGGTAGACCGGGAGAAAGAATACCTCGGAAAGCAGATTGCCGACCTGATCAGTATGCTGAAGGGCCCTGCGGACGCCATTACCTTTGACCAGCTGGAGATTAACACGCTGTTTGTGGACGAGGCCCACAACTTCAAAAATATCCCTCTGCGAAGCAATTTGAAGAGAATTTCCGGCATCAATATCACCGGCTCCAAAAAGTGTCTGGAAATGCTCCACAAGGTGCGGTACGTTCAGGACAATAACCAAGGCCGGGGCGCGGTCTTTGCCACAGGCACGCCGCTGTGCAATTCGATCTCAGACACCTACGCCATGCAGATGTACCTGCAATAGCGAAAGGGATCAGTGTTGTGCAGGTGAATCCGTATGCGGTGAAACAGACGA
>CAJUOA010000149.1 GCA_910587785.1 uncultured Oscillospiraceae bacterium | reverse complement strand
CGCGCCGGAGCCGAAAACCCGGACGTAAAGAAAGCCGCCCGGAGCGGCGGCGGAAGGGGGGATGGAAGTGATAGACATTCTGATGATCGTAACCCTGGGCGTATCCCTGGTTGACCTCGCCTTGTTTGGCTGCTGCGTCTGGATGGGATACCAGAGGGAGAAGGACCGCACGAGAAAGGGGAACAGATGAACAAAGGAAGCTTTACGCTCTTCACCACGGATGTTGTGGGGAGCATGAAGGAGGGTCCGTGCGTGGTCCCTGCCACTGAGGGCAGCGACCGGGTGGAGGCCCAGAAGCGCAAGGAGGCCCAGCAGATCCGGCTTTTTGTGAAGCTGGGGACGATCCTCTCCCTGCTGGAGCGGCAGGAGAAGAAGCGGGAGCGCCGGTCCTCAGACGCTGCACTGTGGGAGCAGGCAGCGGCCCGCAAGGCCCAGCCCCTCCCCGGGTATCCGGGGGCCTACAGCCCCGATGAAATGGCGGCGCGGTGGGCGGCTGAGCAGGCCCCGGACTTTGAGGAGCGGTGCAAGAAGGCCAAAGCGGCCTATGACGCACGGAACCCCCACAAGAAGGAGGGCAGGACCGATGGATAAGGACCGGAAGGTCTGCCCGCTGGACACGGACGATGTCTCTGTGCTGTGTTGTGAGGACAAGTGCGCCTGGTGGGACAGCCTGAGCGGGCGCTGCTGCATTGCCGCCGGAGCGGACGCTATCAAGGTCAGCAAAACCGGCGAGGTGTTCTCCACCGTGACCGAAAACGGGGGCGTCTACCAGCCTGTCTACACGGCCCAGGGGCTTCCCGGCGCTGTGTTCCAGATTACCGCCGCCGAGGACGTCTGCACCCCGGACGGCACCCTACGCTATTCCGCTGGCGAGGTGGTGGACACCCTGACCACCGGGGCGGCTGGCACCGCCGAGAGCAAGTCCCTTTACCTGGGCAAATTTGAAATCCGGGAAGTGACCGCCCCCTCTGGCATGGTGGTAAGCAAAGAGGCCCATTCGGTGGAGCTGACCTACGCGGGACAGGAGGTGGAGGTAACTGAAACCGCCGCCAGCATCACCAACCAGCGGCAGAAGGTGTCTGTCACGCTGGAAAAGGCTATGGAGCAAAATGAGCTGTTCGGCATCGGCATGAACGGCGAGATCACCGCCGTCACCTTTGGCCTGTACGCCGCCGAGAATCTGACCGCCGCAGACGGCTCCATGATTCCCGCCGATGGGCTTATCGAGATCATCTCCGTGGATGAGAACGGCCAGGGCACCGCCGCCACCGACCTCCCCATGGGCAGCTTCTATCTGAAAGAGCGGGCCACCGACAGCCACTATATCCTGTCCGATGAGAAATATCCCGTGGTGTTTGAGTACGCCGGTCAGGACACGGCGCTAGTGGAGATCAAGGCCAACGGCGGCGCGGCCATCGGCAACCGCCTGATTTACGGCAGCGTCCATGGGCTGAAAAAGGATGATGACGGTACGCCGCTGGATTGAGCGCTGCTGGGGCTGTTCCGTGCGGATGAAAGCGAGTTTACCGCCGACAACGCCCTCATGACCGCCATTTCCGGGGAAGATGGCAGCTTCCAGTTTGACCGTGTGCCCCATGGAAATTGGCTGGTGCGCGAGATTGCCAGTCCCATCGGCTTCCTGCTGTCCGAAGTGTCCTACCCCGTGGAAATCAGTACCGTCCAGCTCACCAAAGTGGATGAGGACTACCCGGATAGCAAACTGTCCGGCGCGGAATTTGACGTGTACCAGGACACCAACGGCAACAAGGAGCTGGACGCCGAGGACAAGCTGGTGGGTACGCTCACCGAAACCAGCGTTGGTGTGTACGAGATGAGCGGCGTGGAATATGGCGGGCATTTCGTGAAGGAGCGCACCGCGCCGGAGGGCTTCTGCCTGGACGAGAACGCCTATTATTTTGAGATTACCGAGCATGGCAGTCTGGTCACGGTAGAAAACAAGGCCGGAGTAGGCTTTGCGAACACAGCCCAGGTGGGCAGCTTGAAGATCGTCAAGACTTCCTCCGACAAGAATGTGGAGGGCTTCTCCTTCCGTTTCACCGGGCCGAACGGCTATGAGCAGGTGTTTACCACCAATGAGGCGGGAGAGATCGTCATTGAGGGACTGCGCATCGGGGAGTACCGGGTGTCCGAGGTGCTGAATAAGAAATCCGCCGCCTATGTGCTGCCCGCCGATAAGACCGCCGGTGTGCTGAACAACTCCGTCACCACAGTGGAGATGCACAATGAGTTGCGGGACACCCCCAAGACCGGGGACAATAGTAACCCCACGCTGTGGGCGGCGCTGATGGGCGTTTCCGTCCTGGGCGCTGGGGCCTGCGGGGTGGTGTATTTCCAGGGCCGATGTTCGAGGCTATGATGCAGGGGGAAATGGATCGACACCTGGGGTATGAGACGAATGACCGGGGAGCTAAGAGCACAACCAACCGGCGAAACGGATATACGGAAAAGACAGTAAAATCCAGCATGGGTGAGATAGAAATTCATACACCTCGGGATCGGGATGGCAGTTTCGAGCCGCATCTAATCCCCAAACGTGCCAAGGATGTCAGTGGGATCGAGGATAAGGTTCTGAGCATGTACGCCAAAGGAATGAGCCAGCGGGATATTGCCGGTACCATTGAGGAGATATATGGATTTGAGATATCTCACGAAACGATCTCCGCAATCACAGACCGTGTGATAGAGACGGCCCGAGAATGGCAGAATCGTCCTCTGAAGAAATTCTATACCTTCCTCTTCGTAGACTGCCTTTATGTCAATATCCGCAAGGACCTGGAGACAAAGGGCTGTGCGGTCTACGTTATCCTGGGCTATGATGTAGATGGAATCAAGGACGTGCTGGGTATCTGGATCGGGGATTCGGAGGGAAAACACTACTGGATGCAGATATTTGACGAGATCAAGAGCCGTGGTGTAGAGGATGTCCTTTTTATCAGCATGGACGGCGTATCCGGCCTGGAAGAGGGCGCCAAATCCATCTTCAAGGATGTCGTGGTCCAGCGCTGCATCGTTCATCTGATCCGAAACTCGCTAAAGTATATTCCCTCAAAGGACTACAAGGCCTGTACCGCCCAACTCAAGCGAGTCTATGGCGCTCCAAGCCTAAAAGCGGCTGAGGCTGAATTTGAGCGCTTCAAGCAGGCTTGGAGCCAATATCCTGGAGCGATTAGCGTGTGGGTCAGAAACTGGGCACATGTGGAGCAGCTGTTTCATTATGGCAGCGCTGTCCGGAAGATCATGTACACCACAAATGCGATTGAAGCTCTGAATTCCAGTTTTCGGAAAGTGACCAGGAAGGGCGCTTTCCCCAGCGAAGATGCAGTATTGAAGGCGCTCTTTCTACGTCTTACGGAGCTTTATAAAAAATGGGCTGATCGCCCCGTCCCCAAGGAAATTCTTTCTGTCAATGACAAAGGGCTTAATACTGCGCTCAGCTCGATTGTTGCTCAGCTCCAGCCTGCCGTCTTTCAAATAATTAAGCAAATAGGGCCACTGCTCTTTGAGGTAGGACAGCGCCTTACCCAAAGAGGATTTCGGGGCGGCAGTTCTGGTATTTGCCCACGCCAACAGAGCGTCCAAAACAGGTTTTGCCTGTTCCAGCCGCTGGTCATAGCGTTCTTTTGGAGGAAGGCCTGTCAGTCCTTCCTCAATTTTGAATAAGAGATTGCAGTAAGCCAGCCCCTGGGCAGCAGAGCTGTTCTTAGCCTTTCCTTTTGGCAGAGACTTCATAGCCTCGTCAAATTTCCTCCTGGCATGAGCCCAACAGCCAACCACAGTGATCTCATCTGGAAGGCTGTGGTATCCGGAGTAGCCGTCCGTGTGGAGATACCCCCTGAAGTTTTTCAGAAATGCTTTCGGATAGCAGGCGCCCCGTCCCGGCTGGTAGTCAAACAGCACAATGGGCCGGTCAGTATCCCCGCCGGTGCGGTACAGCCACATATAGCTGTTGCTTTGGGCTGTTTTACCCGGTTCATGGAGTACCTGCAATGTGGTCTCATCCGCGTGGAGGACGTCCCGTTTCAGCAGTTCTTTGTGCAGCAGATCATAGACCGGGGCCAGCAGATGCTCCGCAGACCACAGCAGCCAGTTGGACATGGTTTGCCGTGACAGAGGAATGCCCTGACGTTTCAGCTCCTGTTCCAGCCGGTACAAGGGAGAGCCCATGACAAACTTCTGCACCATGAGATGTGCCGCAGCCTCTGGCGTGGCAAAGCTGCCGGGGATGAAGTTCGGCCCTCTCGGCGCCTTCACCATGGTCGTCTCCGTATTTTCCTTCTCGCACTTCCGGCAGGCATAGGTGTAGTACCAGTCCTCCACAACCACTGCTTTGGCCGGGACCAGTTTCAGACGCCGACGTACTTCCTTGCCAATTTCGGTCATGGTACTCCCGCACTCCGGGCAGACCAATTCCTCCTCCGGAAGACGGTGTTCCACCACCTCCACCGGTACGTTTTCAGGCAGTTCGTCCAGCGTGTATTCATGTTTCTTGTGCCGCTTGTGGGCGGCAACGGCCACACTGCTGTCATCCTCTTTTGCGGTCTGGTCTGCATAGACCTCCGCCTCGTTAAACAGCAGGCTCAGCTGCTCCATGGCATCCTCCGAAGTCCGTTCCGAGGACGCGCCAAACCGCTTTTGCCGGCTCAGACGGATCGCTTCTGTCAGCAGTGCCACCTGCTGTTCAAGGGCAGAAATCCGCTCTTTCTGCCCTTGAAATTCCTCATATTCTGCACGGGAAATGGTCACCATTTCCTCAGCGTTTGTCAGCTGTTTCTTCTCATTTTTCATGGTTCGATTATACCATATTGCGCCAGAAAAGTACAGCTTTTTCGACAGTTTCTTCCCACTTATTTCATGCTGAGTCCTTCCACAGGCCGGTGTGCCTTTGGCTGCTCCACGCTCAGTCCCTCCATCAGCCACCGGTACTGTTGCGCACTTAACTCCCGTGCCTCCGCGCCATTCCTCGGCCACTGGAAGCTGCCGCTCTCCAACCGTTTGTACAGCAGAATAAAGCCGTTTTCCTCCCAGTACAGTCCCTTAATCCGGTCCCGCCTTCTGCCGCAGAACAGAAACAGCGTATTACTGAATGGGTCCAGCTCAAACTGCTGCTGTACCAGGCTGGCCAGTCCGTCTATTCCCCGACGCAGATCCGTGTATCCGCAGGCTATGTACACATGATCCGCTCCCTTAAAATCTGTCAGCATTCTTTCAGCACCTGGATGATGGCCCGGACTGTTTCCGCGTCTGCTCCTGCATGTATCTCGATCCGCAGCTCTCCGATTTCTATGCTTGCCGCTGTTCCTCTGCCTGCCGGTCTGGCTGAAATTTCTGTGAAACACACCTCTGGCTCTGTTGCTGCCGCCTGAAACACTTTTCGCTGCCAGCTGTAGTAGGTCGACACCGGGATGCCCTGTTCTGAGCACCACTCGCTGACCTTCTGTCCGCTTTTTCGGCAGGCCTCCACTCGCTGCACCCATTCTGCCAGTTGGTTATAATGGTTTGCTTTTTGAAGCCCTCGCTCCATATTTTACCCCCCCAAAAAAAGAAAATACTCCGATTACATGTAGTGCTGGATACTACCTGAGAGTACACGGCACTACACCAGACTCTATTGTATTTTCTCATTTCCTCTCAGTTCTGGCAAGGCGTGGGGAAGTTTGACGCTTACGGATTCATGCAAAAGATATCTCGTATAGTGGCACCGTTGGGTATAAATATTATGCTAAAGTCCACTTCAAGGCAAGTAATTCATTTGGTGGCGACACTGTTACAGAAACAACACCTGTGGTGACAGCTAAAAGGTAATCTGCATTTAATCATGTTTCTATAAAATAACAGCCCATCTGTCAGCGTATCTGCTGGTAGATGGGCTGCTGCTTATCCTTTCATTAGACATCTTGCGAAAATAAGGTGCAGTGGTAAAATAGGGGCATGAAATA
>CAJUOA010000148.1 GCA_910587785.1 uncultured Oscillospiraceae bacterium | reverse complement strand
CTCGCCTGTGGCTGGCTGCCACGAACATGGGGCAAATATATAGTAACAGGAGGAAACGCCATGTCCCAGATCGAATGCGGCCGGGGCCACCTCTACGACCCCGATCAATACCCCGCCTGCCCCTACTGCAACGGGGGCCAGCGGATCACCGTGGCCTCGGCGGGGCGCACCGCCCCCATTGGCCGTCCGGTGACGGCGGCGAGACGCACCGCTCCCCTCTCCGGACCATCCGTGACCGCGCCCCAGAAGACCGCCCCCCTGTCGGGCATCTCCGTGACCGCGCCCCAGAAGACCGCGCCTCCCAGAGGCTACGGCGAGCCCCGGCCGGAGCCGGTCCAGACCCCGCCGCCCGCCCCCGGCGTCAGTGTCATGGCGGCCAATAAGACCGTGGGCATGATGCAGTCCCAGATGGGCTTCGACCCGGTGGTGGGCTGGCTGGCCTGCGTAGCGGGACCCAGCAAGGGGAAGAGCTACACCATCCGGGGCGGCATCAACGCCATCGGGCGCAGCGAGCGGATGGACATTATGGTTACTGGAGATCTGAAAATCTCCGCCGAGAACCACGCCAAGATCAGCTACAGCGAGAAGAACAACCGCTTTAACCTCCTCCCAGGTGAGGGACGGAATATCGTCTATCTCAACAATGAGGAGGTCTTCGCCCCCATGCCCCTGTGTGCCTACGACATCATCGACTTCGGAGAGACCAGACTGCTGTTCGTCCCCCTGTGCGGGGAGAAGTTCACCTGGAAGGCGGAGGAGAGCGATGGGACTGTTTGACGCCTTGTTCCGCAGGTCCAGACCGGCGGAAAGCATACCTGTACAGCCAGCGGCAAAACCAGATGCGCCGGAGGGAACCGGCCCCCTGGCCATCCATGTGGCCAACCTCCAGGGCATCGGGGAGCGGGAGGAACAGGAGGACTCCTTCGCTGTGCTGAACGCCACCGCCCTGGCGGAGCTGTCCAGCCAAGGGATCTTTGCCCTGGTGGCCGACGGCATGGGCGGTATGGAGGGCGGCAGGCAGGCCAGCGAATGGGCGGCGGATTTCTTTATCCAACTCTTCCGGGAGCGGGACCCGAAGATGGGCGCTCCGGAGTGGTTTTATCAGAGTGTGCATGTGGTCAGCGACAGCGTGTACCGCCAGTTCGGCGGACGCAGCGGCACCACGCTTGTGGCGGTCCACCTTCTGAAGGACCGGCTCCACTGGCTCAGCGTGGGGGACAGCGCCATCTACTTGGCCCGGGATGGCGGCGTGTTCCAACTCAACCGGGAGCACACCTGCCTCAACCAGCTGTATCTTCAGGAGCTGGAGCAGCCGGTCATTGACAAAGCCCAGGCAGAACAGGACGAAGACGCCCGGCGCCTGTCCTCCTTTATAGGCATCGACCGGCTGGCGGAGGTGGATCTGAATCTGCGGCCTTTGACCTTGAAGCGGGGGGATGCCCTGCTGCTGTGCTCTGATGGGATCAGCGAGGTACTCACGCCGCCGGAACTGCTGGAGGCCATGACCCTTGCGCCGAAGGAAGGGGCAGATCTGCTGGAGCATATGGTACTGGAGAAGGGCGTGCCAGAGCAGGACAACTACACTGGCATTTTGATTGCCTGCCGGTAAAAATAATGAATGGAGAATGGATATGAAAAAGTGGAGAAATCTTGTGCCGGCGCTGCTGGCCGCAGCGATCTTGTGCCTGAGCGCTGTACCGGCCCTGGCGACCTTTGACCAGTCGGCCCTGGACGGCATCATCATGATCACCACCGGCGCGCCGGACGATGACGGTAAAATGAGCTATTGGCGGGGCACCGGCTTCTTCATCGGCGCGGAGGGGGAGAACCCCCAGTATATCGTCACCAACTGCCACGTGATAGAGGAGTTTATTCTGGCGGGCAAGGCCCTGGGCGGCGGGGAACTCCATGTACTCTTCGACAAGGACGACGAGGCCGAGGCCTATCTGGTGGACTACGACGCGGAGAAGGATGTGGCCATCCTCCGCCTGGCGGAGGCCACCGACAAGCGCATCCCCCTGCAAATGCGGGTTCCCCAGGAGAGCAGCCTGGGCAGCCAGGCCTACGCCGTGGGCTATCCCGCCGCCGCCGACCTCACCGTCGCAGCGGTGAACTCCTTCAGCCAGAAGGATGCCACCGTCACCACCGGCAGCATCAGCCGTTTCCTCACCGAGAGCGGCACCGGCCGCAAGCTGATTCAGACCGATGCCTCCCTGGGAGGCGGCAACTCCGGCGGGCCCCTCTTTGATGGCTCCGGCGTGGTCATCGGCATCAATACCGCCGGGTCCAAGCTGGACACCAACCTGTTTTACGCCGTCAGCGTCAGCGAGGTCCTGCCCCTGCTGGATAAGAACAGCGTCCCCTATGCCGTGGCGGAGGAGAAGGCCGGGGGTGGGATTCCCGTACTCTATATCGGTATTGCTGCCGGGGCCATGCTGCTTCTCATCGTCATAGTTGTTGCGGTTCTCCTGAACAGGAAAAAGAAAACCGCCCAGGCTGCTCCCGCAGTTCAGGCGGCTCGCAATCAGACTGGGTCTCCCCTCCTCCGATCCATGGCACCCCAGCACGGGGGCATGGTGGTCCAGCTTCACGGCAGTCCGGTGCAGCTGGGCCGGGACGCCAACCTCTGCCGTCTGGTGTATCAGGACGGCACGCCGGGCGTCAGCAGCAGGCACTGTCAGGTCTACTACGACCAGCGGGAGAGCGTGTTCGTGGTCACCGACTTGAACTCTACCTACGGAACATTCCTGTCCAACGGACAGCGGATCGCCCCCAACACGCCGGTGAAGCTGCCTCCCAGGAGTTCCTTCTACCTGGGAGAAACGGACAACACCGTGTATGTGGATCTGGAGTAAGCCATGAAGCTATCCGCATATTGTTACACCAATCAGGGTGGACGGGAGCACAACGAGGACAGCGTCCGCTGCTGCGCCGGGGAGGACCGGGGGATATTTGTTCTGGCGGACGGGCTGGGGGGCCATGGATGTGGAGAGGTGGCCTCCGCCCTGGCGGCGGACGCTCTCTACGAAGGCATCGTCGCAGGAAATCCGGATGCCGGGGAGCTGTGCGCCATCTTCCAGGCGGCCAACGCCGCCGTCATAGACCGGCAGGCGGTCCCGGGACAGGAGGACATGAAGACCACAGCCGTTGCCCTCTCCGTGACGCCGGACCGGGCGGTGTGGGCCCACGTGGGGGACTCCCGCCTGTACCGGTTCTCCGGGGATACGCTGACCCAGGTCACACGGGACCACTCCGTCTCCTACATGAAGTACCTGGGCGGCGAGATCAGCCGCATGGACGTCTACCACGATGACGACCGCCCCCGGCTGCTGCGGACCTTGGGCCGGGAACCCTGCAGGCCGGAGGCGGCAGAGTGCGTCCCGGCGGAGGGAGACGCGTTCCTGCTGTGCTCCGATGGGTTCTGGGAGTATGTCTATCAGGAGGAGATCCTGGCGGACCTTCTGAAGGCGGAGACGCCGGAGCAGTGGGCGAAGCTGATGCTCCTGCGGCATATCCGCCGCACACCGCCGGGAAATGATAATTTCTCCCTGATCACCATTTTTGTGGAGGAGTGACTATGAGACGTTTTCTCTCCGGGGCGCTGGCCCTGGCGCTGTCGGCGGCTTTGTGCCTTCCCGCCCGGGCTGCCGCCGGCGCGGAGATCATCCGCGCCTTTGTGTATGATGGGACGCTGTATACCTATATGTCCATCGATGGGACGGACCAACCCATCACTAAGGCGGAGGTCAAGATCAGGAACCAGACCTTTTCCGCCGGTTGTCGTCTGGAAACTGTGCGCCAGGCTGGGGCTCCGGTGACCTGGCTTCTGCTGGTGGACAACTCCGATTCTATGCCCGCCTTCCGGGAGGATGTAGAGAATTTCGCGGAAAGCCTGGCCCAGTCCGGCGGGGAGGACAGCCGGTTTATTTTAGCGTCCTTCGGGGATGCGTTCGCGGTTGCAAATGAGGACGTTCCTGCGGAGGAGCTGGCGGAGGCGGTGGAAGGTCTTCCGCTGGACGAGCGGGTGACGCGGCTGCACACCGCCATCAATCAGGCGGTCAGCTATTTTGAGTCTGTTCCCAGGGAGGGAAATGAGCTGAGGTGTCTGGTGGTGCTGTCCGACGGGGTGCAGTACGATCCCAGCGGCGGCATGCCCTATGAGGAGCTTTGGGAGCGGGTGGAGCAGTCCGATGTGATACTCCACTCCATCGGGCTGGGCGACGATGTGCAGTCGCTGGAGAGCATGGGGAATCTGGCCGCCGCCTCCGGCGGAGTCCACCAGGTGCTGGGAGAGGAACTCTCGCCCAAGGATGCCGGGACCGCACTGACGGAGGCATCCGGGAAGCTGTTTGTCACCGGCTTTGATCTGTCCGGCGGGATGTTTTCCGGCGGAGTAGAGACGGCGGCGGTGACGCTGGCCTCCGGCGGAGAGTTGCTCTGCCGTGTGGAAACGGAGGTAGAACTTCCCGCCTGGGACGGTGCGGAGACGGCTCCTCCTGCGCAGGCCCCGTCCCTGCCGGACAGTCAGGCCGCCGCCTCCGGCGGGACAGTCCGGCTGGAGGCGGGCACGCTTAAGGGCGGCGGCTGGCCGGTCCTTCCGATTCTTGGGGCTGCGGCGGTCCTTGCGGCGGTTTTTACCGTGGTCCTCACTGCAGTGCTGCTGGCTAAAAGAAAACGAGCTGCCGCGCCTGCCTCCCTGCCTCTGGCGGAGGTACCCGGGGAGGAGATCACCGCTCCTGCCGGAATCTACATGCGCTTGGAGATTCTTCAGGGAGAGCCGAGGGGGGTGCCTGCGGACCTGGAACTGCGGGAGGAGCTGGTGATTGGCAGCGATCCGGACTGTGGAATCCCGCTGCAGGAGGAGGGCGTATCCCCCCGGCATGCCAGGGTATTCTTTTCCGGCGGCTCGGTATGGCTGGAAGACCTTGGTTCGCAGAGTGGAACATTTATCAACAGCACGGCAATTGCCCAGCCGGCAGTACTGCGCAGCGGAGATCAGATCACGGCAGGAGATATGGTTTTTCGATTGAGATTTTAGCGGACGTCCAGGAGACAGGTGGATTGGATATCAGGGCCTTTTCATGCGAGTCCAGTGGTATGAAGTCAAGAGGAAATTGAAAGAAAATTCAGAGAAGAACGAGCGTGAAAGGGGCGTTGGAGCGAGAAAAGACAACACTAACCAAAGCCCTACCCATAAATTTTGAAAAAATTTCGAGGCAGGGCCTGCCAAACCAGGATGGTGAGCGATGGCTCAGCCCTCCGGGAGTTTATACAGGCGGTCGTCTTTCAGCAGTCGAAAGACGAGCCGGACCAGTTATCTGGCAGTTAAAGCGAGTGCGCGTTTGTGCTGGTGCTTGTTGACCTCCTTGAACTTGAGGGCGTAATAGCGCCGGAACTCAGAGTCGCATCTTCTCACGGAGTTGGCGGCTTCCAGCAGATAGTAGCGGAGGAAACGGTTGCCGGACTTGATGAGTTTCCTGTCCTGGGCTTCAAACTCCCCGGACTGGTGCTGGGTCCAGACGAGACCGGCGAACTTAGCCACAGAGGCCTGGGATTGAAAACGGTTGATGTCGCCAATCTCGGCGATGATACCGGCAGAGTAGACCTTGCCAATGCCTGGGATAGAAGTAAGCGTGTTAGGGATGATTTTGAACTGCTGCTCAATAGCCTTGTCCAAAACCTTGATCTGCTTTTCCAAGGCCCGCATGGTGGCGGTAGAAACGGCCATCGCCTGATTTACAGAGTTATTTACAGTAACAGGCAGGCGATAGGAGTTTCTGGCAGCGGTTTGGATTGCCTTCGCCTTTGCGGCAGGATCAGCGAAGTTGCGGCCCTTTTCATTAATGAACGCAGTCAGTTCATCCAAGTCGGCGTAAGCGAGTTCATCCACGGTTTCAAACCGTTCCATAAGCGCAAGAGTGGTGGCGCTGGTGTTTGCTATGTCCTTATCCTGGGCGATACCAGAGCATTTCAAAAACAAATAGTTAGCAAATCGCTGTTTTTCTCGGGTCAAATCCTGAACAGCGTAGAATCTGGCTCTGGTCAG
>CAJUOA010000147.1 GCA_910587785.1 uncultured Oscillospiraceae bacterium | reverse complement strand
TTTCATGCCCCTATTTTACCACTGCACCTTATTTTCGCAAGATGTCTAATATCTCCTGCCTTTCTTCTAGCGGCTCTGACGATGTTTTTCGCTCCGTTTTATGGGGGAAAGGAGCGGGCCCTTGAAGCTGTATTAGATTTTGTAGTTGCCATTTTTGACCAAGTCTGCTATGCTATAGATAGATTACGGGCAAAATGGAAAAGGAAGCGTAACAAAACCATGAAAACCATCACCATCTACACCGACGGCGCCTGCTCCGGGAACCCGGGGCCCGGGGGCTGGGGAGCCATCCTCCAGTACGGCCCCCACACCAAGGAGATGAGCGGCGGCGAGAAGAACACCACCAACAACCGTATGGAGCTCACCGGGGTGATCCGGGCGCTCCAGACCCTGAAGGAGCCCTGTATCGTGGAGCTCTACTCCGACAGCAAGTATGTCATCGACGCCCTCTCCAAGGGCTGGGCAAAGGGCTGGCGGGCCCGGGGCTGGGTGAAGGGCGACAAGAAGCCCGCCCTGAACCCGGACCTCTGGGCGGTCCTGCTGGACCTCTGCGAGGTCCACGACGTGCGCACCCACTGGGTCAAGGGCCACGCCGACAACCCCTACAACGAGCGCTGCGACCGCCTGGCGGTCAGCGAGTGGCAGAAGCTGAAAGACTGAGGAGGGATCACTATGACAGCATTACCTGCGGAAAAACGGTATACCTACGCGGACCTGCTCTCCTGGGAGGAGGATGTGCGGTATGAGCTCTATGACGGCTATCCAATAGCCCTTGATTCGCCTTCCCGAAGCCACCAGAGGATCAGCCTTGAGTTGGGGAGGCAGTTTGGAAATCATTTAATTGGAAAAACGTGTAGGGTCTACAATGCACCTTTTGACGTGCGCATCTTCGAGGAGGAGGGGGACAGCTCCCGGAATGTGAGCACGGTGCTCCAGCCGGACCTGCTGGTGGTTTGCGACCCGAAGAAGCTGGATGAGCGGGGCGTCCGCGGTGCGCCGGACCTGGTGATTGAAATCCTCTCCAAAACCACCCGCCGCCTGGACCTGCTGAGCAAGTACAACATCTACCAGCGGGCTGGAGTCCGGGAGTATTGGATCGTGGACCCGGATACCCAGACGGTGACAGTCCACACCTTGGAGGATGGAAAATACCGCTCCCCTGCCGTTGTCTACAGATCGGATGCCTCCGTGCCAGTGGGAGTGCTGGAGGGGTTCCAGGTGGACCTGAAAACGGTGTTCGAGGAATAAAAAAGAAAGAGGATTGAGCGGGGGGCTCAATCCTCTTTCTCTATGCTAATTTCTCCATGTTTTTGTTCAAATGCGGTAATTCGAGCCTTTATCATCTGTTCCAGTTCTTTATTTTTGGTCCTACCATTGTATTCCGCAATGTGACCTAATTTATCTAAAATCTCCTTTGGAACTCTTAGCGTATACCGCGCTAAATCATCTTTTGCCATAAACATTCCTCCGAAATTTTGACGAACTATTGACATTATTATAATGTCATGTTATCTTTATATGGAGGAATGACGAAATTATAACTCATTTTTGACGCAATATAAGAAGAAAATTTATGTTCGACTATGAAAAAGAGTATGCGAACCTGGTAGGAACCATCGACTTTGCCCTGACCCTGCTGGAGAAAAAAGGCGCGGAGAGCATTGACGCGGTAAAACTCCTCCTCTCCAACGCCCTCCTGAACGCGGAGGAGCATTACATGAGCCGTCCGGAGGAGAAAGATTAACAGCGGCACCTCCCGGCCCCCCGTCCAACGCCCCCGCAGGGTCCGGACCGGCAGACGCAAAGAAATTTGAGAAGTTCATAATTTGTTTACATGGATTTCATGATTTCTTCTTATTGTTCCGCTAAGATACAATCAGCAAAGGGATAAAACCCGATGCGATTTCTCCCTCCTAAAACACACACAACACACACCAGGGAGCCCTGCCGCAAGGCGGGGCTTCTTGGTGTTTTTGGCGTGCTCCCAAATTTATCCTGGTAATGCCCCGCGATATCTGCTATAATACGATAAAATGACACACTGGCAGGAGAGGAGGGGGAGCGCGATGAAGCTCTTTGAAAACTACTGGATCAGCAGAAACGAGCCCTGTCCCTGCGGGAGCGGCAGGAAGTACGGCATGTGCTGTAAGGGGAAGGACAACCAGGCGTCACTGGACATGGACCGGAGCCTGGACGGGCAGCTCCTGGAGCTCCTGCGGCGTCCTGTGACCCGGGTGTGCATCCACCCGGACCAGGCGGGGTGTAAGGGCATGGTGAGAAATTCCCGGCCCCTCCAGGCGGAGGGGGTAATGGAACTGCTTGCTGGGGCCGATAAACAGGTATACGTGATGGACCGGGATGTGGAGCCCCGGGTCATCAGGTTCGAGGACGACGAGCCCATCGTGCTGACGGACTTTGTGAAGGTGCCGGTAAAGAACGCGGTGACGGAGGCGTTTTTCTGCGAGCGCCACGCGTCGACGTTCTCCCTCCTGGGCAAGGGGCGCTTCGACCCGGAGAGCCGGGAGGAGGTGTTCCTCTACGCCTACCGGGCCTTTGCCACGGAGTACGCCAAGCAGCTGACAGTCCTGCGGTCCTTCCAGAGGAATTTCAAGCAGAGGCCGTTTCTCTTCCGCCTGCCCCGGCTGATCACCCTCTACCGGGCCACGCAGAAGGCCATCGGGGAGCTGGAGCCGGTGAAGGCGGTCTTTGACCAGGAGCTCTTAAAGAAGACCTACGGGGGTCTTGCCACCTGCGCGGTGTCCCTGGAGGGGAGCATGGCCTTTGCGGTCTATGCCTACCGCCCGCCGGACTACGACATGGACGGGGCGAAGATCCTCCACACGGCGAAGAACGGACCTGCCCGCCGGTTGTCTATCACCGCCTTTCCGGAGAAGGGGCGGTCCTGGGTGCTCCTAAGCTGTCTGGAGGAGGATCTGGAGGTCTACGGGGAGCTGTTCCGGCAATTGGCCAGCGCGCCGCCGGAGAAGGTGCGGTTCTATCTCTCCCGCATCCTGCCGCTGTACGCGGAGAATATGGTCATCAGCCCCAGACTCTGGAAGGTCTGGAGCGAGGAGACCCGGCTGGCGTTTACCATCTACGCCAATTTCAAGGCGAATCTGAAGAGCAACTTCAAAGAGTGGATGTTCGACCACTACAGCGAGGATATCGGCCGCAGTCTCTGGGAGGCCGCCCACGGGAAGAAGCCCTTTGACTACAGCAAGGGGCCGATCGTGGACCTGTTTGCGGTGTAGGGCGGAAAAGTTTGTGCAGAATCGGAAACAGTATCAAAAAGGAGGGCGGGCATATGAGTATCCAAGGTGTGAGCGGCAGTCAACAGAGCGGCGTCTGTTCCGCCCAGCCGGTCCGGCAGGAGCGGGAGCATCAGACGGTGACGGAGATGATCCGGGAGTCCCGGGAGAAGATTGAGGCCCACCGGAAAAACCTGGACAAATTCCAGAAGGAGACCCGGAACACCAACTACGGCGACGCCGCCCTGGAGGCTTACAGCCGTCTGGGCCGGGCGAAGAACCGCTCCCAGGTGAACGCGGCCTCGGGGTACGCCCGGCGGCGCATGGCCCAGCTGCGGGCCGCTCTGCGCACGGACCCGGACAACGCCCCGGCTATCCGGGGGGCGATTCGGCAGTTACAGAAGGCTGTCCGCCGGGGCGAGAAGAAGAAACGGGACCTGGACCGGGAGGCGGTCCTGGAGCGCCGTCAGAAGCGGGCAAGCGAGGAGGAGGCCGCGCGGGAGCGGCAGGAGCTCCGCCGCCGCAGGGCCCAGCGGGCCATTCGGGAGAGCGGGTACCTGCGGGAGGCGGAGATCGACAAGCGGCAGAATGCCCAGCTCACCGCTACGAGGCTGGAGCTGAGGGAGCAGGCCCAGGCTCTGGGGGCCGCAGCAAGCCGGTCTCTGGACAGCGCCATCGAGCAGTACGCCGCCCAGGCCGCGCCGGAGGCTCCGGTGGAGACGGGCGGGGAGCTGGATGTGCAGGGGTGAGATGATGATTTCACGTGAAACATTGGAGGGAGCATCATGAGGATCATAGTCTGCCTTATTTTCCTGGGAATAGCCGTTGGCTTCTTTGTAATCAGTTGGTTTCAATTCAAGGGTAAAGGATACCTGTTTAACAATGCCTACCTGTGGGCAAGTCCGGAGGAGCGCAAAAGGATGGACCAGGATCATGGGGCAAAAAGACCGTACTACCGCCAATCAGGTTTTGCTTTTCTTCTCATTGGAGTGACCTGTCTGCTGTTGGCTGTGTATTTTGCAACCGGATGGCTGTGGGTGTTTGCTGTTGCTGGTTTGAGCGTGGTTATCATGGTCATCTATGCAGTGGCGTCGTCTGTCAAATTGGAAATGAAGCGTTAGCAGTGAAAAAAGGGACCATCCCAGTCGGGGTGGTCCCTTTTTTGTCTGGAGGTATGTTGTCCATTCAAAGCACCGTCAGACGGGCGGGCGCACACTGTGCGCCCCTACACCCTCTAACGACAGCAAGCTTTCTTACTTCTCGAACTCCGCCAGCTCGATGGTCTTGCCGCCCTGGAGGCGGGAGGCCTCGGCGGCGAGGGCCATGACGTGGCTTTCCACGGAGGCGTCGATGCTGGTAAGGGCATTGGTGCCGCCGTTGGCGACGAGGTCGCAGAACTGCTCCATGAGGCCGCCGTCGCCGCCGCCGTGACCGGCGAGGGAGGGGTCGGTGATGGTAGTGTCGATGATCTCCTCGGGGTGGCCGAAGCGGTGGACGATGATCTGCTTTTTGAGCATATCGCCCTCGATATCGCCCAGGGTGCCGGTGATTTTGATGGTGCGGTAGTTGTGGTCGGTGAAGGCGGTCATGGTGAAGGTGGCGTTGATGTTGTTTTCAAACTCCATGTTCACGGTCTGGTGGTCCACCACGTCGTTGTCGCAGTGGAAGACGCAGCGGCCGTAGGGGCTGGTACGGATGGCGTCCCAGACCTTCTCCTCGGTGGGTTCGCTTGCAAGGACGTTGCAGGGCCAGCCGTCGCCCACCTTCTTGAAGCTGCACCGCTCGCCGGTGATGTAGAGTTTTTCCGCGTCATAGGGGCAGTTGTCCCGGGCCTTACAGCCATCGAGGCAGCGGAGGGCGGCACCGGCGGGGGCGTTTTCGGCGCGGAAGTAGTCCAAGCCGCCGAAGCTCTGGACGCGGAGGCACTTCTCGCCTGCGAGCCAGCGGAGGATGTCCATATCGTGGCAGCTCTTGGCGAGGATCATGGGGCTGGTCTCGTCGGAGCGGCGCCAGTTGCCGCGAACGAAGCTGTGGGCGTAGTGCCAATAGCCGACGTGTTCCATGGCGTCGATGGTCTGGATCTTGCCGATGTCGCCGCGGCGGAGGAGCTGCTCCAGGGTAGAGTAGAACTTTGTGTAGCGCAGGACGTGGCAGACGACGACAATGCGGCCGGTCTCTTTGGCCTTCTCCCGGAGGGCGATGCACTGGTCGAGTTCAGGGGAGATAGGCTTTTCCAGGAGGATGTGGTAGCCCTTATCCAGGGCCTGGAGGGCCTCGGGCACATGCTGGCGGTCCTGGGTGGAGATGATCATGACGTCGGCGAGTTTGGGTTGGTTCAGGAGCTCCTCATCGCTGGAGAAGCACATGTTTTCGGCGACGCCGTAGCGCTCGCGCAGGAGGGCGAGCTGACCGGGGCGGCTGTCGGCTCCGGCGACGATCTTCATTTTCTCCGGGTGCTGGGTCTGGAAGGTAGCGTAGGCCTCCAGGCCACGGTTGCCACAGCCGCAGATGGCGAATGTTACAGGTTTGTTCATCGTTTTTTCTCTCCTCGTTCCCCTTGTAGTTTTGGGTTTCGCTCGTGGGCATAGTATATCAGATAGAAGGAAGGATGTCTATAGAATTATCCTGCTTTTGTTTCTTCCGAATGAATGCCATCTCCGACGAAGGCCCGGGGCTCCTCGCCCCGGACCCCGGTGACTTTTTGCACGGCCAAAAAGTCACCAAAAAGCCGCCAAGGGGGCTTTGCCCCCTCTGGACACCCCCACTCCTCTTGGGCCGGAGGGGCCCGCGACTCCCTGCCATGCCTGGATAGTGCTCTGCCGCCGAACTTCTGCGCGCTCCCCTGGCAAGATTGGCAGAATGTTAAACTCCGCCTGC
>CAJUOA010000146.1 GCA_910587785.1 uncultured Oscillospiraceae bacterium | reverse complement strand
GACCACCGAGATCTACACTCTTTCCCTACACGACGCTCTTCCGATCTCCCCCGCGCTTTAACCTGCTTGTCTTTTTGACGGTTTTCTACGCCCTTTGAGGCGGGAAAATCTTTCAGAGTCCTGCATATCTGCACTGTGGTAATCATCCCTCACAAATCGCCACAAATGCCACAACACGGTGTTTTGCCTGTGGTCGGTCAATTTCTCTACCACTGCCTCAAATCGTCTGACAGCGCCCTCACATGGCTCAACAGCCTGTTGCTTGGTTGATGTTAGGTGTTTTCTGGCATGCCCTTTTCCGTATGTCCCTCTATTTTCTGCACTGCCTCCCCATCCAGCGCCACAAGGTCACCGGCCGCCCCTCGTGCATGACTCTCGTCCCATCCAGATCATACACACAGTCATCGTTAAAGGTGTGTATCCAAGAGAAGTGCCCCATATACTCCAGCGGCCTGCCCTGGCCGTCCTTATGCAGCCCGGACTGGTCCACGATCCGCTCAAACAGGGAAACATGGACATTCTCCGCACCCGCCGCCTTCAGCCGCCGTACCAGGGGCAGCACAAGACCGTCCGGAGGCACGATTGGGTCGTTCTCGGCCTGGGTGAACCACATAGGCAGGTGTTTGAGGTTCTCAATATCCTGCTCTGAGAAGTCGCTGGGCCGCAGGGCCTCGCACACCGGATAGGCGGCGGCAAAGAAGTCCGGGTAGCTCAGAAGCATCCGCATGGTCATAAACCCGCCGTTGGAACAGCCGCCGATGTACACCCTGTCCCGGTCGATGTCGGGGTGAAGGTCGATGAACTCGTCAATCACGGCCTTCACCGCCTCGGTGTACATACTTTTGCTGCTGGTAAGCTCCTTGGGATCCTGATGGTTCACCGCACCGGAATTCATCCAGAAGGTGGGGCACTGGGGGGCCAGCACATAGCCCGCGCCGCCCAGCTTGCGTTGAATATCGTCGGAGGAGATGGCCACCACCTTGTTGCCGGTGTAGGCCAAAGCCGGGTCATCGCCGCCCTCGCCGTGGCCGTGGAGCCAGATCACCAGGGGCAGCTTCTCCGGGAAGGTATGCTCCCACTCGTCGCCGTAGTTGCTGTCCAGGGCGGTGAAGCTTTGCTTGGCATGGTCCAAGTCCGGGGTGAAATAGCCGTAGTTCAGAGGGAGCGGCTCATAGTGGGAGCACCCATTCTGCCAGCCCCTCAGCTGTGGGCAGATATCCCCCTGGGACTCGTCGAATATCCAGCCGTTTATAGGCACCTCGCCGGGGATATCCTTCACCTGGGTGACCCGGTAGCGGCATTCCACCAGGGCGTTGTAGCCGCCCTCCCGGAGGCTCGCCGCCATAGAGTAGCCGATGGGAGCGCCCATCTGGTAGGGCATCTCCAGAGCGATGTGCCCCGACTGGTAGACCTTACCGCCGTTCTCGTCGCAGGGGTACGCCGCCGACACCGGGCGGTAGCCCTGGGAAGGAAAAATCTTCGGACCGGGCCAGGTGTGGTTCTCAAGGAAGCCCTTGCCGGTCTTGGGGTCGATGCGCTCCACGTAGACGGAGAAGGTGTCTTTGTCTATGCACTCGGCCCGGACAGTTTCCGGGGCCTTGAGGATGAGTTTGGTGATATAGGGGCCGTTGTCGGTGACAACGGTGAAGGTTTTGTATGGGTACATGGTTTGTCCTCCTTTACTTCTGACAGTTCCCCGCAATAATCTCCCTGAGCGGGATGTTGGGGTTGCGGTAGCGGTGCTCAGGATTGACCTCTTTAAACGTGGCGAACTGTATGGACTTCTGTGGGCAGGCGTGGATGCAGGCCATACAGCTGGCACAGTCGGTATAGTCGTGTTCGGCCCTGCCCTCTCTCACGTTTACGCACCCCATTGGGCACACCCGTGAGCATATACCACAGCCGATGCAGTCCTCCGTCACCCGGTAGTAGGGCTTTGCCAGCATGGGGCCATTCTCTTTTATCATGCTGACAAACCCCTGATAGAAGTCTTTCTCACCTTGCGAGGCGAACTGTATCTCCCGCTTTCTGCCATCGATGTCGGCCTTGATGGCGGCTAAATGATCGTCAACCTTCTTCTCAGGCTCCAGCTTTTTCTGTTCCTCCATGTCGAACACCAGCAGGGCGTTGTCCAGCATGATAACGGTGTTGATGTAGTCGGCCTTTTTGCCGATACTTGTAAGATACTCCTGTACCCGCTCAGCCACGCCGCCGTGGTGGCAGCCGTAGGTGATGACGATGTAAAAGTAATCTGTCTCGAACTCCGAGTTTTTGATAAACTCCTTGATGACCTCGGGCATATCCAGCTCATAGAGCGGGCAAACGATGCCGATAGAATCAGCCTTATAATGACGCTCCGTCTTTTTCAGCTCCTGGGGGATGCTGACCAGCTCCATGTCGAACTGCTTTGCGGCATAAAGGCTGTTGCCGGTGGCGGTGAAGTAAAGAACCATGATGTTTTCCTCCTTGATTATTTTGAAGCGTTTTCGATGCAGTTCAGGGCGTTCAGGCTTCTGGGATAGCCGATATAGGGCAGGCACTGGCTGACCACCTGGATCAGGAAAAGCCGGTCATTACCCACGGTCATATTAGCCCGGGCATGGGCGGTAAGTTGGGGTTCACAGCCGCCCTGTGCCGCCAGGAAGCAGAAGGTGATCATCTCCCGCTGAGGCAGACTAAGCCCCTTGCGGGTATAGTAGTCACCAAAGCAGTTGCTGGCAAGCCAGCTATTGATGTGCCGTTTCTCCTTGGGGCCTTGCTTCCAGCTCTCACGCAGACCCTCACCGAATGCCTCCACTTGCACCTGGTTCCCCGCCTCCCGGCGCTGTTCGGGCTCGACGGTGCCTTGGGGCTCCAATGGCAGGGCTATGCCCCTGCGGGTCAATTCCTCGTTGACCGCGTCCAGGAAGGGCAGCATACGGCCCAATCCCAGATAGGCCGCGGCCTGGTACACAGTTTCCTTCACCTCTATGGGGGTCAGCCCGCCGTCCAGGGCCAGGGGCAGCATGAGCCGGAAGGCATCCAGCCCCTGACAGCCCAGCAGGGTGGCTAAGATTGCCAGATAGCGGGTGGGTTCCGCCAGAGGCTCCAGCTCTGGGGAAATACTCAGCACCTCACCAAAGGCGAAGTTTGTGAAAATTTGAGCGAACTCCGGGTCGGTCTGGGCGAGACCCGGAAATATCTTCTTAGTGTCCATTCTCTCTTGCTCCTTTCCTGTTCAGGGCAGTTTGCTGTATTCCTCGTCGCTGACCGGCTCGCACCACTGGGTAGAATAATCCTCCCCGGGCACCTCGACCGCCACATGGACAAATTCGCTGTCATTTGCCGCGCCGTGCCAGTGCTTGACCTCTGATGGAATGTTCACTACGTCCCCGGGGCGAAGCTCCCTGGGTTCTTTATCCCACTCCTGATACCAGCCCCGGCCTTGGGTACAGAGCAGTATCTGCCCGCCGCCGGACTTGGCGTGGTGGATGTGCCAGAAGTTCCGGCATCCCGGCTCGAAGGTGACATTGAAGATCTGCACGCCCGCCTCGCTCAAGGCAGACAGATAGGACTGCCCGGTGAAATAGGCTCCGGCGGGGTTCGGCCCGCCTTTGGGGAACAGTGTGCCGCTCATGGTTCTTCCTCCTTTTGGTTACATGACTTCCCTCAACATCTGAAAAATTTCCTCCCTGGGCAGCACCCGGGGCATACTCTCGTTCACGCCGCAACTCTCCGCGACCTTGCGCAAGATATCCTCGTCCACCTTCAGCCCCAGCCCGGTAAAGCTGCTGTCCAGCCCCAGCTCCTTCACAAAATTCGCCACAGCCTCCACAGCCTCGTCCGCCAGCTCTTGAGTGGTCTTCCCGGCGGGGTCTAAGTCGAACACCCTCTGCCCAAACCGGGCGAATTTTTCGGGCATATCCTTCACAATGTGCCGGTAGTAACTGGGGTGTATGACTGCAAGGGCCATGCCATGGTTACTGCCAGTGTAGGCGCAAAGCTGGGCCTCGATGGGGTGGCACTGGAAGCCGCCCTCCTTGCCGCAGTTGAAGAGGAACGTCTGGGGCAGGGAGGAATCCCACATGAGGTTGCCGAGAATCTCGATATTCTTGGGGTCCCTCCGCCAGGCCCGGGCATTCTCAATAATATCGTGCATGACGGCCTCGTTCATGGCGTCGGACACGCACTCGCCGGGGCCGAAGTAGGTTTCCATGCAGTGGCTCAGGTTGTCAAAAATGCCGGAGGCAAGCTGTTTCTCGGGCACAGTCAGCAGGTAGCTGGGGTCGCAGATAGCGAAGCCGGCGGGGGTGCCCGGCATGGTGGCTTTCGTGTTCAGCGCCTTATTGCTGATACCGCCCAGCCCGTTCATTTCCGAGCCGGTGCCCGAGAGGGTGACGACAGCGCCCCAGGGTGTGCCGCTCATGGGGTAGTAATGGTCCTCGAAAATCAGCTTCCAGTAGTCACCGGGGGCCTTCGCCGCTGCCGAGATGACCTTCACACAGTCCATCACCGAGCCGCCGCCCACGGCCAGAATGAAGTCTACGTTCTGGCTTTTGACAGTCTCAGCACCCTTCACCACCATGTCATAAGTGGGGTTGGAGGTGATGCCGCCGAAGTCAACGACAGTCTTGCCTGCCTGCTCTAAAATGCTGACCAGCTGGTCGTAGAGCCCGCTCTGCTTCACGGAGCCGCCGCCGTAAGCCAGCATGATATTTTTGCCGTAAGCCGCCAGCTCTGCCGCCAGATACTTGTCAACACCGCCCTCGCCGAACAGTACCTTTACCGGTGCGTGATAGAAAAAGTTTTTCATGAAAATGACCTCCTGTTTTTGTGTTGACTACATTATAACAGAAGGTCAGTAAAATGTGAAATATCTATTTCAAATGAGTTATCATTCAAAAACTGTATGGATGATGTGCTCAAAGAACGCCTCCAGCGCCGGGGGCTGCACGGGCTTTTTCTTCCATATCAGTGACGCCGAGGCGGTCTTCCCCTTGGCGAATGGTAGGAAAATCAGACCCTCCTGTCGCTCCCCGGCTGTACCCAGGCAGACAATCAGCGCTCCGGCGGCTCGGGCCAGGGGGAAGGCGTTGTAGATGAGGTTGTAGGTGGCCCCTACCCGGCTTTCAGTCCCCTGCCCCAGCCAGCGCAAGAGCTCCTGCTTGAACACAATGTTCTCCGGCAATATCAGCCGCTCCTGCCGGAGCTGCCTGCCTGATACCTCCGGCTCCCCGGCCAATGGGTGTCCCTCGGGCACCAGCACGCCCCAGGTCTCCGTCAGGCCCAGCTCAAGTATCTCAAAGGTGGCCGGATTCACATTCCGCATGACAAATCCCGCGTCCAGCAGCCCCTTCTCGATATCCTCGCATATGCGGTCGGCGTTTTCGGATATCAGGTGGAAGTGTACGCTGGGGTGCAGCACTTGAAAGGCGGCGATCTGCTCTGCCAAAAATCGCACCGAGCCGGTCTCGCCCATGCCCAGGTACAGCTCGCCGGAGAGCTCCGCGGCGCCGGTGTCTTCCCGCACGGCCTTCTGGTAGAGGGCGAGAATTTCCCGGGCGGTCTCACGAAAGAGGAGGCCGTCCTTTGTGAGGCTGACGTTCTTTTTTGTGCGGATGAAAAGTGTCTTGCCAAGCTCACGCTCCAGGTCCATCAGCTGCCGGGAAACGGTGGGCTGGGAGACGTGGAGGAGCTCGGCGGCGTGGGTGATGCTGCCTTCTTCGGCGGTCATCAGGAAGTATTCGAGAACGCGTAAATCCACTATGTTTCTCCCCTCATTTTCACTTTGACTTATAGTATATCAGGTAGGGGCGTTGGACTGCAAGAGTTTTTGAGAGCGATTCATGCAATTGATTGTTTTCTTTGTTTAGCGGCGCAAATTTTGAGCTGTCGAACTCTTGACAGTTAGCTTGTGTGCATGGTATTATCTATGTAGTTTTCTGAGAGTTTTTTCAGACAAGCAGATGAAAAAAGCCCTTTTTGAGGGCTGAGAAAATCCAACATCATCAATAAATCATCAAAATCTTTTGTGGCGTACTTTTCGGGAACACAAACGGCTCAACGGCGCGGAAAACTGGCTGTTGTATGTCCTCTCATGTCTTTTCCACATCCACTCCAAAACCGCGTGCCGAGGGTTCGAATCCTTCTGCCCCTGCCAAAGACTTGGC